>JAADDH010000045.1 GCA_013154035.1 Candidatus Iainarchaeum sp. | reverse complement strand
GGGCATTCGGGGGTACTGCAAGGAATGGGGGACCTCCTTGTCGTAGTGTTGAAACCAGGGTCGTTCCATGGTCTCCTCCTGCACATTCTATTGGATATCGGACTTCGTATAGACTATCTTGGTCGGCGGACACAACATGGCCATATCTTCCGTTTCAACAGGTGTAGGCTGTTTCATTCTTCGATTCGCTCACGCACAACGCGAATACTTTCTACCGCAGGCATACGGCCAGCGATGCGCTCTTCCAAGATGACCAAATCCAAGTAGAGGTTCACGCACTCATCACGTAATTGTTCTAAGCGCGAGATTTGATCTCTTCTGGTTCCACTTCCAAAGCCAGTGCCAGTGCGGCTACGGCAGGGGGATCATCCTGCAGGCAGGCCTCCAGTACAGGGGTTGCATCGGTTTGGGCTGCATAGAGGCGAAGGGTCTCATGCCACCAGGAATCCTCAATGTGGGCTGTTAACTTGTCCAAAAGTTGGTTTTCAATAGCATGGACCGAAGCCAAGTACTCCTGAAATGTCAAATGGGCAAAGCCGTAGATCCCTTGCTCACGCTCAAGAATCAGAAGATGAGGCGAAGTCAAGAAGTCCCAGATAACGTGGCGTCCTTCCTGCAATTCCTTTGGAGGTTTTCGAACGGGATCGACGGAAGCCTTGTGAGGTGCTTGCGGTTGCAATCGCAACTCAACGAAAACTTTTTCCAGTTCCAGGGTGTATGGCCCTTGTGTGCCCAATCCTTTGACATCGAAATCCCGATGGCGGTACATCAGGTGCTTTTCGTACTTCTTCCGATACCGGGAGAGAAGCGCGATTACACGTCGGTCAATCCATTTCGCTGCCCTCTCACTCCAAATCTCGCGCAATCTTCCCCATACGTCCGTTACAAAGCCGATAACGAGCACAATGAGTTCCCAAACCACAAAAAGTGCCAGGGCAAGCCAGGGGTTGGTTGTAATCCTTTCAAACTGAGTTGTTACCGCGGCCACCGGCACGCCAAAGGCAGCAAGGAGAAGCAGGATAAGTTGCCAGTGGTTTTGGTGTTTGGGATCAGTTTGGGACATTGGTATTACCCTCTCAGCATGGCCAGGAACTCACGTGGGGAAACAACCGGGATGCCGCGAAACGGCGAAAGAACACGCAGATCCTCATCACCGCTGACAATCACGTCGGCCTGTCCACTCACCGCCACCTCAAGAAACTTGTCGTCATGCGGGTCACGGCAGGCGTGGATAGTTATATGAGGGGCAACGTACTCCCCGCGCAGGAGAATCAGGGCGATGACAGTACGGATGTCCGCCTCGCTCAGGCCATATTTGTCCCGAATCCGGGGCCTGTTGAGCACGTCCACCAGTTCCTCCAGAATAGCGTCGCTGTAAAGCAGGGTGTAATCTCCCCGGCGAAGGTGCAGGAGTATAGGCCCTACCGTGCCTTGCGGGCGGATGAGCGCCCGTACCAGGATGTTCGTGTCCACCACCGCGCGCATCAGCGCCGCGCCTCCGCCAGGGCCGCGTCCACATCCGCCGCGACTTCCTCGTCGCTGCGCGCGGCGTTCTGCTCGGCCATGCGTGCCACCAGGCGGTCAAACCGGGCCAACACCTCCTTTTCCTCCAGTTCCTGGTAGTGGAGAAAGGTCTCGTAGGGGATAAGCACAGCCTCCGGCCGGCTGCCGCGGGTCAGCACATAGGGAATGCCCTTCTTCGCCACCTCGTCGAAAATGGAGCGGAACCTCCGTTGCAGTTCGGTCACGCCTATCACCTTTTGCATACGTCCTCCCTATCGGTACCAAAATATGAATTCCACTTCATATTCTACTTCACACTACCGACGTGTCAACCGTGCGTCTGCACTATTTTGAAAGTGGGGCAGGTATGCCGGAATGCCTCCCAGGATGGCGAACGCGCGCACCCTGTCCTCGGTACTGAAATGGGGGAGAAAGGCCTGGGCTGCCCAGAAATCCAAGGGCATCAATTTCCATTGCCCTGTACGCCGTCCGTACAGCGGGGCGCGGTACCCCAGGACATGCTGTTCCATCATGCCCACATAGGAGCCACAGAGGATAAGCATGAGGCGAGTGTTCTTCAGACGCGTGTCCCAAAGGCGTTGAAGGATGGAGGGGATAGCCTTGTTGATCTCGATCAGATATGTGAACTCATCGAGAACCATCACCAACCGCTTCTTCCGGGCATAGGGGACGAGAAACTCGAATGCCGCATCCCAGGAAGCAAAGGGACTGATGGCATCCGGACGGCCGTAAGCGAAGGTGCTTATTTGACGCGTGAATTCGGCCAGAGCTGTGGCTTCCGTGCCCAAATCGGCCACGTAAAAGATATGAGGTTTGCCGCGACAGAACTCCCGCAAGAGTTCCGTCTTTCCCACCCGGCGACGCCCATAGAGGACGAAGAGTTCAGCCTTGCCCGAGGCGTACCCCCTCTCCAGAGTCTCAAGTTCGCGTTCGCGGTTGGTGAACATGAGTGCCCTTCCTTAAGATGGGCAAGACTATGATAGTTTGGACTATTATAGCTTGGACTATCTTAGAGGGCAACACCGCTGAAAACAGGAGGTCATCCTGTCATCTTATTTGACGCAAGTTACCTATGGGCCACTTCGTAAGGCGTACCTCAGAGGAAAGCGAGCGTTCAATACCCTTTTCTTTCGTTGAAGAAGGGCCAACTCAAACACTCACCAACGTTTGCTGTTTCTGCAACATAAGATCCTCGACGACTGCTTGTACAGGCCGGGGGTAGAGGCGAGACCATTCCCGGAGACGTTTCCAATCCACATCATCCAGCGTCAACTCGTCCAGCGCCGGGGTCATCCCGTACCGCTTGCGATGGAGGTATATCCAGTCTAACAGCGCCTTTTCCGGCTCTGCCCACAAAATGCCGTCCTCACTCCGATACCCAAAGAAGAGTCGAGGGTGCAGGCGATGAAAGACAACTTCCCCCAACGGGGTCTGACGCAGCCCTGACCGGGATGTGGAGGCACAAGTGAGCACGAGAGGAATCTGGGAAAGAATTCCGTAACGTTCCAGGGCGCTTTCAAAGGAGATGTAACAGGGCGCGCCGATGATCATGGCCAGCGCCTCCAGGGTAGGATGCCCAAAGCGGTTGGCATACAGGCCGGGCCCCACGCGCAGCAGGAAGCCCTTTTTCTCCAACCGGGCTACGGCCTTGCGCACTGCCCCTTCGCTCAATCCGGTCAGTTGGCGCAACCCTTGCAGCGTGAGAAAGTCCCCACCTTGCCGGGCCATATCCTGTAGCAACGCAATCCAGCGGTCAAGGGTATAATATGTGCTCATTTCACCACCTGTTCCAGCCACACACGCACTTCTTCCACGATGGCGTTCAGAACATCTGGGCGAAGGATTTGGGTCCGATAGCGCAGGGGCAGGAAACGTTCCAGTTCTTGGCGCACCTTCTCCGGTGTCAGGCGATCCAGGTTTTCACGAAAGCGATCAGGCTGCACTCTGTAATCTGACATCTTCCTGCGCACCATATCCCGGTCCACCTCGATGCCTCGCTGTCTCAGCCACCAGATGTCAAACACATCTCGTCCCTTAACGTAGCGACGTCCCGCGAATG
>JAADDH010000025.1 GCA_013154035.1 Candidatus Iainarchaeum sp. | reverse complement strand
TGCTTCGCTGCGCTCAACACCCTACTAATGGCCTGCTAAGCGAAGCGCACGCAGGACGCGGGCCACCAGAGCAGCTGGTGTAGCGGGCCCGGGGGGATTCGAACCCCCGACACTCCGGTTAAGAGCCGGATGCTCTGCCAGGCTGAGCTACGGGCCCAATAAAAATAGGCCTGGCATAATCCTAAGGCGAGAATAGGAATAAAAAACATGGTCTTGGATGTATTATACATAACACGGATTTCCCGGGAAACGCTTATAAAGTAGTTCAAATTTTTAGTAGCAGGTGATGCATGTGCTCAAGTACACGATCGCAAAGCAGATGTCCGGCAAGAAGGTGTTCACAAACCGCGGTGAGGAACTAGGGAAGCTCATAGACCTGCTCATTGACGAGAAGTCCGGCGAGCTGGAGGATCTCCTCGTAGAGGTGTCTCCAGACAGCAAGGCGGCGCGCAAGCTCGGCCTGAGCGAGCGCATCGTGCGCATACCCTACGCCGCAGTGACCGCAGTCAGCGATGTGGTCATTGTGGACGAGGGGAACATCAGGGCTGAGGAGTGAACTCATACACTACTTCTCTTCCATCCCACCGCTTCAGACGAAACGGACCAAATGATTGCGGAGGCTGAGCACCGGATTTTGCTGCAGACATCGCCGTGAGAAGTTCGTTGGAATGCGTATATGCCTCGTTCAGCATGGATTCCAGCTCGGCTAGCTCGCGAGCGGCGTCGTCGCGCTGTTTCTTCCAGAATGACACCATATCGCGCTCTTCGTCGGGTTCTGGTTGGGCAGCAATGGAAACGAGCGTGGGGGTAAGCACGTCCAGCGCCTCGGACAAGGTAGAATAGTGGTCCAACTCATAGTCGCCGTCAGAGTACTTGGCCACAGGGAACGGCAGAATGTCAACGACTTCACTGCCTTGGCGAACCACAACGGGATCTGGATGCTCCAAACGGGTGAATTGATCAAGGAGTGCATCGTACAGTGCGCGAATCTGATCGCCAGTCAGATCGTGAACCGGCGTCTGCTTGTCAACCCCTGCAGAGGCACAAACATCTTCCGCGAAAACGGGCGGAACCCCTGCGCGGACTAGAGAGCGAACGGCATCCTTTGCGGTAAAAATCTGGGCAAACTCATCGTAAGAGATGCTTGGATTGATGTGGGGGGCGGGAGGGGGAGTGTACAGCACACCACGGCGCACGCTGCGGTCCCGCCAGTCACGTTCGTGAAGGGCATATGTGATCACACCATCTGCATTTGTGAGGATAACGTTCCCATCGCCAAAGAGTTCAAGAACGATAGACCCATCCTCAGTATCAAAGCGCAGAATGCGGTCAAAGTTCAGCTGGGAAACGGAGGTTATCCTGCGGTTGCCCAAACGCTTGCGGGAGATGATGGCAAGGTTGTCGGGGCGATCTGCAGAAATCACATACTGCGTGGGGATTAGGAGCGGGGGCAAATAGAGAAGATCCGGCGCCCCGACGAGTTTAATCTTGTAGCCCCCAGAGATTCGGACGATTTTGGAGAAGCGCTTGGGAGCAAGCTCGCGGGCGAGAACATGCACGTCGTAGTTCGTCAGGGCGTCCTTCATGAATAAAACGGTTGTCAAACATATTTTGAAAGTGAGCATATACGTTCTGCGGCTGGGGCATAGAAAAGAGCGAGACAAGAGGGTCACAACGCACGTAGGGCTGGTGGCAAGAGCGTTCGGGGCAGACGGGATAATACTAAGTGGAGAGAAAGACGAAAAGGTGCTGCAGACGTGGAGAGATGTCACAGATCGTTGGGGAGGCCCGTTCCACGTAGAGTACCGCGCAGACTGGCGCCGCGTTCTGAAGGAGTGGAAAGAGACTGGGGGAAAGATTATCCACCTCACGATGTACGGGCTGCATGTAGACGACGTGGCGGGCGAGCTAAGCAAACTAAAGGAAAATACAGATATGTTGATAGTCGTTGGAGCGGAAAAGGTCCCGCGAGAGGTTTACGAGATTGCGGACTACAACGTGGCGGTGGGCAATCAGCCACACAGCGAAATTGCGGCCCTTGCGATAACACTGGATAGGATATTCGGCGGGGCAGAATTGCGCAAGACGTTCAGTGGCGGTGCGCTCAGCATAATACCGAACCCGCGGGGAAAGTCAGTAGTAAAAAAAGATTTCGGAACAAAGTAAACACGTGGCGAAAAAAACGGACCCAATTCTACAACTCATTGAGCTGCCGTTTGTAAGAGATTTTCTCACGCAAAAGGGCGGAGAGAATGCGATCCCTGTGCTGAAACTCGTTCTGGAGATGGGGAACGCGGTCACAGACGAGCAGGTAGCAGAGAAAATGGGTGTAAAGGTGACGGTAGTTCGCGCGGTGTTCAACCGCCTGCACTTCTGGGGCATCGCCGACTACACAAAGACGCGGGATGAGAACACGGGCTGGTGGACATACACGTGGTTCCTCGTGAAGGAGAAGATAAAGGAAGCAGTTCTTGAGGAGCTCAAGGAGCGGGAAGAGGAGCTACGCAAGAAGCGCGAGGAACTGGACCAATTCATGTTCTTCGTCTGCCCAGAGGGCCACGTGCGGGAACCATTTGAGGTAGCAATGGAGTACGACTTCAAATGCCCAGAGTGCAGCGCGGAGTTGGTGCCGCTAGATACAGATGCTGAAAAGGCAAGCATAGACAAGGAACTCGACGATATATGGAAGGCCGAACGAATTCTCGCAGAAATCTGATCACGACACGCGGAGAGGACGCAACATCCCGCAGTCGTTAAACTCAGCAGAAACAAAGCATATGTGGACGGTCTTGGCAGAGGTCCCAGATATGGAAAACTCGTACACGCCGGGCGGCACAGCACCAAGATCTGCGTTGGCATCCCCCGCAACTGCAAGGGTTTGTGCGGCGGGTAACCAAAGTACTATGTGAAGTGCATTGCCGGACTCTGTGGCCATAAGCACGCGCAGATGGCTATAACCGCTGGCCAATACCGCCTGATGGGGCGTGTACAGCAGCGCAGCGAGCACCGCGACTACGGCTACCACAAGAGCGAGATACTCAAGCGGAATACGCCTTGTGTGATAGTACATAGCCAACACCCGAAATGACGACGAGTATTGCGCCGGAAACCAGCGTTATTGCCCCATACAGCGGTGACGCGTATCGTAGATATACCAGGGGCGCGATCGCAAGCACGATCAAACCGAGGAGGAACAGAGACGCAGAGGAATCAATGATCGCGCCGTGAGGTACAGAGCGCGCGTGGTGCGTATATACCATCATTGCCAGAAAATCGAGAAAATCCACCTCTCGAACACGATCGTACGCAACGTATGCGAAAACGAATGACACAAGAGCGAGGAAAAAATACGCGATCTGGACAGACCTCGAGGCGCGGACAAAATAGTCAAGATTGCCAGCAAGGATCAGGAGAATGACACCAAACACAAACAATGACTGGGATATTGAAACCAGGGCGAGCTTGTGAGGGTGTAGGGTCTTTGCTTTCTCAGCGCGTCTGCGAAGCGCCTCAAGATGCTGCCTCATCAATCTGATAAAGAACACGGCGTATATAAAGATGGGGGTGGAAAGGGATATCGCGGACGGAGGGGGTT
>JAADDH010000026.1 GCA_013154035.1 Candidatus Iainarchaeum sp. | reverse complement strand
GACATCGATACTCCCAGGATTATTCCCACCGACTATTTTACAGCCCTCTGGCAGTCCCGCCACTGTCAGAAGAATCTTTCCCCCCTGCTTCGAGTTGATGTTTACGGCAATGTTGCGCAGGTCTGGCCATACTACCAGGTTCCCGTCTTTCTTTGCGAATGTTTTGCACTCGCTCTTATAGCACACAGTCATGCTTGCAGTGTACTTGCTGATTCCTGGCTGGACCTCTGCCGCTGTTGGGGCAAGTACGTAGACGTATCCCATCTTCTGCACGTGTTCCTTCACTCCAGTCCAGCCAGATGCCCGCACCAAGAGGTTTGCATCGATGCCCTGTCTGTACACCTTGCAGTCGCCCTCGTTGTTCAACTCCACCCTTGCAACGACCCTGTAATCTCCCAGCTTTTCTAGGAACGTCTTCCCGATCTGATAGTAGTGTGTTTCGTCCAGCAAGATCTTTGGAGCGTTTAGCTCCACGCGCACACATTTCTGCCACGGCTTCGGCATGTATACGTTGAAATCCACGGGCGTGCCTTTGATCTGACATCCGCCGGAAATGTCTATCACTGGGGTTATTTCTATTGTTTTTGTGCTACCCGGTGGCATTTTATCTACTAGCTTCTTGAATGCGCTCGTAAACCCTGTTATTGTCACCGTGCCTACTCCCGTCTGCTGGTTAATATCCTCCTTGTATGCCAGCGTGTTTGGTGGGATCTCCACGTGGCAGCCTGTCATAACGCTCTGCGGGTACGTCCCGCACCGAACCAGTACTTTCACGGGGAAGTCCGAAACGCCGACGTAGAACTCTCCCCCAATCAGGGATGCGTTCTCGACGATTCTTGCTTCGGCTTGCGCTTCTACCTTTGCGGCAGAAATAATTTTCGTCTCAGGGACGTATCCAATCTTTTCGGCGCGTATGCAGACGAAATCTCCCTTGTGTATGTTTTTGTCCGGTATTATTACCGTGTATGCCTGTGCAGGCGTCCACTTTATTGTTTTATCGTCACAGTTCTTGGCAATCTTGTAGGATACTGTGTAGTTGTCCAGCAGATCGCCCGTACTTCCGTCGTACGCATTAACCTCGATCGTCTCGGTACGATTCTTGCATCCGCCCACACAATATATCTTCTGCGGGGCTACCTTGACGATCATGCTCTTCAGGTGCCCGCGGAAGCTGAGCGTTGCCGTGCCGACCTGTTTTTTGTCCGCGAAAACAGTGCAACCTATGCTGTTCTGCGTGGGGTATACGTTCAGATCAATGATACCAGATGTGTATCCGCCCTTGCTGTTCGTTTTAATGTCTATGACCTTTGCCCAACCGCCCTTCGGCTGGTTTGCGCACGTCACGGAGATGTTTGTATATGTCCCGTTTATTTCGAAGGGGATTGTCACGCGCTGGATTTGTCCGACACTGCCTCCGACGACCAGCGGTGCGTAGAATCCATTGGCAGGGTACATCTCCACAGGTCCGCTGTGCACGATGCCCGTATTCTTATCCACGTTTAGCGTTATCGCATCAGGTGCATTCGTTTCTGGCTCGACAAATACCGTGAACGCACCTTCGCACCAGCTTCCACCGTAGCAGCTTACATCCACGTTTGCGTCTGTGCCGCTCCCGTTCATCATGTAGTTTGCGGCGCCCACGATGTCCCCGATCTTTGCGGGCCCATCGATGTGGATGGGGATGTTGCACTTCCTGTTACAGCCGTAGTTCACGATCCACGCATATTTTGCGCCCGGCGCTGCAACCCATACCTGTTTTTTCGCCTCGCTTGTCGCGTATTTGTTGGACAATTCTGCGAAGGGTGCTTTTGGCTTACGTAGGATCAGGGTGATTGCAGTATTTCCAGAATATTCCTTTGGCGGTTCTGCCGCAGAGAGTAGCTGTCCATGGTCATTTACTATTGCACGTATGATTATCTTCGTATTTATTGGCACAGGAATTGTGATTGTTCCCCCATGTGCCACCCCACTCGCGTATGTTTTGTTTATGTCGTTTGCACTCATTGCGGTTACGTTCGCGTCGACTGGCAGCTCTTCTCCTTTGTATTGGAGCAGTGTGCGCACAGTTACGTGGGCGTAGAGATCCATTTGCAGAATGACATTAACCTCTTTCTGATCTTGGACGGTCACCTCACCGTATGCTCCATAGTATCCGCTACCCATTTGCATCTGGGCCTTTACCTGGTATCTGCCTACTGGGATGTCCGTAAACTTGGCTATTCCTTTGGAGTTCGTTATTTTCGACTGAGGTATCGCGTTCTTGCTATTTTCTGCCACGAGCATCACGGGTACGCCAGCGCGTGGATTGCCCGTCACGTCCTTAATGAGTACAACTACATTGCCCTCCTTTGGTACATACTTTAATGGCACTTTGTACTCGTGCCTTGCTTGGATCTGGAACTTTGGGTATGCGTAGTAGTGTGGGGCGGTCACGAATACCGTGATTTGTTTGCTCAGAATGATGCTCGCGATTCCATCCGCATTTGTTTCGGCGATTTTTGTATTTGTGCCATTCGTATCTGTCCAGATCTCTGCACCAGAGATTGGCATGTTGGTATCCGCGTCGTATGTGTACACATACGCTGTGTACTGCTCGAGTATACCTTCTTTGTTCTGTGCAATCAGGATCTTGACGCGTTTTGGTTCATTAAACGATATGTATCCCGTCTCGTTTGAGAATGTGTTGTACTCGCCCCCTATATTTATCTTGGCCGACGCCACGACCTTTGCAACCGTGCCCTGTGGTATCTCAAGGGTGATATCTCCGTTTCCGTTGGTCGTCTTCGGTCCAACTACGATGTTGCCAGCCTTGTCTATGATCGTAACGGTTGCCACTACTGGGTTTTCCATGCCGTTCTGAAGGAACCTCACATGCACGTCCACTCTTTCGTACACATATACTGTCACAGTGTCCTTGACCGTTTGCTTGTCAAGGACTGTGATTGTCTTGGTTCCCGAGTATGCGCCGTAGTGCGCCGTGACCTTGCAGGTGCCTGCGGGTATGTTTGCAAACAGAACGGTACCGTCTGTGCGGGTGTTTCCCGTCGCCACCGTTTTACCATCTATTGTGATTTGGACGCGGGCGCCCTCAAGCGGCTGCCCGAACTTGTTTAGCACGGTAATCTCTACGTTCCCCTCGTGCGGGATCGGTGTCAGTGCAACCGACCTCTTTTCGCCATTGCTGACTGAGAACGGATCCGATACGTAGTAGCCACTTGCTTTTACCACATACTCAGCGCCTTCCGCGGGAATGATCGTCGCAGTTCCGTTGCTATCCGTCGTTGCAACGCGAATCCAATCATTATCTATGACCTGGAGAATTTTTGCGTCACGGATTGGCCCGTTTGTTTGGGCGTCGTACACGTAAATTTTTGCGGACTTGGCCCCTACGTTCCCCTCTGGTGCTGTGAGGTTTACAACCTTCATTACCTTGTCCCGATTGACGCTCAGATCAAATGCGTTGTCCGGCGATACATACGGCTTTCCACCGACGTTTACGATAACCTGGGCTGTGTAGTTACCGTAAGGAACGTTGTCAATCTCTGCCTGGCCGTTGCTCAGTTCTGCACTCAGCCCGGGCACGAACACCCCGTTCTGCATGAGCTTTACCTCTCCATTCACGGCCGGCTGCGTCTTAATGTACACCGTCGCCACGAGGTCGTTTTGGCTCGTTTTCGTGACGGGCTGGGCAGATGCGAGCGCCTCTGGAATGCTTATGTTCAGGGTTGTGCTCGTGCTTGGCTTGTCGATGGTAATTGTGAACCAGTTGTCTGGGTTTACGTATTTATCCTGTCCCTCGTCATCGAGGTATACAATGACCTGTGCCCGATACGTTCCGTATGGGATGCCGGTGAGTGTTGCTACGCCACCGTTAATAGTTGCCGTGCCTCCGTCCACCGAGAATCCGTTTTTATACAGCCGTATTATGCCATTGATCCTTGGATTTGTCACGATTGTGATTGCGCCCTTTGGCGCCTCCTTCTTTTTCAGCACGACGGTTTTTGTGACCCGTGTTCCGTCGGACCAGTTCGCCGTGGCCGTTGCTGTCTCATAGCCGTCTGCGGAAACGATAATATTCACATGGCCGTCGTCGTAGGGAACCACGACGCCGTTTTCTTTCGTATATTCGAGCGTGAAGAATGCTGGGCTGCCATCTACGGTCTGGGTTGTGCCTTTTCCAAGGACCTTTACCACCGCGTCGCTTACTGGCTGACCGTCTTCGTCCACCGCCTTTACAATGAGGGTGTGTTTTTCAGCCTCTAGTTTGATCTGGAGCGTGGATGGATCAACGGATACCTTTACGCCCTTCATGTTTACCGACACGGATTCCGGCTTAAAGTGCACCTTTACGGTGCCGCCACGCGCGTAGAACAGCTTTCCATCTAAGTACACTGGCCCGGTGTATGGCGCGCCGTTTGGCCCAGTGATGTGGATGATATATGTCGGCTGGAAGACCATACTCCCAATCCACACGAGCGGCACCGCGATCAGCGCGAGGACTATTGCTGCAAATATGGGGAATGACGGTATGCCTCGCGTCTCTATTGCGTCCACAACTCTGTTGAACGGGATTCCACGGTCCGCAAGCCACTCTACGAATTCATAGTATTTGTTTTCCAGGGAGAAATATGTTGATTTTATTTTTTCCAGCACGGCGTTGTTACCACTCATGTGCTAAAATACGCGTTCTGTATATATATTCTTTCTTGTCCGCTACGTTCCCGCCAGCGACTCCTTGCCGTATGCGCATGTGCCTACTGGCTCCGAGAATATGTGCAGCCAGAACGTGGAGTATGCTGTGTCCTTGCTTGCGGGGCATGCTGGATACATGGTTTTTCCATTCATTGATACTGCCAGACAGGCGTGGCGCATGGTGTTCCAGTCTGCGCAGTACCCCTTCTCGGCAAACGTCGCCAGAAGTCCTTGTATTGCCATGGTGCATGCCTTGTCTGTTATCTTACCCTTTGCTATGAGCGTGTTTTCGTCGTGGGCGTATTCTTGGACCTTCGGCACGAACTCAGAGAAGTATGCGTTTGTTATTGCACTGTTTTTCCAATCTTGCTCCTCCGGAAGGAGTATTGGCAGGCTCCACGCGGTCGGAATCTCTGCAGCGCTTATTTCGAAGAGCTTTTTGCAGGGAGCGGGAGTTTCGGGCCATTTTGGGAATCGGCACACGTCCCAGATCGGGTTTTTGGGGTTTGATTTGTAGTAGCTCTGAAGCGCGCTCTGCATGTCTGCGTTTACGTCGGGAGTTGCGTTGCAATCTGCGTATGCGGCATAGTACTGCGCCATACAGTCTGCCAACAGGCGGTTCACGCAGCTCTTGTCCAGCTTTTGGGCCTGATCCTTCTGAACTTTTATGGGTTTTTCTTCCTTTATCGGCTGGAGCTGGTTTACCTCGTCCTGAATTCCCTTCAGTTCTGCGGCTATTCCGCTGAATGGTTTGGACAGGTTTATTCGGAAGTGATATGTGGCCGGGCTATTCTCAACGCTGTAGTTCAGATCCGGATCCGTCCACGTAACGACTATCGTGAAGTTCGTTGGCGCCGAGCAGCTCAGGTATCCTTCTTTTTGACAGGGAGTCAGGCCAATTATGCCCTTTGCGAGCAGATCCATTCCCGTTGCACTCCCGATTTTCTTCAGAATCCAGTCCATGCCTGGCATTTGAGAGGATACGAACGCGGAAAGGGAGATTGCAGTCTGAGAACAAACGCGCATCGTTTTATATGTTTGGAAGCTGGCAGGGTCCAGGTCTATGCGCACGTTCTTGCCCAGCCTCTGTGCCTGTTGTGCGAGTCTGTACTCCAGTATGTTGTATAGCGCAAAGGCCTTCTCGTCTATGTGGTATTGGTTGGACTTCTCTCCCGTGAAGCAGGGTATTGTGGTGTTTACGACCCAGTCGGGCACGTTTAGAACGGTTTTTGCCCAGTTTAGGTCCAAGTACTGGTTTGTACACGTGTGTTGGACGCTGCCGAGCTGAATCGGTTCTTTTTTCTTGTCCCCTGGCAGGTATTTTTCCGTGCTGAGAAAGCAGGATTTTACCTTGTCTGGGGATGGGTATATGCGTTCAGGGGTTATTCCCTGCATGTCGTACACTGCGCACATAGGGCAGTCCTTTTGACACGCACCTATCGCTAGCTTATATTGATCTATGTTTGCCAGAACTGCTTCTCTGGCGTTTTTGGCGACTAAGTATGCCTTGTCTATTCTGAGTGGTACGTATACCGACCATTTCTTGCGGGGAAAGATGGGGAACTCTGATTGCTGGAACCCCTTTGTTAGAACTACCTTTGGCAGCGCGGCGTAGTCTGATGGGCTCAGATCTTCTGTATCCAGGACGTACGCGAACGTTCCGTCTGGAAGAATTATGAATTTGGATCCATGACTTATCGCAGTTGCCATCTGCTTTTCGTCTGCATCTATGCTGATTGCGTAGTCGCCGATTTGTATGTTCTGGTATGTTTGGAGCTCAAATGCTAGGCGATGGGCGAACCAGCTTGTAAATGTCTTGCTTTGGGCAAGGTCGTTTTGGAACCATTCATTGAACGTGGCGAGGTTGTTCCATGTGTCTGGCGGCGGCGTGAGGATCTGCGTGGCGAAGAAGTTTTGTAATTCCCGCCGCATTCTTACGGTTAGTGTGGCCATGGCATCGTCGCGTACGAAGTCTGCCACGGCAGATGTCTGGTATGCGAATGAGCGAGGGGCTATTAGCTCGAGTCTGTGCTGCTGCGACTGGTATGCATATACGGCAAAACCCATGGCTATGGCTATCATGGTTATGCCTACGAATATGGAGAAGAGGTTGAAGCCGCGACGCACCTACCAATATGCGTCTGGGTTTTTATACATCGCCGCCCCTCTTTTTCCGTGCCTCCGCTCCTATACTTCGATCCGAAACTGGGACGAGGGTATGCATTCTGCCCTCGGTCCGGAGGTATCTTTGAGCTGATGCCTGATGAGTATGAGATCCTCCGCACCCGCACTCCTCCGGATGAATTCCGCGTTCTCCTGAACCAGATGCGCGCCTACGATGGCAAGCGCTACGATGTTTCGGGGTTTGTGGCACACCTTGCCTCCCTCGGTATCATCCATGACCGTTTGTCCTATCCCGTGGATGTGGAACTGGAGCTGACCCGTGCGTGCAACCTGCGCTGCACACACTGCCTTGTCTCTGCGGGGGAGCCTCTGCCTGACGAGCTGCCAGCGGAACGATGGGTATCGCTTCTGAACGAGATGGGCAAGTATTCCGTGCGTGTTGTCCTCACGGGCGGGGAACCGCTTGTCCATCCCGGCTTTCTGGATATTCTCGCCGCGGCCAAGCGTAATGGACTCGCCGTTCGTCTGCTCACGAACGGTACGCTTGTACCCGAGCGCATTGACGATCTTCGAGGCTTGTTGAACCCGCTGACAGACGAGGTTCAGATCTCTCTTGACGGGACGAGGGATACGCACGACGCTATTCGCGGCGAGGGCAACTTTGACCGAGCGCTTGCGGGAGTCAAGGTGCTCATCGGTGCAGGAATTCCTGTCTCCGTTGCGTTCACCGCACTCCCCCAGAACCGCTCTGATGCGCTGCCCCTCTACCGACAGCTTGCGCGTCTGGGTATTTCCGCATTCCGTGTGGGCTGGGGACTCCCCACGGGCCGTCAGGCGTCCTCAATATCATATCAATCGTATTTGGATCTGGTGGAAGCCCTGCGCGCAGAGGCTGAGAAGACTGGTGTTCCCGTGGTTGGTGGGCAATTGGGCGATGCACTGCCAGTATCTCCCGATTCTCTGTATTCCTGCTCCGCAGGAACTGCGCACGCTTTTGTTTCATCTACCGGCGACGTATATCCCTGTCTGCTTCTCCGCTACCCTGATCTGCGTATGGGTTCTGTGCGTGTGGACTCTCTCCTCACAGTGTGGCGCTCCGGGCCGTGGGATCGTCTGAAGAGACATCTGAGCGGAACGAAGTGTGCGTCCTGCCCGCTCTTTGGTGCATGTAGGGGTGGCTGTCCCGGGGAAGCCCTCCTGTTTAACGGCACCCTGAATGCCCCCGCACCCTCTTGTAGGTGGAACGATGGAGAGCATTGATGTTCTTGTGGCTTCGCTCGTTGTTTTCTCCTTTTCTGCCCTTGCGCTCGGGACGTTCCGCTGGATGGACGAAGCGCATGTTCTAACCGCTCGCTCTCAGTCTTGCTTCCTCGATGCGCTTCGCTTCTCGGATTTTCTTATCCAGGATTCTCAGGGCCTCGCAGTTCGTGACGGTCCGCTGGTGCTAGACCACGTTGTCGATTGCTCGAAGGTTCCTACTGCGTATGCCCGCATATCTGCGGTGTCTTCCGTTTTCATTTCTTGTGGTCCGGTCTATGCCGGTTCGGATTTGAACTATGAAGCAACAGTTCTTCGATACGCGTACTGGCAGGGGCACGGCATTGTCCCCGTTATCGTGAAGACGTGCCCCCGCCGTTCTGGTGGGTAGACGGTTACTGGATGCGTGGTATGCAGTATGTTGTGCCATCCACCGTAATTTTCGCGCCATCCGTGCACGTGTGATCCGCAACGATCTCCACAGAACTGGGCATGTTTTCCGTCCAGTATCCAATTATTGCAATCCTGTTTCCGTCGTCTACTGTGCAGCTCTCTGCGCGGTACTGTTCGCCGGAAATGTTCTTGTTGGTCTGCGCAAATATGTATTCTTCGACCGCGTTGAACTCCTTTAGGCGCGTGGCTGCTCCCCCTGTTCCATACTTGAGTGGTAGGTAGAACGTGCCTGGGCCGTCAGAACCTTCTGCACCGAAGACTGATGCGCCCATTTTGAAGCCCCATGCCATCCAGTATGCCGTTTTTGCCCCTAGTTTTGGCGTACTGTATGCACATACCCGTCCGGACGGGGCTAGTACGAATGCTGCTTCTGCGGGTGTGTTCTTTAGGTCGATTATGCTGTCGCCGCAGTTCGCTTTTGGCAAGGGAGCCTTGTTGTTCAGCAGCGCGAAAGCCATGGGTCCAAACGTCCATTTGCTTGTGTTCTTGTCCGCTCTTGTGATAACGAGCGCCATTCCGTCTAGGATTGAGCCGTTGTCGTATCTGAAGCGTAGCGTTACTGGGACCGTGTTTGTCTCGCACTCTGCATCGGATCCTATGATGATGTGGACCACGTTCCTGTCGTCTGCGCAGATCTTTATGGGCATCGCGTTTATGTCTACGTTCCACTCGTAGATCCACGCGTTGGTCTCGTTTTGCAGCGGGATATCAGACAGTAGCAGATAGTTCTCCTGCTTCTTCCCGCGGAACACGCGGACAATATATTTGCGCAGTCCCTGCGGCGCGTTCAGGTCCTGTGTGTTGAACTCGATGCCGTTCACTGGAACGTTCTTGTTCTGCCTCAGCATTTCCAGGGTGGGTATGACGTTCCTATCCAGAATGTATGTGATTATGCCGTAGTCTGCGATTCCTTTGTCCGTATTGATATCTATGTGGTACCATCCAGTTTTGCTCTGGTTGATGTAGTAGTTGGACGGTGTCACGGGCATGATCGCGTTACCGATGTCCGTGTGTATCGTGTGCATTGGCGGAATTGCCACGGGGACCCCGATCTTGCTCAGGCTAGTATCCATGGCAGCTTGGGGAGAGTTGACAACTAGCAGCGTGGGCATATCTATTGCGTAGCCTTCTGGACTTACGTCATAGACGTCTTTGTTGGCTACGATTTGCGCACAGGGGTCGTCGGACTCTGGCACGTATAGATATTGGTTTGCGATCTTGACGTATTTCTCGATCTCTTCTGCCACCCTTTGCGGCACCTCTTTTGTTATGGGTCCCATTGCGACCAGTTCCGGCCTGCGCGTTACCATACTTATGTTGCCGTCAGCACAGGCCACCTTGATCGTAACTCTGTGAATTGTCCCGCTTTCTATAATTGTCTTCAGTGTTGGCGGCGTAGCGGGCGTTGCGGCGGCCTTTGTGATTTTAGCGAGGATTTCCTGCTGGTTGGGCGCAAGGGTCGCGGTTTCAGCCTTCCCATCACTGTTTACTTCTACCGTGACTGGATACTTCATCTTGTTCCACAGCTTGTACCCCGCCATTGCGACTATGTCATTCAGTTTTGGCTTGTTTGCGTCGATCTCCGCCTCTTTGTTGAGTGTTGCCCCATTTGCGCCCAATAATCGCAGTATGGGGCGTGCGTTCCACATCTTGCAGAACCCCATATTTGTCGGCATCACGCATGCCGTGCGAGCGTCTATTTGGGCGAAAGATCCAGGTGCTTCCACATAGACGGGGTATTCCTTTCCTGCTATTCGTGCGGTGGAATCTAGAGCCACCGCAGTCAGGACTCCAGATTCTGCTGGAATCTGATTGTCTGTTTTGACGACGTATAGTCCGCTCGTGCCTCCAAAGTTGTAGAGATCGATGTCCTCGAGCAGACGCATGTAGTATTTGCCCTGTGCTGTGCTTGTGAGCCTCGTTATTCCTGCTTTTGATTTGAGGTCGTAGCATATTTGCCCGTTGCTGATCTTCGGTGTCGCTGTGACGGTAAATGCCTTGTTGACGTAGAACAGGGTTCCAATACTCTCGCTAAAGCAGGATTTTCTGTTGCAACCCTTTGTGCAGCAGATCTGGACGCTGCGCGAGATGTATGTGGCGACTCCCGGTATGTTGGGCGTTTTTACCGTTGTCTTTACCTGCATGCTCTTGCCGAGCGTGCCTAGGCTCTTTCTGCCGTTGTCTGACAGGAGGTATACATCTATGGTGTACCTATCGCACCCTGGCTTCTGGACGCGAGATACTACACCCTCTATCTGGTTGCTTCCAATGACTGCGCCGCTCGTCTTCACATACGTTGCCGCACCGGGGATTACCGACACGCACTCGGTCCACTTTGGCAGCACGAGGATGTGGATCGGAATGTCTGGTAGCGTACCCACTCTTTTGCCGTCCAAGTAGACTACTGGTGTGATTGTCGCGTTAATCCCCGTTCCGCCGGGTGTGTTACCTACATTCACCGTGAGTGTGTTCCCGTTCACCTCGATCTTTATCCCCTTTATTTCGCTCATCCTGAGCCCGCAGCTTATGTTTGCGTCAGGGCTTGTGCATGATGCATTGAATTCTGCCTTTCCGTGTTCGGGAACGTAGATTAGCATATACTTGCCCAATGGTTGTGGTTTTGGAACGATCGCTGTGCGCACTGTGATTTTCGGGTATGGTTTGATGTGTATGATCTGGGACGTCGCCGTGGCGTCTCTGTATCCGAGTGCGTATGATCGAATGCATAGTATTCTTCCCTGCTGTAGTTCGTTGTATTTCACCACGAGGGCATTGTCATCTATTCTTGTCCAATTTGCGCTGGGGGACGAGCAACTGTCCGTTATTGCATATTTGAGTATGTGGAAGGTGGGGGGAATGCCTATGATGGCGTAGGTGTATGTGATCGGCACGTTTTTCTCGGCAGTTACTCCATCTACTACGTATGCTTTCCTTGGAATAACTGCGATTTTCTGGGTCTTTAATTGCCCGCGGAAGTGGAGGGTGAACGGGATTTTCACCGCTGCTCCGTCCGCATACGTTACCGTGATTGTACATGCTGTTGTGGGGTTGTGCGTGTTTATATTGAACTCTACGTATCCTGTGGTGTATTTTGCCCCGGCAACGTCTACTCGCACATTCTGCATCATGCAGTCGGGGCTATTCGCCTCGCACATCGTTTTCCCAGCCATGCATGAGACGCTAGCCCCTGTGGGATTACCTTCGCGCATAGCCACGAACGCGATCTTCGCCGTGTTCGTTCTGCCGAGCTCGAAGGGGCTTGTATTTTCTATGATTGCCCATGCATTTTTATCGCCCACAGTAATCTCCCACGGCCCGGTGTGCAGCTCCGCGCGTGTAGATTGGATAATTATGTTGTTCTCTGTGACGGTATTCGTATCGGGAGATACCCCCAGTATGAACTGGCCAACGCATTTGTCCGCGCCGGTGCACGATAGCGTTAGTGTTGCCGTGTGCCCGTCTTTTCCTATTGTTGCCGTCCCCTTTGTGATTACTTGCTCGATACTCAGGAACCTCCCGAGCTTTATGGGGACGTTTGTTGTGCCTCTATTTATCGCGTAACTTGCGCTCAACCAGTAATCCCTGCCGGGAACGCCGCTGAGCACGTATGCATTCCCGTCGTTCACGGCGTAGTTCCCATCGAGCCGGACGCCCTGCAGGCGAGGTAGTTCCATGGGTATTGTGACGGTATATGTCCCCGGCTGGTCGTAGCGAACGATGCGCGAAACTTGTATCTCTTGCTTTCCGTCCACGGTGTTGATGATGGATCGGGCAGTAACAAAGACATATGTGTAGAGGGGAACCTTAATCGTTGCTTGCCCCTCGCTATTCGTTTTTGCCGCGAAGAGTACGTGTCCACCCTCTGTGACCACTTTCAACTCTGCGGACTGGGGAGTTTTCACGCCATTTACGGTGAACACGGTTGTTACGTTAAGCGTCGCGCCGGAATTCAGATCTACGGTTACCTGCGCGGTTTTTGCCTTTGTTACCTGCACTCTCTCGCTTCCGTAGAGGTTTCCCTTTGCAGTGACGACGAAGTATGTGCCCACGCCCACGTTTTTGAACAGGGCGACACCGTCGCTGTTTGTCTCAGCCTCTGCGATGGTATCGCCACCCAGCGTCCTGAGCTGCACATTTGCCTTGTCCACGGGTAGGACGTTTCCTGCACTGTCTGCGAGTTCTACCGTGACTTCTACGTTGCCAACGTTTGGCACCGGCTGCATTTGTATGGTTCGCCTGTCCCCTGGTTGTATGGAGATCGGTCCGGATGCGTAGTAGCCCTTCGCCTCCACGATGATCTGGACGGGTGATTTTATGTATATGGTCGCCTGTCCATTTTCGCCGGTCTTTCCGAGGGGCGTTCTCTTTCCCCCGTTGATGGCATATATGTATGCGCCGGCAAGGGGCTTGCCCGTGTTTGTGTCAATCACAGTTATTTCCGCGTTGTTTTCGGGCTGTGGCACAACTACATGCATCACGACCTGTGTAACCTGCTGGCTTATCGTCACCGTGCGCTGGTTCTCGGGCAGGTCGTACTGCTCGCTTCCGTCCTTTGATAGGATCGTAATCTTCAGCGTGTACGTTCCATAGGGAATGCCCATTATGGTTCCATAGCCCTCGTTTATCACTGTTTCCGTGTTCTGGAGTGGCACGCCATTCTTTAGAAGCACTGCAGTTCCGTTGATGGAAGGTGCCGTGCGTATGACGAGGGAACCCTTAGGGGGTGCCTTTCTCTTCAGTATGATGTTCGTAGATACGTTGCCCTCGTTCCAGGTTATTGTCACCGTTTTTGACACATATCCATCTGCGCTTATCGTTACGCGGACTGTTCCGTCATCATACGGGACAACGTCCCCCTTGCCCTTGTCGTATGACATGTAGAATACAACTGGGTTGCCCGTGATCGTTTTTGATGTCCTTCCGCTGATCTGTGCGCTGACGCTCGGGATTGTTTTACCGTCTTGGTCCACCACATTGAGGCTGACACGGTGGACCTCTGCCACGAGGCGCACTGCTATGGGGTTCTTCCCCACCGTCTCTACCTTATATCCAACCTTCGGAACCGATATGCTTACGGGGGGCGATTTCAGGAGTATTTTGCCCTCTGCGTTTGTGGTGAACGTGTTCCCATCGATTGTTACGCTGTAGTAGGGTAGGGGTTGGCCGTTCGGTCCGTAGACTGTTATTACGTATGTCGGGGCAGTGAGCGTGATGTATGCCCAGTACGCTCCCCCTATAATTACTGCAAGGAGAATGAGCACGACTGGTAAAGATGGGATCCCCCTTCCCTCTATTGCCATGGCGATGCGTCCGAGGGGTAGCCCGCGTGCTGCCGCCCACTCGATGAATTCGTAGTATTTCTCTTCTATTTGGTCATAGATGCCCATGCATATACAACGGCTGTTCAGGTATATATTCCTTCCACTATGTGCTCTGTGCCGCAAGGTTTAATCCCCGGTCTTCACCATCGTTTTGGGGCTGCCCCCACCCCGCAGACGCACACCCCAGCCACCGCACCCCATGTATAGAATTAGCACAGGCCAGTAATAACTTTCCGTCCACACCCACTACTGAGCATCCTGCAGCGTTGACCAGATCCTCAAACTCGCCGCAGTCAGCCCATGTCCCTCCTCAGACACCGCGATATGCTCGGGACCTCTTGTCTATTTTCATTACGTAGATTGCGTTCTCCTTCCAGTCAATATAATAAATAAACTCTGTAGCTTCCGATTCTGATTCGGTACGTGTCCGCCAGCCCTTTAATCTTCTTGATGTCTGCGTGTGCTGGGAACGGCGTTTCTCGCAGCCCCTTGAGTGTATTTATGATTCTTTGCCTGTCCTGCCGCTGGATATCATTCAGGGTTTTCTGTGCCTGCTTGGACAGCCGAACATCTATCAATCCAGCACCTCTTCCAGCGGAACGTAGTTGCCCTTCCTCATGTCCGCCAGAATTCGCTTCAATTCTTCAATCTCTTCCTCGTCTATCTCTTCTTCCCCAATAATATAATCTAGTTTTGCGTCGACTTTTTTCAGAAGTATCTCGAGGTTTTTCTCCTTCGCCGCTTCAAGGTATCCCATGATAATATTCAGTTTCACCTTCTTTTTATGTTATTCCAAGCAGAACCCTCGGAAGTTGGGATAGAAATTTGTCATACTCAGCAGGTCTGTTCCTTGTCCAGCCCCTCGTGCCCGTCCACTGCGAAGAAAGCCCCCTTGGTCTGCAGCTACGTTTCTTAGTTTATTTTGACTTCCAATACTCTTCAGGAACCAACTGTATGTTTTTGACCCTTTTGAAGTCCGCATCGAATGTTGCCAGACTTTTTATTCCGGCCATTTGCATGGATGCTAAAATTGTTGCATCGTTTTGGCAGGAGTTTGTATTTGCTAATTACTGTCAGGATCGTGCTGGCTGGTGGGACCGGAATCTCTGTAAATCTCTCCAGTAGTGTTCTCACAGGTTCCAAATCTACGTTTACTGTGGCGAATCGGTTCTTTAGATCAAAAGGGGACATGTCTGTGATTGTCCTGATATATCCGTACGTTACCTCCGAGACTACTGTGCTGTTGATGTACCCGCTGTTTTCTTCCACTATGCGTGCCGCCATCTCGTCTCCTGCCATGTATTTAAGCAGTACGTTGGAATCAAAGAACAGTTCCACCTTCGATCTCCTCTATTACCTCGTCTATCTTTTCGGCTGGCAGAATACCCTTCACGGATCTGAGCTTTTCTATTCTATCCACCTCCTTGCTGATTATCCTCTCTACCACTTCCTTCGGCACCCCTTCCGGCACCTTTATCACAATCTCCACATCCCCCATGTATAGAATTTGTTCCTCGGATCTCTTAACCCTTCTCCTTTTTTCTACTTCCATCCCAAAGCAAGACTCCAGAGATCTACTCCAATATTTCTTCTGGTTCAACGATAGGTACTCGTGCTTCTTTCAGCCGAAGCAGATCTCTGTCGTACGTGGCAAGGTAATCCAGACGAGCAAGCTCTGCGGAGGCAAGGATCATTGCATCATTTGGTAGCAGGTGGTATTCTACCATAAGCCCCCACGCCCTTGTTTCTGTCCTCTCTGTTATCGGGAGCGGAGTCAAGATACTTTCGAATAACTGCCGTATTTTTTCAAGCGTCTTTCTCGCGCGTTCCATTTCTTCGGGGCTCTTCTTTAGATCATAAACTCTCAGCCCGGTTTCTCCAAGAATTACGTGGTATGCGACCTCGCTGAAAACGATAGCATTGTAGTAAGTCATATGATCTGAGAACAGCGGTGCCAGACGTTCTTCGCCGGCGATGAGCCTTAGCACAACGTTAGAATCTACCATTACAGATGCCACTGCTCTTCCACCTCTTTCATGAGCTTATTAAGGTTCTTTACTTTGAAAACACCCACAAATTGCTTGATTTCCTGGATTTTCTTTACACGCTCTTTCACAGCCTTCTCTACCACTTCCTTCGGCACCCCTTCCGGCACCTTTATCACAATCTCTACATCCCCCATGTATAGAATTAGCACCACGTGGGTATTAACCTTTCCGTCCGCCCTCACTACTGAGCATCCTCAGCGTTGACCAGATCCTCAGGCTCACCGCCGTGCACGAGTCCATATCGTGGTAGACGTAGAGGGGCAGCTCGATGTAGTTGTTGTCGGCAAAGGCGTCCGGTCCGCCAACGTCCTGGATGATATCCTTGTATATCTGCTCCTTGTCCAGCCCCTCGTGCCCGTCCACCGCGAAGAATGCTCCCTTGATCTGATCCAGGAACTGAACTGGATACCTTCCATACGTGTCTCCCGGCAGCTGGTAGTT
>JAADDH010000012.1 GCA_013154035.1 Candidatus Iainarchaeum sp. | reverse complement strand
ATCCAGTTTTTCATTTGCATGTATTGTGCTTGCCATGATATTGTCGAATTCAGATTTGTTTAATTTGTGAATGAGCACCACATTGATCTGAGGTTAGTGCAAGCGACGTTTGGCAATTGGAACGTTCTAGCAATAATGTATACAAATATACAAGGAATTGACAAAAACGTGGTTTAGATATAAAAAAATCTGATATAAATCCAACACATCAGTTATTTTTAGATGAGCACCAGATGGATGAGCAGTTGACAAAATAAGAATAGCAGTAAACATCGCAACGTCTCATTAAGAGGATAATAAGGAAGTCGTTTCAGCATGTTAATAGTTGTTTGTTTATAAACGGAAATATTCATTCGAATGTGGTTGGTCGAAGCGAGGGCTTTTTGTAATGACATCAAGAAATGCTTTTGGAACGAGAGAGTATGTTGTCGTTAGACATTATAAGCCAATGGTGTAATGCACTCTTGTTATTACAGTACTTCACTTTAAATCGTCGTTAATAATTGTACTCCTTTGACTTTTCTATTTCTGAATGTAAATAAAAGCCATTTTTGTTCCGTGATAATAAATTGAAAGACTGGAAAAAAGAATTTTATTTTTAACTCAATGTTGTCTTTCATCACTAAGAACGATTAACGTCCCCATTATAATGTCATAATTTATTGTCATACTATTGTCGCCTGGACAGGCCACTAGTCATTTACATTGACCACTTACGGAGACTTGCCGTGAATCAGCTAGAATAAGCATACTGGTGGAAATTGGCATTAGCCAAGATACGGATATCTATGAACAAAGCACTGGCTCAGCATCCAGTGTTCACGTTGGATATGGTTCGGCCGACGGCTGACTGACTAGATTACCTGTGTGTATAGATGATCTCGAATGTCCTCGAGAGATTCTGACGCTGGTGCTGCTGATGGCGAGGTGCGCGACAGAGAAGCTTGGCGCAGGCCATCAGCCGTCTGAGAAGCGACTTCAGCGTCAGCACGGTCACCTCGGTGCCGAGGATCTCGTCCCACAGTTCAAACCGACAGAGGGCATGCTTCCATGGAAGACGGTTAAGCTGCTGGGCTGTGGTCGTCATGACGGCAATGATCAAATTCAGCAGGAGCAACACCGTGATGACCGTGTAAGTAGTGTAGGCGAGCTTTGAATTGAAATTATAGGTGAACTGGTGCTCGCCTTGGCCCAGCGCTACCTGGTAGGTGGAAAAGAGACTCTCCGACAGACCCGTGAAGCCGGCCATCTTCAGCGCCGGACAGTTCTTCTCGCGCATGACGAAATGGAAGATCGTGGCGAAGGCGAGCGACACGATGACGAAGACGATGGCAAACTGGACGAGATGTTTGGCCATCTTCTTCGTCGTGATGACGAAGAAGCCAATGCCCGGTAGGAGGCGCAGTGCGTGTATGGCGTGCAGGAATTGCAGCAGGAGGCAGATGATGAGCAGCGTCGTGCAGATAGACTCCGTGCGCTTCTGGTCCTCGACAGCTGCGTCGAGTTTCCGTAGAACGCCGTTGACAAGCTCCGTCGTCCTGTTCACGTGACTGCCGTCCAACGAGCTCAGCATGTCGATGTTGGTCAGCAGCAGTCGCAGCTGGCGCTCCGTGTAGACGTAGAAGGCGAAGAAGACGCACATCAAGGTGACGAGCTGCCGGTCGGTGTAGGAGCCAGGAAGGCGTCGGGAGAGGATTGGCGTCACGGCTCCGACGGGAGTGGCCGCATGAAAATTGTAGTTCACGCAGAGAAAGCCGATCTTCAGCATAAGGTAGAGCACCGCCATCGAGCCGAGGATGGCGGCGATTGTAAACAATAGCCACCAGTTGGTTCGGAGCAAACGGTCGTTCTCCTCCGGATTCATAATAAATATTTCGCCCAGGATGTTGGTGAGAGTGATCGAGTCGCAATCTGTCAGTAAAGATGGACACCGATCAGTAGGGGTGGCAAATCATCAGTGTGGTTTTTGCTTGAAATTTTTCGGGGGATTAAAGAACACATTTAGTTCGTGTTTAGAGTTTAGTTATATTTAGGAGACGTTACCTCTGTGTATTTTGACTGCGGCGTCGATCTGACAGCCTTGAAATGGATAAGGATCGTTGACGACGTATATCTGAGTATCCAGACATGTGGAGTTCTCTTCCAATTTATAAGCTACATCCTTGTGGCAAAACACATAAACACGTGTATGTAACAACAGGAAAACGATTAAGAAATATATCAAAGCAAACCATTTTTGTAAACAGCTCGACCACAGTTATACATCAGACTAGGAATTTGGTTGTATTTAATCGACAACGAACCCATTTGCAATATTTACCCCCATCGACGAGCAGGGGAGCAATGGTGTCCTACCTCGTATGATGGTACTGTGATGTTAACGGCAACGCCATGAGTCCTGTTGGTCTTCAGGAGCTTGGCCAGCTCCTGTCTGTAGTTCTTCAGGAATGGCGGAAGCAGCTGGTATGGGTACGGATAGCCGTCGTGGTGAGCAATGTACGACAGCAGCATGACGGTGACGCTGACGTAGAGCAGATGTCCGAGCATGCAATACGGCATGTACTGCTTGAACTTCGTGCCCATCCACTGGCCGACGAGCTTCGACTCGAGGATGGCGTTCACGTCCGTCTCGGGCATCTCGTCGACGCCGCGGCTTGCGATCAGCTGAAGCGGGTAGGACTGGCGGCCGAGGAAGTCACCCTGCTCGTACTTCGACACGTCGAACTCGAGCACGTTCAGGTTGACTGGGTGCGGCGTCGCCGCCGAGGCCCTAGCCGCCGTCTGGTGCGCACGCGAGCCGCTCCTCCTGCCGCTCCGTCTCGACCTGCCCCTGCCGACCGCCTGCTCGTTACTGACCAGGATGTGATACTCCTCGTCCTGCGTGTCGGCCCAGATCTCGTCCTTGGAGACGCGCAGAAGTGGCTTGCCTATGCAGCTCTCGTCGTGCGAGATCAGTCGGAAGAAGCGCAGCGAGCCGTACTTGGCGATCGCCTCAAAGCCCGTCAGGCCGAGCTCGTTCTCCTGCTCGGTGACCACCTCGCGGAGCTGGCCGACGTCGTCGAAGCACGAGCAAAGGATGGTGTGGCACTGGATGGCTTTTGCCGGGTCGTCGTCCGATATGTCGGCCAAGTAGTGGTAGATGTTGTTGCCGTGTCCATCTTGGCTGTGTATCGAGGCGCCGTTGTCGAGAAACAGCTGCACCATCTCCTTTTCTTCCGAGAGCAGAGCGAAGATCAGCGGCAGGTCGGCCTCCTTCGACGACTTACGCCTCAGGCCGAGATAGACGTTGTGCAGAATGGCGTGCCACACGTAGAACAGCGGCGACGTGCCGATGTAGGCGAAGAAGACTAAGAAGAACAGCAGCCGGTTGACAACGGCCACCAACATGCTCTGGTGCTGACGATGTCTCTGCAGCTGCTCGCTGTGTCGATCCGTCCGACCAAATATCCACTGCAACTCGGCACGCATGCCGTTTTCTTTCAGATAAGCCACCACCTGCTTGACGAACGTCACATTTCCGCCGGTGACGATCTGAAAGAACCTCGTACTTTGGCGCTTCGTCGATGTTTTGGCGTGCGCATTCTTCTGTATTTCGCTGATCATCCATTCCAGGTAGGTCGACGACCGCTGATGGTAGAC
>JAADDH010000019.1 GCA_013154035.1 Candidatus Iainarchaeum sp. | reverse complement strand
GAGCAAGACGAACGGCTAAGAATCCTGCGTGCTCCCACAAGATTGAATGTTGGCGAGCCGGCTTATAGCGCCGCTTTTGAAGCCTTCGTATGGGAATATTACGGCGAACGTTTCTTTGGCCTCTTTAAACCCGAACATCACAAAGCGCGCCAGGCCCTGCGCGAATATGCCTACGCCTTTTGCTAGGCGCATTACCCCTCATGGATAAAAGAGTATTATGAAACACCCCATCCAGGCTATGTGCCGCCCTGGGAAATTTGTTTGTAAAGCACCATCTTCGTGCCGCGGGGCGAGGGTGTCGATGGATAGCAACAAAAAGCTATTTGGGAGGACAGCGATGGTTGCTGGAGAACCTTTTCGTCGTGGCTGTTATCTCGCCTGATCTTAAAAGGTGCACTTTTAGCAGGCCTCTTGGCCGTCGAGTTCAAGGCGTTGGAGACCCAAGTATGAGCACAGTATAATCGGATTCAAGAAGTGAGGTAAGCTTTTGATTCTGAGGTTGGTATGACGAGCAAAAATATAAGGTCTCTCTCCCAGAACACACCAATAGATATACCACCCTATTTGCCGAAGAGTAGGTTTAAATATTTACCCTTTGTAATCGCTGCGGGTGGTCGTTATGACCAGGTACACTTTTCTTCTTGGCTAGGTGCAGGGCTGGCGCGCTGGGGAACAGTAACGTCTGTTACTTTCTCGAAAGATATGTCGACAACCGAGGCGTTGCCATTCGCAAGGGGGCAATATGCTTCTGGTGAAGCGAGTTCGGTGTTCAGTATTTCTGTAGGCCCTCTCCATCTTTCCTTCTCCACCTTACCGAACCTGTATAAAAGCAGAAGCTACTGGCTAAATATAACGTGGTTTAAGCCTCAAAAATTACAGGTTAAGGGGGCGAGTATTGCTATAGGGAAAAGCATCCGTATTGTGTGGTTCCGTTATGGCTCTCTTCTCGATTATATTCTCCGCATAGAGTATTATCCATGTGCCTGTTATCGTGAACCTTCTTTGCCAGGCTTGCCCGTCTCGGAAGCAAGAGCGGGTTATTATGTTGAAATGATGCCCGTGCGTTCTGCTCTGGTCACACTCGTAGTTGGGGCGGCGGCAGCTATTACCGCGGCTGCTGTAAAAACAGCACCTTTGTTGGTCCCTGCTCTTTTGCCGTAATAAGTGCTTATTTTTGAGAGGAGATTATTTAGATGGAGGGTTATCCTCCTTACTGGCATAAAGGGGTTGTTCTCGTGGGAATGACTTTCCTTTTGAGTGGCGTATGTGGTGCTGTGAAAAGCTTGGCTTGGGGTTTGCAATACAGCTTTCATAATGCTTACGCTTATCGTAAAGAGCCCGCTTTCAAGAGGTATGTTGAGCAGGCCGTTTTGTTCGAACGCTTCCGTGAAATGTCAATGGATTATCTCGTTTGGCGACCTGGACAAGGTGTCACCGCGTATGTGTATGGCCCCTATCCTGACTGGCTGCGTAACGCCCGGCCAGGAGGCGGATGGTTCATTGGTCGCAAACATGATGACCTTCAACCGCAACGGATGTCTTCCTATACCATTGGTTCGGTTAGCTGGTGGGGTTGCGGCCTTGGTCAAGGACGCGTTCGTTGGACGCCTGATGGGCGCTTCTTTGTGACAAGCTTTCTACTTTTGCGCCTCGATGCCAACGGAGTTTATGAGGCTGGGAGTCAGATCGTCCTGCTCTGGCCTGGGTGCACTCGCCAGATCGTGCTTGTCGAAGGCTGTGAACAACGCCTATGGGACCCTGATATTTCTGTGCGCGGGTTGCTGGCTTATGCGCGGGGGCCGCTAGATTTTGAGACACCTATGGAGATTGTGGTGCACGATTTCCACCGAGATAAGAAATGGGTTGTGGGGCAAGGGGTGAACCCGACCTGGTCGCCGGATGGGGAATGGCTTGCGTACACGGGCTATGATGGCTTATACGTGGTGCGTTGGGATGGGCAACATGCTCGGCGGGTGGCCACTTTTGCGACGCAAGAGCCCATGGAGGGCGTTAGCAATTGGCGAGGGCCAGCGATATGGTGGCGATGGCCGCCGCGGCCAGATTGGTCACCGGATGGTCAATGGCTTATTTATCACCGTCGCGAAGGCGACAGCTACAACATTTACCGCCTAAACCTGGCGACAGGCCAAGCGGAGCAATTGATTCAAGATGGGTTGCATCCTCAATGGCGGTGGCCCCGTCAAAAGGTGGCTTACCCAGATATCTGGGATGTAGGCAAATAGGGAAATTGCCGATCTCGCGCTCATATTGAAAATGATATCTTGTAGTTGCTAGCCCTGCTACGAGTAGCCAATGCCTTTCTCTCGCGAGTGCACACAAATATTGTAGCAACACGAGCAAGCCGAGGGGGAGGTGCAGAGGTTATTAATCACCACACAAATGAATGGTAATAGTATTGGAATGTACAGCGTAAGGCATGGCCAAATTCGCTTTGTATACCTCCTATTATCGCTTATATTTTGGAGCTTGGGCACATTGATCTTTTTTAGGCTCTTTATACTTTTTGTGGGATCGTTGTCCCTGGACAAAAAGGGAGGAGCCACCTTCTGGGACTGAACGGCGAGGAACCGGGAGTTCTGGGCGACGGCGGTGGATTTCGCGGTCTCAGTGGCTGTGGGCGTGGCCGCCGCAGCGGTGGTAGGTGGGACGCTGGTATTTTTTGGATTAAGTCCGCGACTCGCGGGCGTTATTGTTGTGACGACCTTTGTCGCGATAGGCTTGGGCTGGCTTGTCGAAAGAGCAGGTCTGCCCGCGTATCTCAAGAAAATAATAACAAATTTCTTAGGGAGGAAAGGAAATGAGCAATCTAGATAAACCGCTGATAGCCCAATATCCTTTCTGGAAGGCCATCCTATTTGTGGTGGGTTTAGGATTCGGTGTGGGGTTGATGGCTTTGGCGGTCTCATCCGCAGTTTATGGGCGTCTTCAAGGAGGAGTTTTTATTATAAATTTCGCAATTTTTATAATACTAGCGATGGTTTGTAAATGGGGCATATGGCGCTACCCAGGTAAATACAAAGCTGTAATCCGTTGGGTTGGTACAGTTTGTTTTGAGATATATATGACATCCCTATTCCTCATAGCGGGAATTATGGGTTTGCGTAAACTGTTGCCTGGCTTTTGGGGGAATGTTATCGCTATTTTTCTGACCGGTTTATTTATAGCCGTTTATCTGTTGCCAATTCTTTCGCCTAAAAAAGCAAGAGATTTATCTTCGTTGCAGGACGAGATAGGGCTTAAAGTGGTACTTATATTAGGCCCCTCCACGAGTGTCTTAGCTGCTTTGCTTGGAATGTATTCAGCACGACACAACGAAGAAGCGTTTTTTCTTGCCATACTGGCCATACTTTCTCCAGTTATAGCTATTAGTTGGGCTCAATATCATGCTTATTATCATTGGAAACTCCGCCCCTGGGCTCACGCGAACGCGGAAGTGAAGGAGGGCACCGATGAGGGACTGGCTGATGATGGTTATCTTCGGCACGGTCGGAGCCTGACTGGGCATGTGACTGGCCCGCCGGATCAGACGCCACCACGGAGGCAGGGCGTGAGGGGCTGGCTTTCCTTCTTCCGCAAGACCGCCGAAGACTATCTGGCCCAGGGCGCTCAGCAGGCCATGAGGGGCGAATACGCGAAGGCCGTCAAGTCCCTGACCAAGGCCTTGGAACAAGACCCGAACCT
>JAADDH010000032.1 GCA_013154035.1 Candidatus Iainarchaeum sp. | reverse complement strand
CGTTGTCAATTATGTAAATCTTGCTGTGCAGCTGCTCGTCACCCCCTCCCCAGTTGTATATCTGCAGATGGATCTTGGGGTCGGGGACCAGTTGTGGTGCCAATTGGTAGTCTACGCGATCCACACCCATGTATATGAAAAGCATTCCAGCCGCTGCCAAAATCAGAAGTACACCAAGGAGCCAATTTGAAAATATTTGTAGCAAGCCGACTAGACCTATAACTGCCGCTGCAAGGAGCAACTCATCACGCTTTTTGTGAACGACCTCCGATACTTCCATTTTCCTCAGTCCGATGAGCTCCCTAAGCGCGCGTCTATGCGCATAGTTTCCAGTATCGTCAGATGTGACCACCTTCACATCTACGCCTTTGTCTGCCAGCTTGTTGAGTGCGCGGGCATACTTCTCGGAGATCCACGGCGATACGATCCAGACCCGCTTTTTTGCTTTTGCCAGCAGGCTCTCAAGAACCATCCCCACTCCGCGTCCAAAGTAGAATTCAACCTTTTTGGTTTTGATCTGCATTTGTGGTCGCCTCCATGGTTTTTCGGAGCGCCGCGACTTCTTTTTCGAGGCTATCGATACTTTTTGAGAGTTCACCTAGCTCCTTTCCAAGAAGAAAAATTAAAGTGTCGTTTATTCTCATGTCTTTGTTTTCGTAATGTTCTTTTTGCGAGCTCTGGTAGTAGTTCCTTGCAATTACGGTTGCGAGGATTCCAACTCCGAGACCTATGTAGATGTTTGAAAGAGTGTTGAAAGGCAGCGAACTATCCTTCCACACATGCCCGCATACCGCAATGAGGATTCCCCCAACAATTAATAGAATCGTGATGTTTCTTAGCTCTGCCTCGCTCTCTTCCGTGCTCATCTAATCCCCTACCTCAACTTCCAGCTTCTGCGGGTGGTGAACACCATCTTGCAGACCATCTCGTTCAAGGGGTTTTTTCGGTTAGTGTTACAAAGTATGCTGTGCCGTCTGGGGCAATAAATATTGTTTTGTATTTGCTTGGATCAATCCATATTGCCGATCCTATTGGCGCTTTGGTTGTGAGATCCACAAGCCAGCAGACATCTCCAGTCACAGGATCTTGAAATGCAAGGTAGTACTGCGGTACGCTTTCTATTCTTCTAAGCGCGTTAAACAGTGTTATTTCATGGTCAGGACTCACGCACAGGTAGCTGACAGCATGGCCTTCCTGGTTTGGATTTTTTGGTACAAGTAGTGCAAGTCCGCTCTTGAGACCAAGCGATCTTGCAAATGATGCAAACAATATTGCTTGATCTTCGCAGTCTCCACCACCATCTCGCAAAGTTTCCCAAGGCCCTTTGATAAGTTCTTCTCCTCGTGGATCTGGAATATATTTCAGCGTCTTTCTCAGAACTTCGTGCGTTGCTACAATATCACAAATCTGGTTAGTACATCCATATTTTTGCCCCATTTCTTCAGCCATTTCGCGTAGCTTGTAACTCGGAGCAATCGCTTCCACATACTGCGGAATCCAGTTGATGTATTCTAGATCCATGTTTGTTAAGGAGTTCTCTCCGCTGTTATGTATTGTGATTACGTACTCTCTGGTGTTTGATGCATTTTTACATGTCCAGGAGTAGCAAATTTTGTGATCTTCGGAGCAGATTTTTATGCATACGTATGGCGCGTATTCTGAAACCGTTGTTTCAACTTTGCTTACATCTGTGTACTTTACCTGTTGCGTGCAGCTAGATGCGCTATCAAACGAGCAATTACTACCTACCACCAGCCCAGGCACTTTAATTTGGGTACCATCTTCGCCCTCAAAGAGTATATTTACGCTGTGCTCGCTTCTTTGGGGTTCTACCGTAGTAATATCCACGCGCGTATGAGTGTCAGAGGTGGCTTCCGTGTTTTGCGTTTGCGACTCGTATTCTTCATAGACTTTTTGTCCTGCTGCATATGCCTCCTGATAGCATTGGTTTAACTCCGCATCTGTGAGTTTACCTTCCATCCACTCCTGATTGCACTTTGCAATCTTGCTCTGAACTACATGGTTTATCGCCTGGAATTCTTTCAGTGTTTTGTCGTCTGTGTTGTTGCTTGCCCGTATTGCCTTCCCGATGATTATCCCAGTAAGAAGCAGTGCTATTGTTAGTAAACTACCAATCAGCAATTGTACTTCATGTTCTTTCAATTCTTGCCACATTACGTCCACCGTACTTCTTCAGGCCGTTCTTGATTATTTTTCTCTTTCTTTTTCTTTCTATCTCTTCAAGGGATTAGGGGAACACTACTCTTCCGAAAACTGTTGAAAAATTAATCGGCGAGAGTAGTAACGTGGCCACTCCTACCGATGAAGAGGTCCGCGAGATGGCGATGCTGTTTATTCTGACGTATTACGGTTGTTGGGACGAGGTGCGCGAGTTTTTGCGGAAAATGGCCCGATTATAGAGGGCTGTCGGGTTGCACCATGCCATTGTGTGTCTGGTCGTGAGACCGGACCCGCGGCTCGCCGGCCGCGTATCGGCCGTTCGGAATCCCGCCCGCGGCTCTTGATTTTTCACTTTTCATATGCGATCTTCTGTACTTCCCTGAGAAGCCCTGCTATTCCATTCGTTCTTTCTACATAGTGTTCCAAGAGGTCCATGATTCTTGGATTCCTTTCTGCCATGCCCCAAATAAGTTCTCTCACGGCTTTCCGATCCCCGCTGTCCATGCGTTTGCTCCACGCAGCCGCTTTCTCCAAAAGCTCGCGGTATTTGTAGTTTCTAAGGAGAAGGTCTATGTGTCCCAAGTGTCGTATCTTCGCACCGCGCTCTTTGAAAACATCCTCTATTAGGCGGACCGTATCCAGACTCATTTCGTTCCAGTGGTCTATTGCTGTTTTGTTTCCTAGATCTAGCTCTTGTGCTAACCCGAGCAGCGCCAGCCGTGCCCCGGATCTCATTATTTTATCCCATACGTCCCCTTTATTCACGTTTCCCTCGCGGATTCTTTCGAGTTTTGCCTCAAGGGTTTTTTCGTGTTGCGTTTGGCCGTAGTGTAGTGCGCGGAGATATGTGCTTGCGGCGCCGATGTTTCCCTTATCGATTTCTCTTATCGCGAGGTCGTATTGGGAATGTATGTGCAGCCCCTCTTCTTCTAGCCTGCGTATGTGCTCTTCTAGCTTCGATTTTGCGATTTCAGGAGTATTTATGTTTGCCAGTGCTTCAGATATCGTCTGTTTACCCCTCCTCACAGCATCGAGGCGCTTTTGAATAGCTTCTTCATCAGCGCTGGCCTTGTCGATCTCTGCGTCTTTGAGGAGTGTGGCCGTGAGTTCTGGGAGGGAGTTGCCCACTGCACGAATCTTCATGCGTGCAAGGATTTTGTGCTGTGGCGAGTACGCGTATGGCGACTTTATTGCTCCGATGGGCGGTATTGCGTGAGGGAGGAGAATTCTACTCAATATCTCTGCGACTACGTCCCCCGGAAGGTGTTTCATTTGCTTCAGGAAGTTTATGGAATTTTCTACGCCTTTTTCTCCGTTTAGGATACCTTGCATCCCTATAACGTATCCAAGTTCTTCTGCAGGGGTGCTGAACTTCGCAGGTCGATAATCCACAGTTTCAAGACTTCTTATTAGTTCGTGCACGCCAGCCTCGTGGAGCTTCTTTGGCGCCGCACGTACGTGCTTTTTGTTTTCAAATAACTCTTTCAGATCCTGCTCGTCCACCGCGAGCCTCTGCGCGTGGTCCACCGCACGCCTTAGGCCCCTTTCAAAGTATGCAAGCTCCATCATACCACCCGTTCTGGCATTATGATTTTTCCCGGCTCTACTCCTACGCGCAGTTTCATCCTGCAGACTGCGCAGACATCTCCGTTCGTTGGCGCCCCACAATACTTACATGCTCGCGGCTCTGTCCGCTCATCATGGTTGGCTCCAGATACGAGCTTCATGACGTTTCTTACGAACGCCCTTCTTGTTCCCGGCCGAGCTGCTTCCACGTCGTCAAATGCGCGGCGGATTTTGTATGTTGGCGCTAGTTTCTGGAATGGGCAGTTCTTATCTGCAACGGGAATTTCCCGTTCCCTTGCGAATCTGCGGATTTCATGCTCCTGGATCCAGAATAGTGGCTTTATTTTTCTTACAGTCAGTTTAGTCTCCGGGAGCACAGCTGCGAGCTTCGATATGTATTCCACCTGGCCGTTAATCAAGTTATTTATGATGAATCCCACCGAATCGTCCAGGTTGTGCCCCGTGGCCACCACGTTGTAGCCCATGCGTTTTGCGAGTATGTTTTGATAGTACCTCTTCAACACACCGCATACGGAGCATGGCGCTCGGTGCAGCCTCTTTGCGACCGCGTGGAACGCTTTCCCCCACTCTTTTTCCCAGTTGTGCACGTATAGGGGCACTTCCAGCGTTTCGGCGAGGGTTTTCACTGTTTTTAGGGCGGTCTGTGAATATTCGCCGATGCCCTGGTCCATATGCAGAAGCGCTATGTCTATTCCCAACTCCTCTGCGTGTTTGGCGAGGATCCATGCTACCACTGCGCTGTCTTTCCCACCAGACACAGATACAAGTACTTTATCCCCTCTTCTGACAAGGTGCTCGCCGCGTATGAGACCCAGCACCCGCTCTTCAACGCTCTTGGCCATTACATCCTCTCCGGTTCTTGTATTAGCAGTAGTTCCAGCGACCTTGCCAGCACGTTGTGGAACGCCGATACAATGCTCAATCTGAACGACCTCGTTGGCTCTTCGGATTTCAGAACGGGATTGTGGTCGTAGAAGGAGTGGAAGCCACGCGCAAGCTCGTATGCGTATCTTGCAAGCACGTGCGGCCTGTCCTTCTGGACAACCTCTTCCAAGACCTCTGGGAATCTGGCGATGAGCTTCACCATTTTCCACTCATCGTCGTTCACGTTTTCTGCGCTCTTGGGCGTCCAGTCGCCAGCCTTCCCTAGTATCTTTCGCGCTCGGACGGTGGAGTACTGCAGGTATGGTCCTGTATCTCCCTCGAAGGAGAGGATTCGCGACCACTCGAACGTGATGTTCTTCTCTGGTTCTACCTTCAGTATGGCGTAGTTCACGGCCCCCACTCCGATTTTCCTCGCGTCCTCCTCATTATACGTGCCTCGTTTCTGCATCTCCCTCCCGGCGAGATCTGTGGCTTTCTTCAGCACGTCCTCTAGGAATACGACTCTGCCCTTGCGTGTGGACATCTTGCCCTCTGGAAGATTGATAAGACCGAATGGTACGTGCACGAGCCCCCTTTTCACACCTAGCATATCAGCCAGCCAGAATAGCTTACGGAAGTGATCACTCTGCTCCGAGCCCACGACGTATATGAGCTTGTCGGGGTTGTACCGCTCTATGCGATCCAGTAGCGCCGCCAGATCGCGAGAAAGGTATAGTGTTGTCCCGTCTGACTTGAGTATGATGTCCTTGCCCATCTTCTCCCCGAAATCCACGATGATTGCCCCCGTTTCAGGGTCGCGCTCTGCTATACCCATTTTTAGCAAGGTTTCCGCCAGTTCCCTTGCCTTTTCAACGTAGAACGACTCCCCGCTTATCTCATCAAACTCCACGCCTAAAAGATCGTATATCTTCTGGGCGTATCTTATGGTCAGTTCTCTGAAACGCTTCCAGAGGCGCACGTATTCTTCGTCTCCTTCTTCTAGCCGTCTGTATGCCTCTCTTGCTTCCTCTTCGAGCGAGGGATTCTTCTCTGCCTCCTCGTGGAACTTCACATATATCCGCAGGAGCTCGCGTATGGGTTCTCGTTCCAGCGCATCCTCATCTGCCCATCTCTTGTATGCGACGATGAGCTTGCCGAACTGCGTCCCTATGTCTCCCAGGTAGTTTATTCCAATGGCCTCCGTTCCCAAAAATCGGTATATCCGGCGTAGCGAACCTCCGATAACTGTGGAGCGTAAGTGGCCAATGTGCATGGGCTTGGCGACGTTTATTGATGAGTAATCGATGACTACGCGTCCTCCCCTCTCTGCAGAGCCGTAATTCTTGTCCATTGCTGCCTTTAGGACGTCTGCACTCACGTCTCCCCTCTTTAGGAAAACGTTCACGTATCCGTTTGCTACCTCTACTTTGTCGATTAGCGGGTGGTTAATTTTCCCTGCGAACCGCTTCGCAGCCTCTTCTGGGGGAATGCGTAGCTGTTTGGCGAGTTTAAATCCTACTGGCAGCGCAAGATCTCCCAACTTATCCTCTGGCGGGTACTGAATGGGAACGTCTGCGCCCTCTCGCTTCGCCAGATCTTCCAAGTATGCTTTCACTTCCAGAAATGCGTTCATGTATGCAAGGGGTTCGTGCATCAAAAAAACTTAATGCTCTGGAATCTTTTCAGTCATCTATTTATACGTGCCTGCTGTTCTTCCATCATGCTTCGCGTTGCCTACGATATCCGCGGAATTTATCCCGAGGACATCAACGAAGACTATGCTTACCGCGTAGGTTACGTTTTTGGAACGGGACGGGACACTGTGGTCGTCGGCCATGACTATCGACGGGGATCCGAGTCGCTTTACCGGCGAATAAAGGAGGGTCTGCGCGACGCTGGCGTTATGGTCTACGATCTTGGCGCAGTGCCCACCCCTGTCGTCTCCTTCGCCGTGCGTGCTACGAAGGCCGCTGGAGGGCTCATGGTCACGGCATCCCACAACCCCCCGGAGTACAACGGCTTCAAACTCTTTGACTCTGAGGGCTATTCGCTCCCCATGGGCGAAATCCGGGAAATTGCCTCTGCAGCTGCCGATGTGAGCCCCAAGGAGAACCCAGACGGATGCATCATGGCTGTTGATATAAAGCAGAAATATGCTGAGCGTCTGCCCGCTGCGAGGAACGTGAGAGTCCTTGTTGATTTTGGCAACGGAGTGGGCATTTGGTATCGGGATATCCTCGCAGATCGTTTCGATCTTGTGGCTATAAACGACGATCCGGATCCGTCGTTTTCCGCCCGTGGTCCCGAGCCCACATTTGAACTCGCGAACGCGCTGGCAGAACGAGTGGCCGATGAGAACGCGTCCTTCGCTCTCCTTCTTGACGGCGATGCTGATAGATCCGTATTTGCCGATGCGAATGGCTTTGTGAATCCGTCCTTACTTTTCACGCTCTTCGGGCGGTGGTTCCTTGATAACAATGCAGGAAAGACCTTTGTTGCATCGCTGGATATCTCGCCGCGTGTTTCTCAGTATCTCCCCGGCGCACGCGTGATTCGGACGAGAATCGGGACGGTGTTCATAGACCAGAGGGCAAGGGAGGAAAATGCGGAGTTTGCTGGCGAGTATTCCTGCCACTTTACTGCTTACCAATTCTCCGGGCATTCGGATCCCCTCTTCTTCACCTCTTTACTCTCGCATTACGATCCCCTTGCCGCGCGGGAGAAATACATTTTTCATCCCCTCGTTTCGGAGAGTTTCCGCGTGGAGGATCCGAGGGAGTATGTGGAGCGTGCCCGAGGGCTGGGAACGGAGTTGAGCAGAATCGATGGGACGGAAATTATGTATAAAAACCACCGCGTCCTCGTCCGGCCCTCCAACACTGAGCCAAAAGTAAGGGTATACGTGGAGGGTCCGGAGGCCCAGAAGATTCTAGAGGAGGTGGTGCAGCGTTTGGGCCTCAGATCTTGATGCTCTTCATGTCAAACCAATCCGGAGGCTCCATGAGCCCGAGGAGCATGCGCAGTTCGCACGCCCTACAAACATCGCCCGTGGCCGGCTCGCCGCAGATATTACATTTCTTCGGCTTTCCTCCTCTTTCCTTTTTCAGCGCGCTGACGATGTCCAGCAGGGATTTCTGTATCATGAACTTTGTTCCGGGGTATTTTTCTTCCAAAAGGTTGATGTAGTGCCGGAGATCCCATCTGAAGCCCAGGCGTGCGTATGGACACTCAACGAACTCGGGGAAGAACCCGTTAATCATAGAGTAAACGACCACTTCCTTCTCAGGGATGTCGTAGAATATCTTTACCCGTCTGACGAAGCCCTCATGCTCTGCAATTCCCGTAACGGGTCCGAGGCGCGCGAGTCGGTCCACATCGTGCCGCATGATATTCATGAGGAATGTCTGTATCTCGTCGTCCAGGTTGTGGCCGGTGACCAGTACTGTCGCGCCCATTTCCTTCGCAGCCTTGTTTAGCAGGTATCTCCGAAAGACGCCGCAGTATGAGCATGGCTGGTATGGAAGTCCGAGTTCGTGCCCCTTAATGATGATCTCGTCCAGAGATGCGCCGATTTCCTCCTTGAACGATACGATGCGGTAGGGAACCTCCCATTCCTCTGCCCATTTCTTGAAATCCTTGATCGTTGTCGGCCTGTAGTCCTTTATGCCCTCGTCTATGAGCAGCGCCTCCACGGTCCATCCTGGAACACGCTCAGACAGTTTTTTCATGTAGTGCATGGCCGCCAGGGAGTCCTTTCCGCCTGAGACTGCCACGACGATGTGCTCCTTCTTTCTGAACATCTTATACTTCCGTATGGTCTTTCTCACGCGCTTGTCAAACCACTCCAGGAAGTGTTGGGGACAGTATGCCTTGCCCTCGTACTTGGCGACGTAGACCGCCGGTCGTCCGCAGACAGAACACTTAGCCACCGGATACCACCGGTACGAAGGTTATTTCCATACCATCGCATATCTCTTTGTCCTCTGTTACGAGCTTGCCGTTCACACTGGGAAGATACTCTTCTATGGACAGATTCTGCTCTCGCATGAACTCTCCGATCGTTTTGGCATCTGTTTCTGCATCGTGCCACTTTTCACCGAGCACGCGCCATTGTATCCGCATGCTTTTATCTTCTCCGACCATCTTTTATGCATGCCCTTCCGATTCCTCGACCATACTGCCGACGTCCTCGTGGAGGTGGATGCCCCCACGTTTGAGAAACTTCTTGCGGAGGCGGGAAGGGCATTGTTCGCCGCGATGCTTGATGTTGATAAAGTTCAGCCGGTTGTTCAGACGTTTTTCTCCGTTTCCGCCAAGGATGAGGCAGATTTGCTCTACAACTTCTTGGAGGAACTCCTTGTCTATAAGGACGCCGATGCACTCGCATTCTCCCGCTTCAGCGTGGATGTGAAGCGAGGGGAACAACTTACCGCAGATGTTATCGCAGAGGGGGAGCGAATAACTCCTGGTCACAATCCTCGTGCCGACGTTAAGGCGATCTCCTGGCACGATTTTCGTGTCTGGAGAGACGAGAATGGCTGGCACGCGAGAATCCTTATGGACGTGTAACATCAGATTTAAATTGCCCACTTCCTTCTCTTCACGGTGATACTATGAAGGTCCACGTAGACAAGGAGACGTGCATTGGCTGCGGCGTCTGCGTTGCCCTCGCACCAGATTACTTTAAACTGGACAGCGACGGAAAGTCAGTTGCCATAAAGGAAGAGGTTGCCCCGGGCGACGAGGAAAAGGTGCGCAACGCAGCGATGTCCTGCCCGACACAGTCTATCAAGTTGGAAGAGTGATTTTTATTTCCCACTTCTCTCTTTCTTCCTATGCCTGACGTAGTGCTTGTTGACGAGAATGACAATGAGATCGGGACAATGGAGAAGATCGAGGCACACAGGAATGGCGGCCATCTCCACAGGGCGTTCTCCATATTTGTTTTCAACTCCGATGGCCTCTTTCTTCTTCAACTCAGAGCAAAGAAGAAGTACCATGCGGGAGGACTTTGGACGAACACCACCTGTTCTCACCCGCTTCCTGGCGAAGACGTTCTCTCTGCAGCGCATCGGCGGCTGAAGGAGGAGATGGGTTTTGACACGGACCTCGAGGAACTGTTTTCTTTCATATATAGGGCAGATGTGGGCAACGGCCTGACGGAATACGAGTATGATCACGTTCTTGTGGGTGTTTATGACGGTCCTGTCCGTCCGAATCCCGAGGAAGCCGATGGGTATGCGTGGGTTCGCTGGGACTGGCTGAAGGAGGACGTGAAAAAGCATCCTGTTGTGTACACGCCGTGGTTCCGAGAAATTATTAAGCAGTCTGGCCGAATAGACGCGTGGCTACTTGATCAGGGACTTCTATGACTTTATTTCTGCTTTTCTCCCCCTGCACGATGTGGATTTCCGATTTCTTTGCTCCCGTCTCCGCAGCTATTATTTCCACAAGGCGTTTGTTTGCTTTTCCATCTCTTGCAGGTGCATCTATCCATATTTTGAATGAGTCTCCTTCTCGCGTAATCTTTGGCTTCTTGGCGTTTGGGACGACTCGCACATTTATGCGCATGGTTATAACAATGTTTTTGCATCTTTAAACGGGATGATGACCTCTTAGCCTCGCTGATGGTGATGAGCTCTGGGGTAACTGACCGTCATGCTCGCAGGGGAATGATGAATCGGACGTTCCGCGGAGCGGATGAAGATTCTGTTACCCCCTGACCCCCTTTGTTCTTATTTACATAGTCGGAGAATGGTCCTGATTGGCGTTCACTCCTATATGTGTTTTTTGTTTTGCCATGTTACTTGTCTATTTTGCTTTTTGCTCTTTCAATGCAATCCCGATTTAGTATTATGTGTATAGCACAGAATGCAACGAATGCCGCACCCGCCCAGGAACGTATTTGTGCTGCCGCTTGGGTGTAAATTCCGTCTTCGGGCCCTGGTGTATGAACAAGTAGTTGTGCACTGGTGGCCATCACGAGAATTAGGGCGATAAGTGCTGCCCAACCCGAGAAAGCATTCCAGTTTTATCTTCCTCTCTAACTACTGTTTATGGGTGATGACTGAATCCAATGCTGAGGTCCCGATGATGATGTAAGGCGCGGCTGAAGAAAAAAGATTGGGGTCACTTGGATCCCCAAGCGTTGCCGGTCCCGTCCGCTGGTCCGCTCTTGTGGTGGTTTCCTCCATGGAACTGTTTGCCCGTTCCGTCGTGCGCTCCCGAGGCGTGCGCGTATCCGTAGCCACCTCCCAATGGAAGTCCCAGCTCCTCCCGTATCTCCATTGCTCTGTCGATGTCTCCTGTGGTGACCGCCTCGTGCAGCTCTGAGAACAACTCAAACTCCTCGGGAGTGTCTATGATTTCCCAGATTCTACCTTTTGCTATGTTATACTCATCTCTTATTTGCTGAAACGTTGCATAGTCCCCGTTCTGGATCGCTGTCTGGAGTTCAGCCCGTACCGAAGCATCTACTGTACAGTTCGGTCCAGATGTTCCTGGCGTTCCTTGGTATGCATATCCTATGCTTGCTGCTCCGAGCAGACCAACCAACCCAATTGCAGCAATTTTCTTCCACGACATTTTACATCACCGCAAACAAACATGCACTGAAACCATAGTTTTAGTTTAGTGAAACTTTGTAGGGTTGTCTGCGAAACGGTTTTAGTTGCGTTGCAACATATTGTAACTATGCGAACTGAGCAGAAACTCTTTGCAGTGGCGATCCTGACAGCCATTGTCCTCGTTGGAATTTCTGCATATTTCTTCATGTTCGTCCAGGCGCTCCATCAGAAGGAGCACGTCACAAGAGAAACTCTTGAGTCAATGTCCAAGGAGCAGCTCATTGACTATATTCTTCTCAAGCAGGCAGAGGGCGGCCCTAAGACTGGATATTATGTTCTTCCCGTTGCTGTTTTCCTCTCAGCGATCGTGGGTGTTTTTGTATCATATCGTCTTCTTAGCCGTAGCGAGAAGGCGCAGGATGTTGCGCGTGTGAACGCCCATGTTTTACTTCAACTCCTGAAGGACGACGAGCGTAAGGTTGTGGAGAAGCTTTTGGAGCACGGCGGCGAGATCCGGCAGTATGAGCTCGTGAGAATGACTGATTTGGGTAAAGTGAAGGTCCACAGGGTTCTTAAATCCTTGGAGGATCGTGGTGTGGTGGATATCGAGAAAATAGGGAAGGTCAATAACGTTCGGCTCAGGTTGGAGATCTATGATGCACTACGTGGCGGTGCTGCGAACAACACGGGTTAGAAACGCCGGGGAGGGGATTTGAACCCCTGCGGGCCTGACGGCCCACCGGATCTCAAGTCCGGCCCCTTAGACCACTCGGGCACCCCGGCACTGGGCGTGGAATCGGATTATTCGTACGGACATCCTGTCTCTGCCTGCAGATTGTGCTGCCGACAGATCAACCTTGCGGAAAGCACCAGTCAATTTCCTGAATTATATGCCCAATCGCTTTTTTAGGCGCTTCTGTGCGCTTGGCGGAAGCAACTTCATTATTTCCTTCATTGCGGCTTCTGTAGCACCGGCTGGGCCGAATTTTTTGTAGTACCTGTCAAACTGCAAGAGTATCTTTATCACCTCTCTTTTTGAGTGTTCATCTAGTCTTTCTATGTGCTTTTTTCCTTTCTTCAGCGCATCGGATAGTTCTCCGTATGCCAGAAGTCTGGAGACGCGGCCTTTAGACGCATCGTAGAGGGCACCTCTTGCATGGTATAGAAATTCTTTTCTCTCCGGTTCAGGTATTATTGCGGTTGCCCGTAATACATCTTTCCATATATTATTTACCCTCTGCGACACGTCAACATATCCGTATTTTATCCAACCATTTTCTCTCATCGCGTCGCTGACGACTCCGCGTATGTGGTCGCGTTCTCCAGGAGGATATACTACATATATTGTTGGGCCGCCTTCCTCTATGATCCCGCCGCTTCTTAGTTCGTCGAAGAACTCCGCCCAACGTTCTGCCTTGTGGTTTATTCTATTGTAAAAACTTGTAAGTACTTCTCCAATGGTTATTCCAACTGTGTCTTTTCTAATCCTTGCAGTGAACACGTCAAAATCCGTCTCTGCGTCAGTAGGGGAGAGCAGCCCAACATCGTCAAATATGTGGTGGTTCCCAAAGGGGGTTATTGCGTATTTGCCTGGCGGTTCTTTTGGCGGGCCATGGTGGAGGGAAATACCGTTTATTTCGGGATATGCGATCTTTTTAGCAAAGTTCAAGGGAATGTGAATGGTTTGATCCCCAGGCAGCATTATTTCAAGTGCTCCGTGCCTTTTCTGCTCTTTCATTAGTATTCGCATTCGCTCGGCCAGCTGCATTGCCCTCTGCAGGTCCCAAAGATCGTCGGCGCGCGTGCGCACGCGTATGTACTGTCCGTACTTTCTGGATTTTCTTAGTTTGATCTCGCTGACGTTGGTATGAGTTTCCCTTGCCGCTTCCCATATGTTCCTCTTGATTACTGTCCAGTGTCCCTTTTCCATACCTCCATCGCCTCTGCTACTGTTAATATTGGCTTCTTGAACCTCGTGTAGTCGTCTATGGGTACGCGTGGGCAGCCGGTGAATACGTAAGCGTCATAGGGCATGCCTTCCACGTATTCCGGGTAGAAGTAGTCGCACACGAGCAGGTCTGCCTCCGCTCCGGATTCTCTGATATGTTTTGCCACCTCTTCTGCCACGTTTCTATACATCTGGCCCCTTTTGGTTGTTATTACTACCCCTACTCGCTTTGCTTCCCTTGCAAGTGTCTTAGCCGTTTCTCTCTGGCGCAGGTACCGTTCAACGTGCGGTTCCACATCTATGAGTTTTCCCGCTGGTGTGAGTATGTACGTTTTCCTCCCGGTTTGCATTCGCGCTAGGACTCCGTGGAATATACCGTCTGTTATGATTACATTCACGTCCGCATCTGTGTTGCACGCCCCGGGGTCGCAGCCGAGCACCTGTCCCTCCTCCGTTGCTAGAACGCCTCTGCCGATGGCTACCTTGTTTCCCAGCGCCTTCTTCAAACTTTTCAAATACGGGAGATACTGAACAGTTGTGCAGAGGGCGATTTTTCCTTCTATCTGCTCCAGGACGCCCAGGATCTTCTCTATATTTAGATCTAGCGTTATTGGAATGTATATGACTGGGATCTCCGTTTCTGTGATTCTCCCGAATCTATTGTGCCCGAAATGGAGAAGGATGTTTGCGCCGAGCTCCTTTGCCTCTCTATCCTTCAGATCGCAGGCGCCGAAGTTCGGATCGATGAATAGAAAGACCTCTTGTGCACCCCTTGTCTTCAACAGGTCTATGACCTCCGCGGCATATTGCTTCATACCTTCTGGGATCTGCACGGCGACTCTTTTGCCACAGATGTTTATTCTGTTGATGGCTTCGCTTATGTGCTTGATCACATCCGCTCCCATCCCTTCCAGGGCTTTCCAAAGCGTTTAATCGCATCTTCCTTCGTGCTAAACGCACTGAGGATGTCTTCCTGCCTCCCCCCAGCTCGTAGGGCCCCACTCGCGTGGTGTGCTGCCATGATTAATGAATCCACCTCGTCGAAGCTTGTCGTATTCTTTATGAGTCCCGCCACCCTCTTTTTCACCTCTGGATGCATCTCCATGAGTTTCTGCGCATGGTACTGAATTCTCTGTACGTGCTCTACACTCTCTGCCCGTTTTAGCGCCTCGGCTATGATTTTCTTTGCGGAGGGATCGCCCCGCAGGTATGCTCTCGCCACTGGATGCACGTTCTCCAAGCCATGTTTGTCTAGCGCCCCAACGATTACGCCTACGTGCTCTTTTTCCGCGCTGTTTATGGCCCTTAACACGTCGTGCATCTTCTTAAGGCCGGTTGGGTGTACGTTAGCCTGCAAATGCTTTAGAATGACCTGTCTGTGCTCGTCGGCCATCTTATTTGTCTCGTATGCTTTTCCGTACTCCCGTATTATACGGAGGAGCATTTGCTTTGATTCTGGGTGTGTATTCATTACATCTAGCGCCGCGCCGATTAACTCCGCCTTCTCATTCTCGGGCAGCGCGCGTTTCCCGCCCCCTATTCTGTTGATCTCTCGAATCACGTCATTTGTCGCGTATACGGTGTTGAGTAGCTTGGTGGCGTCTTTACTCGTTTCTGCAGCGACCTTTAGGATTTGGGCAATTCCTCTTGCAGTTTCCCTTATGCGGGCAAGCGGCTCCATGTTATTACCACTCCTTCAGAGTTTTTATTCCACACGGAAGAAGCCACACTTGAGGTACTGCGTCTCTGGTTGTGGAAGATATACTGTGTGGTCCGGGGCTTGCCCCCTCAGCGCGCCGAGCATTTGAACGCGCCTCTCCGCCTTCTCCGCGGCGCCTCGCACTATTCCGAGGAAGTCTCGCGGTGTTATTGGGTGTGAGCAGGAGCATGAAACTAGTATTCCCCCAGTATTCACGAGTTTAGCTCCCAGTTCGTTGATTCGGAAGTACATTTTCTTCGCACGGTTTATGTCTGCCTTGCCCTTTGCCAGTGCCGGCGGGTCAAGGATTACAACGTCGTATTGTTCTCCCCGCTTTACCATTTTGTCCATAACGTCAATTGCGTCCCCAGTGATAATTTTCCCGCCCTTCTTGTTCAGCCGCAGGTTCTTCCTAATCATTTTGCTTGCAGTTTTCCCCAGTTCCACGAATGTTGTTTTCGCCCCCCTCACCGCCGCGTGAACGCCGAAGCCGCCAGTTGATGCGAACACATCCAGTACGCTCATCCCGCTTTCTACGAGTCGCTCTAGCTCTATGCGGTTTTCCCTCTGATCCAAATAGAAGCCGGTCTTCTGCCCGCCGACGACGTCTACGTAGAATTTCGCATTGCCCTCCTTTATGATTGTTGGCGCCTTTTTGCCACCAATGAGCCACCGTTCCACCTGCGGCAATCCCTCTCTTTTCCGTCCCGCGCCCTTTCCCTTGAAATATATGTGGTCCACGCCGTATTCCTGCATCTCCTCCGCGATGAATTCCAAGTATTTTTCTAAGCCCAATGTCTGGTTTTTCACCACAGCGACGTCTCTGTACCTATCAATCACCAATCCCGGGACGAGATCTCCCTCTGCGAATATCCATCGGTATGTGTCGCCGTATATTCTACCCTTCCATGTTGCGGTGTCTTCCAGCCTTTTTGCCAAGACTTCTTCGGGTGATTCGTCGTTCCACGTAAATAGACGCACGGTTATTGCTGACCGTGGGTTGTAGAACCCATATCCGAGCGTTTCGCCGCCGTGGCGAATCTCCACCCAGTCGCCGGCAGTTGCCCCTGCCTCTACGATGTTTTGCGCATAGACGTGGAGCGCGCCTCTCTTTAGTTCCTTTGCTCCTCGGTCATTTATCTCTACCGTTGCCATTATCCGTGCACCGCCATTTTTATCCCAATCATGAATAGGATGCCAATTACAAGCCAGATCGTATTTTTCACTACCCTGTGCAGATCCCTATCCTTGTGGAGCTCAGGTATGAGGTCTGATGCTGCGATGTATAGGAATCCGCCTGCTGCGAACGAAATCATGGGCGCTCTTAGCCAGTCTGGCGTGAAGAACCAACCAATTACGCCCCCAAGAATGCACGTGGCCTGTGAGAAGAATGTCCACAAAATCGCTCGTCTTTTGCTATATCCTCCGTAGAGAAGCACGGAGAAGTTTCCCAGCTCTTGGGGAACCTCATGGCCTATGATCATAGCGGTGGTGATCCAACCAGTTGCTGCATCCGTTAGAAATGCCGCGGCAATGACGAGACCGTCGATGATGTTGTGGATTGCATCGCCAATTATCGTGAGTGTTGTGACTGGATGCACCTCGCACGCTCTTGTCTCGTGGCAGTGGTGCCAGTGCAACCCCCTCTCAAGCGCGAAAAACGTCATGAATCCGAGTATTGCTACCTCTCCCGCCCATTTGTAGTGTAGGGCGAGCATGGCCTTTGGGAGCATGTGTACGAGCGCTCCTGCGAGCATGGCCCCTGCTGCGAACGCCACGAGGGTGTGTACAATTTTCTCAAGCCGTTCCTCGCTCACATATATGGAGAATATTCCTACCAGCCCCACAAGGCTATCGAGCACTACCGCGACCATCGTTGCTATGAACCCGTCCACGGAACAAACTACCTCGTAGTTTTTTAATTTCTCCCACCAATCTTTCCAATGCTGTTTGTGGTTCGTTGTGGTTCGGTCGCTTTTGGGCCCGTGGTCTAGCCCGGCATGACGTCGCCTTCACGCGGCGAAGGTCCCCGGTTCAAATCCGGGCGGGCCCACTACGGCCGATACGCGGCCGGCGAGCCTCGG
>JAADDH010000048.1 GCA_013154035.1 Candidatus Iainarchaeum sp. | reverse complement strand
GACCAGGAACGACAAAAGACGAAAACATCGGCTCCACAAGAAACGCGCGCGAGAAAACCGGGGAGGCGGGCCCGAGGCCCACGTCTTATTGACGCCCCGACGGGCATCCCCCGGCCCTAATCGTCCTGACCTCCCCGGGCCGGGCCGAGGGCCTACGGAAACGGACAGCCGGAGCAAAGCCCCGACTGCGGGCCGTCGAAAGACCCTATGAGAGTGTCTTTCAAATTCGACCCACAGGAAAAATAAGGGGGTGGAGAATAAAAAGTTTTCGATAGGACATCCTCTTATTCATCTCTTACCTAACAGAGCTTTCTCCAGGGCCCTCACGGCCTCATGAGTATCCGTTGTGGTCCTCACCACTCCCCTCTTGTCGTGAGTGAACCCCCAGAACCAGACGGCCCTATCGCCATTGCGGCGGGTGAACGACTCCCGTACCACAATGAGCTTTGGACCCTCATGGACTACACGGCGATGGATGTGGGATGCATATATGTGAACGGTCTTCCTCACGAATTGGAGGGCCACTTCCCGGTCAAATGGGCTGATAGTGTTTTTATAAACCTCCACATGGGTAGCTTTCTCCGCTTGTGGTGTTTCCTCCTTTCCTGGGTCATTTAAATCACCATAGAAGGGTCAGAAAAAAGGCTTAAAAACAATGTTATGCTTAAAGAGAAAATTCATTCTTTTTGAAGGGTGTGAGGGTAGATTCTGGGGGCCCTTATCTTGTCTCACCTTTCAATTGGTATTACAGCATCCCAGGGGGAAGACCTCCTATTGGCCTCCATAACAGCGTCCTGAACCTCCCCATACATCTCTTTAAGAGCATATTCAGGGATGTCGGAAGACCTAACTCTTCTCATCCCTTGAGCAGTTTGTATCAGGGCTTCATTGGGCCCATGTGGACGGATGCGGAGGACGTATGTTACCACCCCCTTTGGGCGTGCTTTTCGGCAACTTATGATTATCTTCCCTCCAATTGCTGATATGTGGGCACCCCGATGAGAAAGTGGTTTTACCGTGTGGAGCCTATCCCCCCTTTCAAGAAGACTATAAACCCGGGGCCAATTGGCTCGGAGTTCTTCGATGATGTATCTTTCATACCGACTTCCCCGATTCCTCCTTCCGAAATGGGTTCTCCTCATCTGAACCATTTAAATCACCAAAAGAGGATATTGGAGAAGAGATTATAAATAATGTTAAGCTTAAAGAGGAAATTCAGACAGCAGCAACAAACTGAACGACATACAGCTCCTGCTGCTTGCTGGCGAATTCTTGATAGAAGCGGCGCGCTCTACGTAACTTCTTCATGTTACGCCTGGTCTCTTTAATCGGCTGCCCCAGCTTGTCTTTAACATAGAACCGTACAATCTCTTGCTTTGATTGTAGGTTCAAGGGTTGAGACTCAAGATACAACAAAAATGCGTAGGAGTCATCTGGCAGTTTGGCGTTAGTGTTGCGCATGACTCTGCGCTTATACCTGTCCCACCAGCGGAGGAAATGCGACATCATCATCACCTCCAATATCGAAGTAACTATCACTTCCGATATTGGATTTAAAATATAAAAGAGTTTCGGCATGTAATTCATGCGCCGTTCTCCATGTTCCGAGCGGCCAGCATCATGTCTTTCATCACAGGCTTCATAACTGTCTTGGCCCAGTGTTTTATGAGCTCCTCGTCACTCATGTCCTTCTTGTCCAAAATATCCACCAACAGTTGGCCACGCAGCGTTATCTCATACGTCCCCCTCTCCAGTTTCGTGACGAGGCCTTTCTCCTCCAGGCGTTTCAAATTGGCAGAAACGCTGGAGACATGCGCGCTGAGGCGATGTGCTATGTCTGTAACTCTACCCGTGCCACGCCGGGCCACTACTTCCAACACAGCAAGCATGTTGTCGGATATGTGCTGCTTTGGCATCATAGGGTGCTCGCCCCCCACGCAATCATCAGTGCCACGAAGAGATAAGGAGAAACGGGAAATCCCGTCTCCTTCTTTAACCACACCTTGAGGTTAAAAGCCATGGCCGCCCCTACGGCAATGGCCCCGACCATAAGGAAGGGGTGAGGTAAATACCTAAACACCACCCCTCCAATTGACGCAAGAATGAACATGTCGCCAGAGCCCACCTGGCGTAATCTGACAAGCAGGTACCCCCAAAACATGCCCACAAGGACTCCGAGAGGACTGAAGCACGCCCCCAATATCGTGAAGAGGAGAAGGACACCTCCCTCTACGCCGTGTTCGGGCCCTTCTTTGTTGACCAGCCTATCTCTCCACACCACTGCTGCGAAAAACAGCCACCATATCACCAACACAACATCCATTTTTACTCCCCCCCAAACGCATCGAGGATTTTCTTGAGGTACAACATAGTGGTGATGAACGCAAAGGGCACTATCACTTTGTCAAAGAGAACAAAGTACTGGTTCAATGCCACGAACTCTTTAAGTCCCTCATACAGGATTAATCCCCAAATTATCGGGACTTCTGGTTCGTTGGAGTACGACCATGCCATGATAACCCCAACGCTCCAAATAAGGAGGGCAACTATTATGCCGAGCAGGGGGACATACTGGTTGCTGAAGAAGTCTATGAGTGCATCTCTGACATCTAAGTGCATTATCTTGGCCCCAATTCCCCCTCCCGGCCAGAACTGGAAGGCGTTGAAATCTTTGTCAACCACTCCGCTTCCGCCTACATGAAACTGGAGATATACTCCTATCGAGTTAACAGGGAGAGAGATAGTAAGGAGCTTTGGCAGGTGGTTGGTTGCGCTTATATTTAATGTCGTAGCCCCGTTTGCAGGTAACGTGAGAAGTGAAGGCACCAATCCTATGGTGGAATTGTTAAGGAGCATTGAGACATTAAGGTCCTCGGGGGGGATTTTACTCTTCGTCTGCGCATCGTACACGGTGAGGTTCGGGATACTGATGCGGACAGGTGTGGCATTGTGGTTCGTCGCGTCCAGCTCCTCACTCAAGGGAATCGTTGGAAAGATGGGCGCGATGTTCAACCACTTGCCTGAGGAGGGGTCGTACGAGTAGGGCGAGTAGAACAGCACGAGGCCAGAGGTCGGCGGGTTCAGTGGGTGCTCGTAGATTTGGGCGATTTCAGAGCTGTTCAGAGCACGAGAATATAACAGGGTGAAATATGCAGTCCCATTCCATGCCCACGAGCTCAGACTACGATATGTCCCTATCTCCAATGCCTCAGGACTCCAATTCACTGAAAATCCTCTGTCGAGGGTTCCGACCTTCTGTCCGTCCACATATGCGATTGTAGCAGTAGTTGTGTACACAGCACAGAGCATCTGCACTTCACTCTTACGTATGACGTGGATGTAGAGAGTTTTTTGCACGCCGCTCTCTGCCCCTGTTATGCCCCATGTGTCGTTGTTAATCATCCAATAGGTCCCGTGGCTGTTAAATGCTCCAAATTCAAGAGCAACCCTATTTCTGGTGTCTTTTGAATGTGCAATCATGCAAATTGTAACTTCGGAGTTGTTTGCGAGGGCAAGTTTTGGCGATTCGGCATAACTGTTTACTCCATTAAAATCCAGTTCATATGCCGACCCGCTGAGCGCCTCGCTGATGGGCCTCAGCGCCACGTACGTCGCTCCGCTTATCGTGCCGTCATTCCCGTTGCCGCTCAAGTCCTTCCAGACATTGTTCGCCGGGTCCACGCCTGAGGGGAGATACTCCAGTACGAGGCCGGTCGTCGGCGGATTCAGCGGGTCGTTGTAGATTGCGGCAACGTCCTGCTCTGTCAGGGAGCGGTTGTACTCCAGGACTTCATAGACTGTAGCATGTCCGTCCGCAGTTGAGACTATCAAATTGGTGTCATTCGCAGCTTTCAGTGTCGTAGAGAAGAACCTCACGAGACTCTTCTGAACATACACTGCAATGCCGCTCGCGTTCTTTGAGACTGTAATCATTTG
>JAADDH010000028.1 GCA_013154035.1 Candidatus Iainarchaeum sp. | reverse complement strand
GACGTGTATCCCATTCCCTGTGCTTGGAGTCCTGGTATTTCACGCTGCTGTACTGCCGGAGGTATACTGTGCGGTCTCCGATTGTGTTGAATCGAGATATTGGGCCCTCGGAGCGTATCTCAAACGTTCTCGTGGTCTTGCCACCGATCATCTTCTGGTGCTTGAAATGTATTTCCATGTATTTCTATACTCTTGCCGGTATTTATTTGGTACCTTCTGGTATTTCCCCATACTCCTTGACCTGAATTACATCCACGTGCCCGTCGGCATTGCGGTCGAACCCCTGTACGATCCAGTAGTATTCTCTGTTTTCCCTGTAATTTGCAAGGATCTGTTCCCAGTAGTTTGTCAGCGCGATCACTGCCGCCTTTGTACCCACCGCGCGGACTCCCGCCAGTAGTATTACCCAGTTCTTCTCGTTGTATGGATTCCGAAACTTTGCAACCAGGCCATAGTTATCGTCGGCATATATATCGTGCTTTCCCCGTATCGCCCATGGGTTATCCACGTTAAAGAATATCTTTTTCTGGTCAAGAAGTTCCCATGTTGCTGTGTTCGCCGCAGGCCCTCCGAGGAGAATCAGATTTTCCCCGATAAGCCGCTCTGCACGCACATCCGTATCCACCATCACGGGGAAGTCTTCAAAAGAGAAGAACTGCCCGAGGAACAGCCCGAGGACTCCGACGTAGTGCCCATCCCTTGCTCTCTGCATAAATACGCCATGGGGATCCGGAGCACCTACAACGATGTTCGTACGAAGTCGCCCATCTTCTGCAAGCGGAGCGAAAAAATGCTCTATCATTTGTGGTGTTGTTCTGCCACGGTATGGCCTACCCTGTCTTATCACGTACCCGAACGCATCTGTGGCTACCGTGTATAGCTTTCGCTCCCCATGTACCACCTCTACGATCCCCGCATCTATGAGCGCTCGTAGGTGGTAGTGTGCGTTCTGCTCTGTTGTGCCGACCTCTTTTGCAATGCTTGTGAGGTCTTTTGGTCGATCTTTGATTGTTCGGAGGATCTGTAGTTTTGTTTCGGATACGTTCAACGGGCTATGCAGTTCTTTAAAGTTTGCTGCGTTGCCATCATGTATGAGAAGCATGCTAAAACATTATTTTTAGTTTTTAAAAAGATTTTAGAAATGCTTTATAAACTAGGCGCGCAGATCGTCTTATGTGTGGTATAATTGGCATGGTGGGCGGCGACGCACCCCGTTTCGTTGTGCGTGGACTAAAGATGTTGGAATATCGGGGATATGATTCGTCGGGAATTGCGGTGGCTTTGGGTGACTCGGTTCATGTCCAGAAAGGTGTGGGAACAATAGATAGGGTTGTTTCTGTGGTCCCGAACGGTATTGCTGCCGTTGGTCACACGCGCTGGGCTACTCACGGCGGTGTCAGCGATTTTAACGCACATCCCCACGTTGATTGCTCCGGACGCTATGCTGTCGTTCATAATGGAATTATAGACAATCATGCTGAGCTCAGGGATGATTTATTGGAACGAGGCCACGTGTTTTCGTCTGAGACCGATTCGGAGGTTCTCGCGCATCTTTTCGAGGAAGGTATGGGTAGATATGGAAGTTATCTGGATGCATTTAATTACGTTGTTTCCAGAATTCGAGGGCAGTATGCTTTTGCTATTCTCACCCCGGATGGCTATATTTTAGCAGCCAGAAATGGTGCTCCCCTTCTCGTGGGGCGTTCGGGGGATTCTGTATTCGTATCCTCGGATCCCGTCCCACTGGCGAGTGTTGCGTCGGAGATCTATCGACTGTCCGATGGTGCCCGTGTAATTCTCCATGCCGGGGCCCTTCAAATCCTTGGAGATTATGTTCCTGTCAAGAACGTTTCGGTGCGCTCTGTCGATTTGGGCAATCACGCCCACTATATGGAGAAGGAAATCTACGAGCAGCCCCGTGCCCTCAAGGATACCCTTGAATATCTGTGCAGAGAACAACTGCACTGGGATCTGAATGGCAGGATTCACCTTATCGCTGCGGGTACTTCGTATCATGCGGCCCTATATGGGGAGTATTTGCTTCGTCGACTCGGTCACGATGCGCGCGCGTTCGTTGCGTCGGAGTATCTCGAGTGGCGGGGCAGGGATCCTGACTACGTCATTGCGATCAGCCAATCCGGCGAGACTGAGGACGTGCTGTCCGTCTTGCGTAATGCCGACGGCCCAATTGTGCATACCATAACCAATTCTCCTGGATCCACTATTGAAGAGTATTCGGACGCCGTTGCATATACCCGCGCAGGTCCTGAGCTCGGTGTTGCAGCGACAAAGACGTACACTACTGCGTTGCTTGCACTTGCCGGGCTTCTTACTGATTGTGACCTTTCCGCTGTTCCCAGGGCTGTGGAGACGGTGCTTCGCACGGCCGAGTCTGAGATCCGCAAGTATGTGCCCACACTCGCCAGTGCTAGGAGTGCTTACTTTTTGGGCCGATCGCTGGATTCTGTTACTGCGCGTGAGGCATCGCTTAAGTTGAAAGAAATAGCATATGTTCATGCGGAGGCATATCCTGCTGGGGAATCGAAGCATGGCCCAATCGCCCTTGTGGAGGATGGTTTCCCTGTTGTTTTCGTCGCGCACAGTTCGCGGTTGTCGGATATCGATGGCAATATTCATGAGATGCGTGCCCGCGGTGCTAGTACTGTTCTGGTTGCTGATGTGCCCTCTGCAGACATCTCGGTTCCCGCTGTTGCGCCAGAACTCTTTCCCATAGTTTCCATAGTTCCCCTGCAACTGCTTGCATATCACGTTGCGATCCAACGAGGGTTAAACCCCGATCGGCCCCGAAACCTTGCGAAAAGCGTTACCGTGAAGTAGGTTTATATTCTCTCCATTTCTTCTATGAGCATGGATCTTCCCGCCATTCTGTCGACTGCGCTTCTGATCGTCCCGATCGGCTATTTTGTCTATCTGTTCGCTATTGGGCAGCGTCGGCGTGCGATGGAGTTCCTGTCGGCATATCTGTTTCTATCTGGGGTTGTGCTGCTAACAAAATTTGTGCTCAAGATTCCCCGTCCGCCTGGTGCACATACTGATTTTGATCCGTACTCTTTCCCTTCTTTCCATACTGCATATGCATCTCTCTTCTTCTTCATCTTGCCTAACGTGTGGACCTTTGCGTATGCTGTTCTTGTGGGGTATTTGCGCGTGGCGGCGGGAGTTCATCGGTGGATCGATGTTCTGGGCGCGTTCCTTATCGCAGGGTTCACACTCTGGCTATACCGCGCCGGACGCAAGCGTGTTGGCTTTGAGTGGGATCGTCAGTCATTTCACATGGGTGTCGGGGCGTTAATCGGGCTTATTCTCTACAAATCCTGGCTGTTTGGCTTTTGGCTGCTGGCTGGTGCTCTTATAGCAGGAGCGATTCTTTACCACTTCCGCGATCACGACGCAATACGGCCGTTCTTGGAGTTTTTCGATAGGGACGGTACTGGAAAGGGTGCGTTCTACTTTGTTATAGGAGTTCTGGCAGCGACTGCCATAAATCATTCGTGGGGTTGGATTTCTGCATGGTATGTCGCCTACGTGGATTCCACCGCGACGATGGTTGGCAAGTGGTTTAATACGCGGGGCAAGAGCATATATGGCACTTTGGGCGGGCTTTTTGCAGGATTTCTCGTTGCGATTGCCACGAACACCCCTCTCTGGTTGCCGCTTCTTGTCTCTGCTGTTGAACTCATACCAAAGATCGATGACAATATTTCCATTCCCATTGTTGTTGCTCTTGTGGGGAGGTTGTTGGCATGAAGACTGTGCGGACTGTGTTCACTCCCTGGCGGTTGAAGTATATCACGGGCTTCAAGAACAAGAGGGAGAAAAAGACCTGCTTCCTCTGCGATGCGGCGAAGAATCCCGAGAAGGACGAAGAGAACCTCGTGCTCTACAGGGGAAAACACGCATTCATTATCATGAACCGTTATCCATACAATACGGGCCATCTCCTGATAGCCCCATACCGCCACGTTGGCGACTGGTCTGATCTGACGGAAGAGGAGCGTTCTGAGATTGCGGAACTAATTGCGCTTGCCGAGAACAAACTGCGCGAGCTCCTACACCCGGATGGCTTTAATGTGGGCATCAATATCGGGGATGTAGCCGGCGCGGGCCTTCCGGGGCACGTTCACGTGCACATCGTCCCTCGCTGGAAGGGCGACACGAACTTTTTGCCAGTCGTTTCGGATATTCGTTTAGTCCCGGAGGATGTGGAAGGCACTTATGCCCGTCTGAAACCATTGTTTGGTGATTGACATGCATGGACAGTTTGCATTTTCGTGGCATCCGCGCATCCGCCTGCCGGAAGAGGTGATTCACGTATATTTCGTGTCTGCAGTGCGGGTATTCATCTCTTCATCCGTGGCCATATTCTTGCCCCTCTACTTCTACCTTCGCATGCACTCCGCGTTTGCGGCGCTGTCTTTCGTGACGTTATCATTCATATTTATGGGCGTAGCGCTTTTGCTCCTTGCGGCGATTCTCCGTAATGCAGTTTTTGAGTGGCTCGGCCTCATATCTACGCTCTTCTTCGTACTGCTCTTTGCATACGTGTATTCCGTTCCCGCAAGCTGGTCTGCAGTTGTGGTTTCTGCGATCCTGTTTGGGATTGCGGGGGGTATTTACTGGTTCCCTCACCATCTGATCTATTCTCTCTATGGTCGCGAGAAGACGTCCACCGCGTATGGGGGCGAAGCTGTTGTCAATAGTGTTGTATCGATAGTATCTCCCCTTATCTCTGGTCTTATCTCTGCAATTTTTGGCTTCCACGTGTTTTTTGCTGTTGCTTCCCTATTTTCGGTTTCCGCACTGTTTGTGTGGGCTGCACATCTGAAGCACCGCACAGTGCTTGATTTTTCCCGTATGCGGACGTTCTATCGCCATATTGCATGGGATCGTGCGATTCTTTACATCATCGGGGGGGCAATTACCGTGCCAATGGTCATTCTTCCCGTATACCTTGCTGTCGTTGGCGTAAAAAATGCCACTGCTACCATTGGATGGGTGTACTCCTTGGCCTCTCTCCTGGGCGCGTTTACTTCTTATCTGATTGGCAGATATCTGGACAAGGAGCACGACTATGCGCTTGGAGCTGTTGGCCTCGCTGTATACGCATTTCTCCTTATGAATATCGTGGCGTTTCCGCAGTATTCGCCATATTTCCTAATATTTCGCGGGATCTTGGGCGCAGTATCTTTCTTCCCCGTGATGGGGTGGATATATCGTCTGGCTGCGCACAATGGTGGGATAGAAGTCTTTGCCCGCGAGTTTTTCTTAATGATTGGCCGTTTCCTCGTTGCGTTTCCGCTAATACTGTATCACCCGTCCGTTTCGGCAGTAGTCGTTGCAGGGGCATACCTGCTCGTGGCATACGGAATAATCTTCTATTATCTTTCTCGGATTAAATACGTGGAGGGGTGAGTATGCGTTTCGAAAACGATGCTGTGCGAGAGATTCTACGGGAGTATCGCCGGGCGTGGGCGCTGCACCACCTTCGGTCCCTTGCGGAGTGGGATTCGGATGTTGTGATGCCAAAGGGCGGCGCATCCCTGCGTGGCGAGGCGCTTGCGATTACTGCAAACATGCTGCAGGATTTCTACTCGTCTGAACGCATTCGAGATCTAGTGTCTCAGGCTGAAAGGGCGGATCTGAATGATTATGAGATGGGTGTCGTCCGCGTTTTGCGCCGTACAATCCACTACTATACCGCGTTGCCGTCGGATTTGGTGGCGGAGGAAGAGCGGGTCATCGAGGCTGCGAAGCGCGCGTGGGAGGAGGCGAAGGAGAAGTCCGATTTCTCCATCTTCGCGCCGCACCTCGAGCGGATTTTTGAGATTCAGCGAAAAAAGGCTGAGTTCCTTGGCTATGAAAAGCACCCGTACGATGCACTTCTCGATCTATACGAGGAGGGGCTTACCTGCGACGATGTTGATCGCATGTTTTCTTCAGTCCTGCCAGAGGTAACGCGTCTGCTACACAAAATTATGGAGTCCGCCGCGTATTTTGAGCACCACGATTTGGAGGAGATTACCTATGATCGTCAGGCAATGGAGGAGCTTAATCGCCTTGTTTTGACGGAGTTTGGGGCTGACTGGAATCATTTCCGTATGGATGTGTCCGCGCATCCGTTTACTATTGATCTCGCCGGCCCGCATGACGTGAGAATCACCACGTGGTATCAAGGCAAGGACTTCCGCCGCTCCTTGCTGGCTGCTGTGCACGAGTGGGGCCACGCGCTCTATGAACTCCAGCAGGACCCCGAACTCTGCTGTACGCCGGTATCTGGCGGTGTGTCTCTGGGCATTCACGAGTCTCAGTCTCGCTTTTGGGAGAACCACATTGGGAGAAGTCGTGCATTTGTCGATCTCTTCTACGATGCCATGACGGCATCTGTTCCATCTTTGAAGGCCTACGATCCGAACGAGGTGTATCTGTATTTTAACATGGTCCGACCCGAACTCCTTCGCGTGGAGGCAGATGAGATCTCGTACATTCCGCATATCGCCCTGCGGTATGATCTAGAGAAGGCGCTCATTGAGGAGAAAATATCGGTGTCCGAGTTGCCGCAGGCATGGAATGAGAAAATGCAGCAGTATTTAGGCGTTACTCCCCCTGATGATGCTCACGGCGTGCTGCAGGATGTGCACTGGGCTTTGGGCTCTGTCGGATACTTCCCAACATACGCGATAGGGACGATACTGTCTGCGCAGATCCACCATGCTCTTGAGCGAGACCTGGGCAAATTGGACGATCTTGTGGCGGGCAAGCACTTTGGCGCCATACGCACGTGGCTCGGCGAGAGGGTGCACCAGTGGGGTAGCATTTATTCGCCGAAGGAACTCGTATTGCGAGCCACAGGCGAGCGGATGAATGCAGAATACTTCGTTCAGTGGATTCGGGAGCACTATGGGAAAATATATGCGGGCATGTGATTGAATCATGCCCTGCTAATGACGAGCACCGCGACGGCTATGATCCCCAGGATTACAACGATCGCTGCAACGCCGTTGGTGCTCCCTCCACTCGCTTTTGCTTTTTCCGCGAGGGGGTATATGATCTCCCCACAGCCCTGCACGTACGCCACTATGCGCGCGCCCTGCGTGTTCTGGATTTTTGCGGAGTACGTCTTGCTTCCGGCATCGTACTGGGGCAGTATTAGCGTTCCAGGCGTTTCTATTTTCACGCTGGGCACATATACTGGCTGATTTCCATCTGTGATCTGGAATGTTATCTCGTCGCCCTTTGTTTGGACGTTGCGTATGCCGAGCGTGCATGCAGCAAACTCCAGTGCGTCCGTGGTGTTCAGCTCTACCGCTTTCTTTACTGTGAACCCAGCCACAGCAATTTCGTTGCCCTCGGACCGCAGATATATGCGCAATACTGGATCGGTCTTCAGGAATATCACGTTCCCCTCTATGAGCGAGGGATTATTTACCTCTGTCTTTGGGATTTCTACGGTTACTGCAAAGATTCCCTGGTCGGCAGTAGCGTATTCGACGTGTGTCTGGCTGTTTTCTTCCACCACTGCCTTGACAACCGCGAAGTCCTGCTTTCTTATGACCTCCGCCCGTACCTTTGCGTGGCTGGTCGTGCGGATCGTCTTCTCCAGGATTGCATTAATCATTTTTGGACTCACGTTCTTGTCCATGACTATGTAGCACTGCCCATGTTCGCACATCGTTTTGATGTGTGGAGTCTCCGTATTTGTTTCTCGCGCCCCATTTTCCATTACATTGCCCTCATGGTGCATTTCGTTGTGCTCCTCGTGGTTTTCATGTGCCATACTCTTCGCCATCTTTTCGGGGATTGGTATGACAATTTCGGGGGATGGCTTGTACTTTACGTGTGATGCGCGTTCCTCAGAATGTGTGGTTTTGCTAGGCATGTTGTGTTCTTTCCTTTCAGCGCTCTCCATGCGCTCTTTTGCTTTGTTCGCCTCTGTTACTGCTGTTTTCACGTGTTTTTCCATCTCCTGGTTGTTATTGTCGTGTTTTACGGCTACGTTGTCCCCTGTTGTTACTGTAGGCTGTACTGGCATCTTCGGGTGCGGCACTGGCAGAGAATTGATGTCTATGTTTTTCTCGGGGGCCAGGATTGTGTTCTTCTCGGGCATGGCGTATGCGAGTGCAGCAAGTAGCACGATTGCAGATATGCCGAGCATTGCAACAACTTTTGTACCAACCATGTTTGCAAAACGCGCCCATTCTTTATATTCATTGACGATGCCCTAACGCGCCAGGACCATCTTTAGAACTATGTATGCTGCAATGACTGCTGTGAGTGCCACGATCCACAGCGTCCACATATTGCTCACGCCAGTGTAGATCTTTTTGACGTAGCGGATTTGGCCACAGCCGTTTATGCTCGCGGAGATTGTGATTGTGTGTGCTCCATCCGCCAATCGCACCTCTGCGGAGTATCCCGATATGTCCGTGTCTCTCTGAGGTATGACTGTCTGCCCATCGACGTTCATTATGACTCTATTCGCGTAGATTGGCGTGAACTGATCCTCTATACGAAATATGATGCGGTATCGTTTGCCCCCCAAGTGCATTACGTTCATGTCCGTGACTGCAGCGTCGCACGACCCGAAGCTCAGCATTCCTGTGGGCGCAAATGTCGAGTTTGTGTCAATGATTCGAACGGTTCTCACTGCGACGTTTCTATCGGAAATGCTCAGGTATATGCGAATGATGGGGTCCTTCACGATGGTGATGTATGTGCCTTCGATCTGGTTTACATCTCTCGCTACGGACTTTGGCACGTATAGGTCGTAACCAATATGTCTCACGAACGTGGAAGCTGCCGATATTGTCACTGTGGTAACGTTGTTTTCATTTTTCGTCCAGGCACAAAGTGTTGCGTATTTCGCGTCCGAGCAGGTAGCGTTTGCTTTGTTTGCTGTTGTAGGGACTATTTCGGCACACACGCCCTTGATCTGAAGTATGAAGTAGTCTGGAACATCTGACTTTGGAATGATCGCAACATGCTTGCCGCCCATGTCCTTTACGGGATACGGTCGCCCGGCGATTTTGAGCACCTTTACTTCGGGGGGAAGGGATATCGCCACGTTTTTCTCAAAGATGCCTATTGTATTGCGTATCGGCTTTGGTGGCCTGATGTCGAGGATTTTTACATTCTCCGCCTCGTAGCTGCTATTTTTGGTACTTTTCTCCTTTTCAGAGGGTGTTTTACTGCCCTGCGTGCTAGTGCTGCTCTTTTCAGCCGTTTTCAATGCGCTTTTGGCACTGTTCAGCACCGACACTAATGCGCTCGCGTGGTGGTGGAGGTTGCACGGCGTGGTGATGATAATTGCGTAGCGTTTATCCGCGGAGTACACAACATATATCCCATGGTCATTTGTGCCGGAGGGGGCAAAATCAATGCCAGCGGCCTGTGCGGCAGATAGTGCGATACCTGCATATCGCATAGGAAGGGTTAGCAGAATGCCTCCGCGGTGTTCATTGTGCATTTGCTCAAAGGCGTGGTTAATAGTGTTCAATATCGTGAGGGGGCTTCTGCCAGTGTTCATCAGATATACATTCCAATTTGGTTTTATTTCGGGGAGGATCTGTTGGATCTCTCCAGTATGCGTTGTGAGTATGAGTAACGGGGGCTTCTGCTGGGGAGTATCTGCTGAAACGATAGTAAGCATGAGCAATATCACGAATGCGATTGTCCACTGGCGATATTTCATCTTACCGCCTCATTATGATCTTGCCCCTTCGGAATACCTTGATCCTACCGCCCGATTCCGATACTAGCACCGCCACAGAGTCTGTCTTCGTGGTTATTGCCGCTGCGGCCAGATGCCTCGTCCCCCACCCAGGGTATCTCCGCACATCCGACGTATCCACGTCCAAATACGTCCCTGCAGACAGGATCGTCCCATCTCGTGATATGAGGAACGCTCCGTCCAACTGTGCGAACTCCTTTACCGTCTCGCTCAGTTCTGCAGACAGGATGTTTCGTTCTTCAGGGGCATATCCTTTGAACGGATTTAGAATCAGCTGTTTTGCGTACTGTTGGAGCTCCCCCGGATCCCCAACCACAAATAAAGTTCCTATCTTTCGTCCTTCCCGACCCTCGTCGCGGATTTCCTCTGCAAGTGTCAGGATCCGCTCGATGACGCTTAAATCAAAGCCCTGCAGTTCTTTCATAACTTCCTCAGATATCTTCAGGTCGTTCGTATTGAACTTTACGATAACTCCAGAGATTCCGTCGAGCACACCCTCCCCGATTACGAATGCGAGCGTTTCGGGGGTGCTATCTCCCAAAATCTCTAGCACGCGCAGGGCAGCCTCCCTTGCCACGAATCCGACGTTTGCATATCTGCTTACTGGAAGTGTCGTCCCCCCGATGTGTATCCGCAGTAGATCTTCTCGCTCGGGATCGGGATCTATGAGGAACACGTTATCTCCGCTAACATCTGACAGAACCGTTTGTATAGCATCTTCTTTTACCTTTGGTCCGAGATCGAAGATAATCTCTCCCTCTGCCTGTCTCCGAAGATTGGTCTCACCTTTCAGGGCAGGCAGGGGCAACATCGCAGATATCACGAGTTTGTTCTATATAAATCTGATACCGTATTTTTTGGTGCCGGAAGATAGGGATGTCGTTCTGGCAAAGATCCATTCTCTGCTTCCTGATCCCGACTTTGTTCCCGGTATGGATCATGCCACTTTTGCAGAGTTCGTATCGCGTGTCCGCGATATTGTTGTCAACTCGGGTCTAAAACCCGAGGATCTGCGCTCTTTATCCCCACATCCCGGGAGCATTGTCGTTCAGTGGGTGCGCAAACGTATGGTTCCCCGTAGCGCTGATGTTGTGGATCCAGGCATGTACTTCAAGGCGTTGAGCGCAATATTTCGGGCGGCAGATCCCTTCTTACTCCCAGAGCACAGGGTTGAATTTCGTAAGGCCGTGGCTGACCATGTCGCGGCCCACATAATTGACGACGATCCAGATCCGCAGTGGTTCAAATCCGTTCGTGCCCAACTTCAGCGACATGGCATTGCAGATATCGAGTATTTTGACGCACAGGTGTTTCAGCGGCATCGAGATCTGGTCGTTCACCAATACCTTGCCGGTGACATTCCCGCCGCTGCGCGCCACGCCCGTTTCGTTTACGCGTCTTTTGGCAACCGTGCACACACCCTCGACAAGAAGTATTCGTATGTTGTTGGGGGCAGGTCCGTATCGCCCCTTAAAGAAACCGCGCGCAGGATCTCTCGCTCCTCCTTGTGCCCGCCGGATGCACTGAGGGTGATAAAAAAATATGTGTGAGGTGGTGACAGCCTCAGGAGCCTCGAGCGTGGCTCACGTTCCTATGGCATCACCCCCTCCGTCCGCGATATCCGTATCAATCTTGCTTTTCCTTTAAATACGCCTTTTGGCACAACTGCTCACTTATGTGTTCGCCTCTTCTACATCTACACCCAGTTTCTTACCTATCCACTGCTTAACGGCGTCGTTGAGGATCATCCACAGGTTTGCGTAGATCCAGATGAAGATTGCTGGACCCCACCCAATTGCTGTGGGCATGAGCCAGCCGTATACTGCCATGACGGTGCCAATGAGATTCGTTATCATCACACCCCAGAACAGGGGTTTGCTTGGCCATGGTTTCTGCCAGAACCACCCCTTGGAGCGGGTGACGAAGATCGTCGTGTGCCCTGCTATGATCAGCTTCAGGAAGATGAACGTCTGTATGAACGCCAGCGCTGCGAGCCCTGCTTTGTCGCCTGCTCCTGCGTTTGCAATTGCGTGGACTACCTGCATCAGGCTCATGCCGTGTGCTGCACCATACCACCAGAGCGCTATTGCCAGTGCCATGAACGAGCTGACTACACCAGCAACGCCGATTGCGAGGGAGAGCCATGATATCTTCTTGGGTTGCCATTTTGCCGGTTTTTTGGGCTCTTCTACGTTGTCGTATGCAATCATGAGGATGGGTATGTCGTTGAGCAGCGCCAGCAGTATGATCATGGTCGCTGTGATTGGGTAGAACCCAAATACGAGGATAGACAGCGCCATGAATATCAGAACGCGAATAGTCTCCGTGATTCTATACAGCACATAGCTTTCCATGCGCTGGAAGATTCTCCTTGCCGTTCTGAGGGCGTCCGCAATAACCGAGATGCCCGGTTCGAGGAGCACTATTGATGCTGCTGCACGCGCGGCGTCCGTTGCACCGGCCACTGCTATTCCACAGTGTGCCTTCTTCAGTGCCGGTGCGTCGTTTACGCCGTCGCCGGTCATTGCAACCATGTGGCCCTTTTCCTGTAGTGCGCTAACAATCTCATACTTGTGCTCGGGGAGTACCTGCGCGAACACGTCTGTCTGCTCGATTGCTTCTACTTTCTTGCTGCCTGGTAGCTTGCTAATTTCGTCCATAGTCCTTGCCTTTTCTCCGATTCCGAGGATCTTCGCAATGTACTTTGCAATGGCGATGTGGTCTCCCGTAACCATCTTGACCTTCACGCCGAGCTTCTGTATGAGTGATACTGCCTGTTTTGCGTCGTCGCGTGGTGGGTCGTAGAGCGGAATCAAACCTACGAATTCAATCCCCTTTCCTTTATCCACTGCGACGGCAATCGTTCTGAATCCCTTCTCTGCGAGTTCGTGCACCTTTTCCTCTACGAACTTCTTCACGTCCTCCGGCGGATTTGCAAGGGAGAGTATGACCTGTGGTGCACCCTTCAGAACGTGCATTTTGTTCTTGCCATCTGTTACGTATGCTTCTGTTCGCTTGATCGTGGGATCGAATGGTATAAACTTCTCCTGCTTCCATTTTCCGATCTTCATGTCCAGTCCGAATGCCTCTGCCTTGTTCAGTACCGCTAGGTCGATTGGATCCTTGTCCTCCTCCTTGGATGCGAGCGCTGCGTAGAAGACAACGTCCTCTTCTTTCCACTTGCCGACGGGGATAACCTCTTCCACGGTCAGCTGGTTTTTCGTTAGCGTCCCAGTCTTGTCTGAACAGAGAATATCTACGCCTGCGAGTTCCTCTATTGCAACGAGCTTTGTTACGATGGCCTTCTTGCGGGCTAGCTCCATCGCACCGATGGCCATTGTTATGGATAGGACTGCCGGCAGCGCGGCGGGAATTGACGCCACTGTAAGGACCAGCGCATACTTCAACATGGATATCCAGCTGTGGTGTTGGACGAACACGCCAACTATGAATATGGTTGTGGTGAGTACCACTGCGGCGCCGATCAGGAAGTCACCGATCTTTATGACCATCTTCTGCAGTTCGCTCTGAGTCTTTGCAGCGTTCACCAGTTGCACGGTCTTTCCGAAATATGTGTTCAGACCCGTGCCAATGACAACTGCCTTTGCCTCACCGCGCTTTATGACTGAGCCGGAGTATACCACGTCGCCCTTCTTCTTCTTTGCGGGGAGTGATTCTCCCGTTAGTGCGGACTCGTCCACCTGTAGCTCAGTATCGTCGAGAATGCGCACGTCCGCGGGCACGATATCCCCAATCCTCAGGCGAACGATGTCTCCCGGGACGAGCTCCCTTGCGGGGATCTTGGTCCACTGCATGTCTCGCAATACGCGTGCGTAGACAGCCATTTTTTTCTTCAAATATGCTATGATGTTCTCTGCCTTGTGCTCCTGCCAGAATTCGATTACCGCGTTTACTGTGAGTAGCGTGAGGATAATCCAGAAGTCGTTCCAGTCCTTTACGATGAATGATAGAATTGCTGCAGCCTCAATCATCCAAGGTATCGGTCCCCAGAATTTTTTCAGGAACTTGACTATCGCTGGCTCAGTTTTTTCTGGTATCTCGTTGTATCCGTAGTCTTGGAGGCGCTTATCCGCCTCCGCCTGCGTTAAACCCTTTTCCGGGTCTGTTCTAAGTTCCCGAACCGCTTCTTCCAGCGGGAGCTTTGCGAGCTTTTCGTGGTGAATCAGAGCAACAGCCCGCCTGTGTTCTCTGATCTTGCCGAAAATCATGATGGAAGAACGTAATTTTCATTCTTAAATGGTGTTGGTGCAATCACCACTCCCACATCTCTGCGAGTTTCCTTGCGAGTTCATCCAGGAGACCATCTTTGTGTATTTTCAGGGCCTGAAGTACTGCTGACCTGTTTGTAAGAGAATATCTTTTTTCCCTGCCGTCCTTTGATTCCGCAAGCACCCCCGCATCCACCAGTTTCCGCAGATGCCAGAGCGTTGCGGACTGAGAGAGCCCAACATACTTGGAAATGTCCTCGGTTCGCGCAGGCTCGTTTTCCGCGACAAATTCGAGGATTTCCTTAACCCTTGGCCGATTGAGGAGTTTCAGAACCTCCTTTACGCTTTCCTCATAGTCCATTGGGGGATAGTATCGCGTGTATTTCCCGTCCTTTTCCGCGCGGATTAGACCTGCTTTTTCCAAACGGTATATATGGTATTCTAGTTGGCCGGTTGCAAGGCCCGTTGCCCGAGCGAGCTCCCGAAAGTGCAGGCCAGGCTTTCGATATATTGCCTCCAGTATGCGCTGTCTTGTATCTAGGAGGAGCAGTTCTCTCTGCTCGTATAGGTCCCAGTTATTTGTCATTTGCTCAGCACCCCTATGAAAAAGAGGGCCAGTATGCCAAGATCCATGATGTGTACTGCGGAGTCAGCGAGCCAGTGGTGTGGGCCTGAGAGCATGTTGAAAAACGTCAGGTACATGCGGAGCGCGTAGAGCGAGAACGCTCCTGCTACGTATGCGAGCCGCGGGATTTCCGTATTCCTGTACGCCTTTGCCGCAAGTATTGCTAAGAACGTTGCTATGAACGCGAGGCTGAGCACTATTCCCAGATCGAAATACGCCTCGTAGATCTGCTTTGTCTTAGCGAGTATGGGGTGCATTTGGGCGAAGAGGAGCATCGCAGCGAATGTTACTACGACGAGCACGATACCGATGGTGATCTTTACGTCGTTCTCCATGTCATTATGCTGGTTTAACTTGTTTTTAACGGGTGTGGTGCGTCCGCTACATCAGCATCGCCACGCTCGTCGGTATTCGCCAGCCGTGTTTTTGCATATCGATTAAAACCCTATCGCATATCTTGAAAGCCGTGTCTAGGAGGGAAGTATCTCGCCACGCCGAGCGAATTGTCCGCTCTGCGATGTCGGGCAGTGTTGATCGCGTCCGTGAAGCAGCAGGTGCTGCAGCTGCGGATGGAGTGCATACAGAGGGGGCGTTTTGGCGTCTAATCTCCGAAAATGCCCGAAAAATCAAAGAATGGGATATTCTCTTGGCCGGGCTCTATGGAGCTCCAGAGATGCGCAGGCATCCGCGGTTTTTGGAGCTTGCTGCGACGGCGGACTGGCCCAAGGAGTCTCGTGTATCCCAGCACTTGCCGTATCCGCACATAGCGGACATGTCGCGGCGCATGGCTGATCTTGGGTATGTTCCTCCTGACGTTGTTTCCCGCGTTTCAGCACTATCGGCGCGTTTTCCGGAGATGGACGCGCTTGACAGATACCTTCGTAAGAACTCAAAATACGCTTTCCGCACTCTCGTGACCGATCCGAACGCGTTGAAGGCTTTTCTCAGAACGGTTCACGCTTGGGAAAATGTATATGGGAGAGTTCCGGGCAATTCTGCTGTCAAGCAGATACACCGAATTCTTCCAGATCTTCTCACACACTACCGCATACTTGGCGGAGATTTTGAGCAGTTTTTAGCGAGGACGTCAGATGTTCCAACGTTTGCGAAGGAATTACGCAAGGATGTCACCCAGTTTGCGGAACACGCAGGTATCTCTCGATTTGTAGTTGAACCGGAGGACTATGTGCATATCCCTCGCCTTTTGGGATACTTTAAAGACTTTAAGACATCGCTGTCGCGTCTCCCGCCTCTGCCGTCCGATCTTTTCGATTACAAGTTTGGTCATATTTCTCCGAATCTTGCTCGTGATGCCGTTGATCTCAGGAATTACTTGCGTTCTGTCCGCATTATTGTTCCCCTGTTCGACCCCCACCCGCTTTTGCAACAACTCGACGACGCTGCTCTGTCGGAGGGGCTTTCTGGCAGGACGGATCCGTTTTCGTCCCTCTTGCGCTCTGCGTACCAGAAGGTATCCCGGGGTGAAGTTCATCGGCTGACCCGTGAGGAACTACGCGCGGTTTCTAAGAAGCATACGGCTGAAGGGTTGGGACTTTCTGAGACGCGTAGGTTATTACAGAAGATTGTTGAGCGTCATGCAACGTCTTCGGGCATTCTTGCCCTTGCCGGAACCGTTCCAGAGCATTTTGGCGCAATGGCTGTGAGCGGCTCGTGCTATTCTCCCGGACACAACCACTATACCCTGGGTGCGGTAGGATCCACAGGGGGTCCATCCCTTGTCTTCTACGTTAAGCATCCTGTTACTGGCGAGGCGCTGGCCCATCAGGTGTATAATCTGCATGTTGGGGCGAATGGCCGCCACTTCTTCGTTCCCAACGATGTTTATGGTACGGACAACATCCATTTGTCCAAAATCACATCTCGTCTGCTTTCTGAGTTCGGTATGCCCGTGTATCATGGGCATGAGTTGCCAAAGGGTGCGCGGCCTGCTCCATCTCGCCACGATATCCGCGATTTTTACAGCGACATCCTTGGAGATCCCAAGAAATTTCCTGCCCACCGCAGGCGTTGATCTTTAATACTTCCTACGTGATACATGGTATATGGGTATTCTAGACGTATTGCGTCGCAGAAAGGAGCTTGCCCGTGCTGCGATTCGTGATCCAAAAATGCTTGAGTCAATATACTCAGATAACTCAGTTGCGTCCAGAATCGTTAGGCGGCATGTGCCGTCCGCCCTGTCTGAGGCATTTCGTGAGAACGATGCTTCAGCTCACGATGCGTTTCTCGCTCTTGCACAGATTTCGCCGTCGCATGCTGCTCGTGCCGTGCCGGCGGTGCTTAAAGCGTTTGAACGGGCAGATCCTGGGGATGCCCGCGCGTGGAGGTCTCTTATAACTGCCATTCATGTTGATCCGGATCGCGTACCTCCCCGCGCTGCAGACATTATTTACAGAAAGCTCTCCGGATTGTGGTACGTACCTCAGTCTGATAATATTCGTGCGGCCCACGAGCATGCGATTGATGCTGCGCTCGCGGAATTGTCTTATGGCACATCATTTATTCTGGAGCGCCTTGCGGATCATGCTGAGCGACTTGTTCGGAACGGGAACGTTCCAGACCATGCGTACTCTTTTGTTGATCGAGTTTATTCCATTCTGGAGGATCCCAGCCCGTATGTTCGCTCGGAAGAGCGGGAGGTTCAGCCTCCGCGCGTGGCAGTCGCGCGCGCCAGGGAGAAGCTGGAGAATGCGTTTTTGCACACACGTGACGAGCGATTTCAGAAGATTTACCTGAAGCATAGGGGGCGGTTCCCTGACGGACGTTGAGGCGGAGCTACGTAACATCGCAGATGAGATCAATCGAAAGGGGTACGTTTCCGCCCATGTTCGGCGACGGGTCGAGCGGCTGGCGAAAGATTGCGATGAGTTTCGAGTGCTCCATCGATATCTCGAGCGCAATGGCATGTATGCTTTTAAGCAGCTCTTTTCAGGCGATGCAAGCAAAGTAGATACTGTTCTTGACCTCGCTCGCCTGTGGAAGGTGCA
>JAADDH010000014.1 GCA_013154035.1 Candidatus Iainarchaeum sp. | reverse complement strand
GAGCCGGATCCAAACGAGATCATGCGCAAGCAGATGGAGGCAGAACTAGACCGCATGTTCCCAGGAATGGGCAGAATGTGGAGGGAAATCGAGAAAGAGCTTGAAAGAACAATGCCAGAGATGGTTCGAGCAATGGAGAAGCTCATGAGAGAGATGTCCCAACCGGGGCAGCCGCTGGTAGGGGGCGTAAGGATAACAATAGGGCCGGACGGCGTACCGAAGGTTGAGAAGTTCGGTAATGTGCGCGTGGAAGTTGGAGCAAAACCAGAGGTCACACAGTACAGAGAACCGCTGACAGACATCTTTGAAGATAAAGATGGCGCCACGATCACGGTAGAGCTACCTGGAGTAGAAGAGAAGGACATTCAAGTATTCGTAAAGGGCAATACCGTGCACGTTCACGCTGAGGGAGACGGACCGTTCAAGTATGACAAGGAAGTGCAGCTATCCTTCACCACAGGCACAGAAAACGCAAGAGCCCAGTTCAACAACGGAATCCTGGAAATACGCGTGAAGCGCGGGGATAATAAAGAAGGATTTATCCCAATCACTTCTTGATCGTACCAAAATAGCGGTCAAAGAGATCTGTCTTCCGCACTTCAAGCGTTTTTCCCTTTCGTCTAACGACGACGGCACCAAGGGAGCGGAGCTTATCTACCGCAGAATCGGCACGGGATGTGATCTTTCTAAGCTCGGATCGAGTGGCACCACCCTTCATGGCGATGTATGCCACAACCTCCAACTCCTTGGGCGTGAACTCGGGCACAGCAGCAAGCTTTCGGACATATGGAAAGACATCGGGAGCAACATAGAGGCGTGCCGCATTCACAAATCGCTCCAGAACAAGCGCAGATTCGCAGGATTCGTAAGCACGGGCAATATCGTCAAGAATTGCAGATACATCGGAAGGATCAATACCAGCCAGTTCTGCAAGCTCCCTATACGTGAGGGGGCGGGGAGAGAGAAACAACGCGGCCTCAATGATCTTCCGAGGGCTGGGCTTCGCCATCTTCCACCACCGTTATGAACACTTCGTCAAAGGGCTGCTCCTGCCAGATACTAATCTTCCCCTGATTCGTCAGATATAGGAGAGATAGAAGCTTTCGCACCACGTCTAGAGGATTCTTGCGGTCGGAAATATTGGACAACGTGGTCATACCCTCAGAATCAAGACTTTCAACGATCCGAGCATAGGTGTCGTTTATATACTCGTCCACCGCGTCACGATCCATCTCCTCAAAGAGTTCCTCAAGGGGAGCCTCGTAGTCCAGTATCGGCTCACTCTTCCTGCGAGGTAGGCGCTTCTTCGCACGCATCACCTTCTCCATTGCCGCGAGCAGCTCTTCCAAACTGACGCGGCGCGTCGTGATGCGGGCGGGAGTGAGAATAGACTCAGGGGCAAGGGGTTCCTCAGGAACGTCGTCAGCAGGCTCAACGAAGGTATCCGCGAAGAGTGCGTCATCAATGGGCACTTCCTCAAACATGTCTTCCTCAACACTGTTCTCTTCTTCCATCTCCTGATAGTAACGGCGTAGAACATCTGCCTTCATGTTCAAAAGGATCGCACAAGCCAGCAAAGCGTTGGCAGGAACGTAGAGATTGTTTTCCTGCATCTGGCGGACGCGCTCGAGATACTTGCGGGTGAGGTCAACGAGGTCTATGTTCCAAGGGTCCATACGCTCGGTTTTGACGAGATCCAACAAGATACTCTTCCACTCGGGCAGCTCCACCAGCGACACGAGATCGGGGATCTCTTCCTGCGAATCCTGGACGAGTGTCTCCTCCACCACGCTACGTAAAGGGATTACAGATTTATAAACATGGACTGCGTATATACTGCGATGCAGCGCGTACCCACTGGCATTCCGGGGTTGGACAGCATCACCCAAGGCGGTTTCCCAAAAGGGAGCACAATCCTCGTCTCGGGTGGTGCAGGTACAGGAAAGACTATCTTTGCACTCCAGTACATATACGCGGGTGCTGCGCTGTATAACGAGCCTGGCGTGTTCGTAACTTTTGAAGAAAGCTCCAAGAACATCCTATGGAACCTGCAGAACTTCGGCTGGGATTACGCAAGCCTGAACAAGCAAGGACTGATGAAGATATACCGCGTAAGCATCGAGTCGCCGGAAAAGTTCGCAAATACGTGGAACGACCAGGTGGACAACATAATCACAATGGTCAAGGAGATGGGTGCCCAGCGCGTGGCCCTCGATTCCATCACGGCCCTGGGCATGATGCTCGCAGAGCGCGTAACAGACAAGGACGGAGCGGAATTATGGATCGGTAACACGCTGGCGGTCCGTACGATGATCAAGACGCTGAGCGACAGGCTAAAGGAGCTAGACGTAACGAGCATATTCACGTCGGGCACGAAGGAAGACAAAAAGACCGAATTCTCATCCTTCGGCGTGGAGGAGTTCATCGTTGACGGCGTCATCCGCCTCTACTACATACCGCCAAGGAGGGCGCTCTTCGTTCGCAAGATGCGCGGTACGAACCACTCCCACCGCGTGCACCCAATGACGATCTCGGAGAAGGGCATAGAGGTACACCCCAACGACGAGATACTATGGGAAGCGCTGAAGTAGAGGGCGCTACTTCTTCACATATACGTCAAAGGAAACTGATCCAACCGTGACAAGCACATTACTTATATGCTTCCGCTGCCATATTCTACCATGGGCGAGCCATTGGTAGCGGAAATACGCGAAGAGGTCAGAGCAGTCATACGGGAGGAACTGTCCCGGTTTCTCATGGAGATTAAGCCGTTTGTAAGCGATTCTGAGGAAAAAGAAATAGAAGAAAGCATCGGTAAGCCTAGGGACTACAGAAAAGACGAATTCGTGGAGGTAGACCTTTGACGTGGCGGGTTCTCTTTCACAAAAAGGCGCTCAAGGATCTAGATCACCTTTCCAAGGAAATGCGGAGTAGAATAAAGATCACGCTTAAAACGCCTTAGGAACTCAATAACAAGCGCTAAAGAATCCGGTTTAGATATAAAGAAACTAAAGGGAAATTGGAGTGGGTTCTATCGCCTCAGGGTCGGCAAGTATCGAGTGGTTTTTGAGATAGACTGGAGCAAACAAGAGATACTCATATACAGAATCGTGGCAAGGAAAAAGGCGTATCGGTGATTATAGCCTCTTTACATACACGTCAAAGGACACTTGATCCAACCGTGGCGAGTAGGATCGGACCACACGCCTGTTCAATACCTTCGCATCCCAGCCACGGTCACGGAAGAAGCGCAAGAGCTCATATTCTTTTTCCGTAAAGGGATCATCGTTGGGGCCGAGGGCATAAGTATGGATAATCGCCCCTGAATACTTCGCAGCGGCAAGTGCAACATCCAGAAAGTCCTCAGCAAGGATAGGGGAAGGCATGAGCACGCGATCGGCCTGATGCGGATAGCGGGCAGGAACAACATCGCGGACATCGCCAAGAATCGGTTCTATCTTCCCCTCGGCGCGGTTCAGTCGAATGTTCTCAACGAGGAAGCGATAGGCGTCGGGGTTCAGCTCAACGGCGTATACTCGTATGTTTGGCTGGAAGCGGTGGATAACGAGGGGGAACGGGCCAACACCGGCTAAGAGGGCAGCTATGAACTCGCCCGGGCGCACCTGCTTTGCAATACGGTAACGCTCGTAGGAAAGGCGGGGAGAGAAGTAGGTTTTACCCACCTCCAGACGAAGGCGCACGCCAAACTCACGATACTCCGTGACGAGATTCGGTTCACCTGCGATGATCTCCACGGGCTGAACGCGGAAGACTCCCTGGTGGGGCCCCACCTCTGCAGCGACGGTGCGCACGTTAGGATGCACGCGGAGGATCGCCTCACCGATCTCCTTACGCTTAGCCCAAAGCTCATCGGGAATACGGATAATCGCAACGTGCCCAATAATGTCAAAAGACTTGGTTACGTGCTGCACATCTTCGGGGTCGAGGAACTCGCGGAGAGCATCCTCCAAAGACCTTGGCTTCTTGCGGCGGGCCGGAAAGTCACGTTCTACACAATCGAAACCTTCTGGGCACTCGGATGCTGGAAAAATAACGTAATCACCGTCGCGGATTGGCTGATAATCACGAAGAAGAATGTCATCACCCATCAGCCGTCTACGAACCTGCTCTGCATCACGCTTGGGAACACGAACCCCATGCATATTGCATCACTCAAAAGGGTTGACGATCCGAATTTTATCGGAAAACTGCTTAAAATCACGCACATTTTCCGTGTAAATCGCATCTGCACCGGCACGGATATACGTGTATGCAAGTACCGCATCCCAGAACCTGCGATGCGCACCTGCAAGCAAGATCTCGTTAATGGTATAATGAACCGCGCCAACTCGCGAGAATAGAAAACGGATCAGATTATCGCGCAGATCAGATAACTGTGGATATTTAGAAGCTATTACGCTAGAGAGTTCGCCATAAACCTGAATGGAAACCACGAAGCGCTCGGGGTGGTTGTGAATCTCATCAAGGATCTCCAACGCTCGTTCGTGCTTCTGAGCGTCCGCAGAGTCAAGCATGTGCACGAGAATGTTCGTGTCAATACCTGTGAGCTTCTTTTCGCTCAAAATTCACACCCACCGCCGGAGCACGGAGAAGGGCTTCGCGTAGCCTGCGGTACGAATCCTCTGAGCCCCTACGCTCAATCGCTCGGACAACCTCCACCCAGACATCCCGCGGGAACTCAACGACAACAGTATCCATATTATCCTTTGAGGTGTTGGAGAATAAAAACCGCCACTCCCATATATACTCATGTTGTATCTGGTGGGGGCGGGGCTTGTTCCGGAGCATATAACGCAGGAAGGTTTGAATGCAATAAAACGGGCGGACCGGGTTCTTTTAGACGCATATACTGTCCCAGTAGATGAAAACAGCATAAAAAAGCTTGAGGAAATTGCAGGAAAGCAGTTGGAGCGCGCGCAGAGATCGGACCTAGAGGAAGGAGCAACTGAGCTCGTCAAGTCCGCAAAGGAGAAGGACATCGCAGTCATAACATTCGGGGACCCCCTCACCGCCACGACGCACGTTATCCTCACGACGATTGCAGACGAGCGGGGGGTGCCGTGGAAGTATGTGCCCGGCATCTCCATACTCACATACATTCCATCCCGCATCGGACTGGAGCATTATAAGTTCGGCTGGACTGTTACGATTCCTCATACGTGGAGAAGAAGCCCGTCGTTCTACGATCGCGTCCTGGAAAACAGAAAGAGAAACATGCACACCCTCGCACTCCTGGACGTTGGAGAAAACCCGATGACAATCCCCGAAGCAGTCGAGGCCCTCGAATTCTGGGCAGAGCGGGAAGGGAAAAACTGGGACTACGTGGTTGGGATCGCAAGGGCTGCACATGAGGACGAGAAGATTGTATTCGGCAAACCGGAAGATTTGCTCAGTGTAAAATGGCCGAATCCGCCGCACTCGCTGGTAATCCTTGGGAAAATGCACCCTGTAGAAGAGGACGCCGTGAGGAGGTTTGCCCTTGGAAGACGTTAGGAAGAAGTATGAGCGTTACATAAAAATAACAGAGACTGCGTTGCGCAGGGTAAAAATCGTCAGCGAAACAGGAGAAAAACTGCTGGACATGTGCAGGAGATACGTATCTGACGCAAAATACTTCGCAGAGCGTGGGGATTATGCGACGGCACTGGCAGCAATCTCTTACGCCCATGCATGGATAGATGTGGGAACGTACCTTGGGTTCTTAAAGGGGGATGACGATCAATTATTCATAATAGGTGATTAGCATGCTCAGCGCGCGCTATCGCCACGTGTTCAAACCAATATTTGAGCGGGTGGCCAAATACGTTGGAGTGCACCCAAATATCGTCACGCTCACATCGCTGGCGTTTGCAGGGCTTGCCGCGTGGTACTACGCACAAGCAGAATGGCTGATAGGTAGCATAGTTGCGGCGATTGCAGGAATTCTGGACGCCCTAGATGGTGCGGTAGCTCGCTATTGGAAGCGCGAAAGCAAATGGGGCGCATACCTGGACGCAATAACGGATAGGGTTGTGGAAGCACTTATCCTCTTTGGTGTGGGTTGGGGATCTAGCTACTGGGCACCGGTATACATAATCATGTTTGCATCCATCCTCATATCCTATGCAAAGGCGCGTGCCGCGATGGAAACCCACGTGGACAACATTAACTGGCCAGATCTATTCGAGAGAGCGGAGCGGTTAATCCTGCTGATAGTCGGAATCCCCATCGCCGCTGCGCTAAGAACACCAGAGATAGACACGCTTTACATATACCTCTGGATACTCGCCCTGGCATACCTCTGCATCGGCGCAACGCAGAGAATCCTGCGGGTGCGGAAACGGCTACTGGAGGAATAGTATGTTCGGCGGTAGCATATACGGAGCGGAGGAGCGAAGGAAGAAGATATACGTCGCTGCACTCGCCATACTCGTAGTTGCCGTAGCGATATTCGTGTGGAAAAGTATCCCTCGCACACCGCTCGCAATATCGTGGGATTCCGGGTCCGTGCAGCCAGGCGGAGAGGCAATCCTGCGCGTCACAGTCACAAACAACAGCAACGTGGTAGTGAAAAATGCTGTCGTGTTCGTAGAGCCAATATCGCGATATCTGCACGTATACTCGAAGCAAAGTCTGGATAACAACGGCCAGGACCCGCGCGTTTTCATCATTCCAAGTTTAGCTCCCGGAGACAGCGCAGTAGCAACATATCTTGTAAAAGTGGGGGCTACCGCATACGCAGGAGACCACAGCGTATCCGTTAGCGTCGCACTCCCTGGAACGACGTATCAGCAGTTTGCAAAGATACGGGTGATGTGATGCGCATAAACTGGGGATACGTGGCAATAGGTGTGATTGTAATCGCAGCAATCATCGGGGGGCTCATAGCCGTAGAACACCCCCAGGCAACAAAGGAGTGGCTGAAAAAATGGGGATACGTTGGCGTATTCTTCGCCGTGCTCATAACAAACGCCACGCTCTTCATCGGAATCCCCACCCCTACATACATACTCATTGCAGTCGCACTAGGCATGAACCCGCTCCTCGTCTCACTAATATCTGCAATCGCAAGCGCAATAGGCGAAAGCACAGGCTACTTCGTCGGTTTGGGAAGTAAAAAAATCCTGGAGCGCAAATACAAGGGATTCTACGAAAAATGGGGCCCACTATTCGAGAAGTATAGCTTCATGACTGTCCTTACAATAGCGGCCCTCCCCGTACCTCCAGACGACTTTGCAGGCTTGCTAGCTGGTAGCGTGGGCTATAGTTATCCGAAATTCCTACTCGCCACGTTCATAGGCAAGTTCTTGAAGTATGGGGCGACGGCAATACTTGCGGTAGCGGGAATCCGAATAGCCGGTCAGGAGTTCTCATGACGCCAGAACTCACGGAGATAAACCTCGGGCATATCCGTGACAACCGCTTCAAAATCGCGCGGGAACGCCCTCTTGTAGTTCTTCCACGTGTAGCGCTCGTCAAGATACACAACAACACCACGATCTGATTCCGACCGAATAACACGGCCCGCAGCCTGAAGCGCCTTGGCGATGGCGGGCTGTATATACGCATAAAACCAGCCCCTGCCGAACTTCTTCTCGTAGTAATCGATCATTGCACGGATTTCCAGGTTCATCTCGGCGAGGGGTATGCCCACAATGATGACACCAAGGAGGTCATTCCCGGGAAAATCGACACCCTCCGATAGCGATCCTCCTGCAACGGCGAGGAGAACTGCACGACGGCCCTTATTGGCGCGGAATGCTGAGAGCATCTGGGCGATCTCGTTAGGGCTCATATCAGACCGCTGGATAAAAACAGGGCGATCTGAAATATCCAAGAAGGGAAGCGACGAAGAAAGGTAGTCGTACGATGGATAAAACACCGCCACGTTGCCAGGAATCATATCTATGATCTTACGGACGAGGCGAGCGATCTTCTGGAGGTGCTCGGGAGTGCGGTAGCGGTAGCGCGTAGTGACCGTGGGGACAATGAGGTTCAAACGATTGCGACGAGGAAACGGCGAAGGATACTCGCGAATCACAGTTCTGCGGGGATTGAGCCCGAGAACGTCCCGATACATCTCGCCAGGGGTGAGGGTTCCGGAGACGAGAATGGCTGCGTGGAGCTGATCAAAGATATCCTTCGTTACGTATGCTGGATCCAAGGCTTTACGGGCTACGGAGACGACATCCCCGCCCCTCCACCTGTGGACGTAGTGAAGAAACGGGCCGTCCCCCTCATCCCACCCTCTCAGGAACCTGGCCACGCGGAGCAGCGCGCTCTTCCCCTTTCCCGTCAGCTCAAGGTATTCTCTACCCAGATCCTCGAGATCGTCGGCAAAATCCGAGAAATTCACATCCAGCCAGGAATACAGATCATCGTGCTGAATCGCCTGCTGCTCGCCCGGTTTCAGGTCAAGAGCAAGCAGTTCGTCCGCCAGGTTCATGAGAATGCGATGAACCTCCGGATCAAGGCCCATCACCTCCCTTGCTGCACGAGAGAGTGTATTCGTACTAAGACCGTAGGAAATAACGGAGCGCACGCGCTCGGGAAGATTGTGGGCCTCGTCAACGATGAGCACAACGTCATTCAGCTGTCGCCCCAACTTCTTCAGGAAAACCTGGCCAGATTGCGGCGAGAACAGGTGATAGTAATCCGCAACAACCACATCTGCGCTGGCTATGAGATCTGAGGCAACTTCATAGGGACACTCCTCCAGTTCCTCTGCTTTTTCAACGATAGCGCTGTGATCCAGAACAGTATCGGCAAACAACGGCCAATAACTGCCCCGCTCATCATGTAAATAGTTTACATAGTGTGGGCAGAGCTCCTTCTCACGCATGCGCCTGCAGAGTTCGTAGAACTCCTCCCCTTTGAGCCTGCGGGCGAGAGGATGCGCGCACATATACTGTTTACCTATGAACTCGACCGTACGAATGTTTCTGGAATACTTGCGAGAGATTCCTCGAACGACCTTGAGCGCCATCTCGTGCTGGGAAATCTTCGGGGAGAGGTATAGAACGGTCTTTTCGTTATCCAGGGCATACGTAAGCGCGGCGGAGAGGGTTGCATCAGTCTTCCCAATGCCGGTGGGCGCGTGTGCTAGAAAGTGCATGCCCCTAGAGATTGAATCGTATGCCTCACGGAGCAGACTGTCCTGAATCGGGCGAAGATGATCGTGACGAAAGAGAAACTCCACGGAAAAAAGAGGTGCCTTGATTTTATAGGAGTTCCGCGCAGATTCTTACGTGGCCAAGCTTCTCAAGAAAGACGGGCGCATGTACATCGAACTGCCAGAGAGCCTGCAGGGGAAGAACATAAAGGCAATAAAGCTGGCAGATGAGATCTTCGTAGTAGCAAGCGACGATGCCATCAAAAAGCTCCTAGAGCGGCAGATGTACTACGTGCTCCAGAAGCGAATGCAGAGAAGGCTAGTACAGCGGGAAAACGCGGGGCAGAAGCAAGGCGACAGAAGCACGACACACATAAGGGAATTTGCAATCCTCAGCAGCGACGAGCAGGCGCGCGCATTCTCTCGGGCCCATGCAGCAGAATTCAAGGCGGGGAAACTCCTCGGCGTGAAGGGTTTCGACGGACGCTACTATGTGGTCCGGGCAGACGTCTACGAGAACGTGCTCGGGAAGATTGAAGCAGCCGTAAGGGGAGGGGGGGCAACAGTCAAAGAAATCGCCGAAAAAACAGGATTGGATGCAAACCTTGTCCGTGCAGTGGTGGAAATCGCCCGTGAGGACGGCATAATTTATGAAATGCCCGGGGGCAAATATGCCTATGCAGGGTAAACTACTCGGTAAGCGCGTGCTCATGGACAAACCGTACTCTAAGCTCGTGGAACGCGCGTGGGGAGAAAAGACCCCCGAAGGCCTTGTTCTGTCACTATATGAGGCTGCGTATCTGCTCGAGAAGGGAAAAATACGTGTGTATGACGAGAAAGGGAACGAACTGGATCTGGATGAGTTCCTACAGCGGGCAGAAACTGCGGAGAAAGAATTCTTCATAAAATACGTAGTGTTCAGAGACATTCGCGACAGAGGCTTCGTCATAAAGACAGGGTATAAATTCGGGACGGACTTCCGCGTATATCCGCGCGGGAAAAAGCCAGGAGAGGCACACACACAGTTTACTGTCAACGTAATACCAGAGGAAGACCGCCTAAAAATAACAGAAATCTCACGAATGGTGCGGTTAGCACGAGCGATATGCACAAAGCTTATCCTTGCAGTGGTCGATTCTGAAAACGAGATCGTTTACTACAACGTGGAACGCGTCAGCCTGTAGGCTTCCTGACGTAGAGTGCTGCGCACTCCTCCGGTGTGAGTGCGGTGTTGAAATCACAGATAACGTTTACCTTTCCTCCGCCAGCAACGTCGTTCAGATCAGTTAGGAGGAAATACTGCGGCGGATATTTGGCATCGATGATGTGGACGTTGATGTCTGAAGGGGCATACCAGTCGTTGGTGTCAGGAGAGTAAATCCACTGGTTTGCATCGGCGAGATTGACTTCGAAAGAGCCGACGTATGAACTGGAGAAGTTAATAGGTATTGCTGTGGTGATAAAATTCGCATCAAGAAGATAGACGTTTGTACGCTCCGGATATGTGAGATACGTGTAAAAGTAAAGCGCGGGTTTAACGCTGGAATTTACTTCAGACCTAATAAAGCGAATAGTGGTGGGCGTGACAATAGACGAATAGTTGGAAAAGTGTATTTGACCAAAAATCGCTGACTCAACAAAGGTTATATCAGAAGAGCAAATCTGTCCGCTATTTGCCCCACAACTTGAGTAGATATCGAGAGCATAGGAATAACTCGTAGTAGTATCATACGCCTCCAGCACCGTACGAACAAATCTAACAGAAGAATCTACAGCCGTAACAACGTGGTGCTCCGCTATGATATTTGCGTCGGATATCGTAACGCCAGCGGCAGAGGAAAAGTAAATAGCAGAGATCGTCGAGACATTGATAGAGAAATTAGAGAGAATGGCATTTACAGCAACTATCTTTAAGGGACTCAGCACAGACCTCTCGGGGATCGTGAAGTTCGAGATATTGCAATCAGAACACGCGACACTGATCGCCCCACTTAGCCAAGAATTAACCTCCAATCCATTAAGATCCACAGAGTAGCCAGAACCGGAGAAGTAAATTAGTTTCGTGGGCACAACAGGATTGATCTGATCCGTGTGGGTGGCAGATTCTATTGCATAGATTGCCCCCGTTTCACCGGTTGTCGGATCAGTGAGATAAACATTGCCGTCTGTGTGAAACGATGAGGACTTTACGTTAAATGGATAATTCGAGCTGTAGATGTGCAGGTTCGAGAAAGAGATATTAGAATCACCGAAGAAATATATCGGAGTGCCAAAAGCGTTTAGATCAATGCCCTGAAGGTCGAAGGACACGTTGGATGCGTCGAAAAAAATTATTTCAGCAGAGGGAAGATTTGGATCCAAATCGGCAAGATCGTTCGCATCGTTGAACGCATAAACCCTGCCGTAGTGCGTAGAGTCAGATGGATCGATGGCAAGAACGCTGCTGGTCTCAAGGGTGCCCGCATACGAACTAGAGAACCGGATAGGGGTCGTAGATGTGATAAGATTTGTATCATAGATATACATATTCGTGTATTCATTGGAAGGGTAAGACACGCCTGAGTAAATAGCACTGCTCGTACCAGAATTTATCTCGGAACGGATGAAGCGCAAAGTAGAAACGGAATACTCTGAACTTCCGTACAAATTAACTTGGCCGTAAATAGCAGAATTTACAAAGTTCAACTCCGCACGATATATTGTGGCAATACTATACCCACTCCCATTAACTGCAAGTGTTCGCGTACCAAGAGTTCGAACAAAGGATCGTTCAAATTGCACCTTTGAGTACTGTGCGCCGACAACACCATTATATACAGCAATAATATTGGCGTCCGTCACTCTGAAACCAACAACATAGTAAAAACGAATAGCTGGATTTTTAGATGTCTCGATCAGATGTCCGTTGCCGTCGAAGACCACCTTGTTCTGGTAGTCGCCAGAGGGGATATCAAGTGCAGGGGCGGTGGTGACGTTAATATCTTTCGCTAGCATAACGACGGTGTTTGCATCGCGGGACTGGGCAGAGAGGAGGGCGTTGTAGCAGGTGCTGTTGGAGTCGCAGAAGGATAGATAATAGACGGGTGCGGAGAAGGATGCTATGCTTGCGGAGTAAGTGGCGGAGAGGGTGATTGGGCAGGAAGAAGAGGGAGAGTTCAGCTCAACGGGGATGGAGTAGGTTTTGGACTGGTGGGCTGGAAGGAAGTAAGGAACGGAGAAGGGGTGTGGAAAGCAGGGAGCAGATGCAGTGATTGTCCCGGACGCTGGGACGTCAGAGATGTTCTGGAGGAAAACGTATATGGTAGCAGAGTTGTGGTCGCCGGTGAAGAGGACGTTTTTGTAGCGATCGGAAGGTTCGGAGAGGAAGAGGTTGTTGGAGAATGAGATGAAAGAGAGAACAACCCTGGGGACGGTTATGGATACGGTGATTGTTTGATCGGAGTCGCCAACGCGGAAGGTGCCGGAGGTCTGGAAGTTGGGGTAGACTGCGTTCGTCTTGCATATGCCGCTGGGGGGAAGATCGCAGGAGACGGTAGCGGTGGCGATGATTGATCCCTTCGCATCCTTGAGGGGAACGAAGTAGTTGTCAAGGTGTTGGGGCTCGGGAGAAAGGTTGCGGAGGATAAGGGAAATAGTAAGGGTGTTTGTATCTGGGTCGTAGGTGGGGACGGCAAGTTCTATCTTGGGGGGAATGGTAAGGGATGGGGCAGAGCGAGTGGTTGTTGTGGTTGTGAGGGTTTGAGTCCAGAAATAGATGGCAAGAGCAGCTGCAACGGCTACAGTGAGAAGAGCTGCAGTTGTGATGATAGAAGATTGGGCGGAGTGCACTGGAATAATGGAAAGAAAATGCTTGAAAAACATATGAAATTAGCAGAAATCAAAAAGTCAAGAATAATAGAATAGAAAGGAGATCACTTCTTGGTGATCTCTGCCTTCAGCTCGTCGAACTCGTCACCGCTCTTGCCGCCCTTGCTGAAGAGCGCCAGGAGCAGTGCAAGCACAACGATGCCCACAACGATCCACGCTGCGGTGTTACCGCCGAGCACTGCGTAACCCGTAAGCTTGTTCTTGGAAAGCGTTACAGTCTTCTGGGCAAGCACAGTGCCATCAGCGCTCTTCAGGTAGATCGTTGCAACGCCGTCCTCCGCATCAGGACCGGGCTTGAAGAGCACCTTGACGTCAACGAGCTGGTATGGCTTAATGCTGAGCGTGTCGCTCGGGTAGATCTTCGCTGTCCAACCCTTGGGCATCTGGACGTCCACGTAAGCGACGTCGTAGGACGTTGCACCGTTCTGGAGCTGCAGGTCAACCTCATACTGACCAGCAACCACGTTCACGTTGGCCTCAGATGCCTTTGCTGCAGGCACGTGGATGATGATGTGCTTGCAGACCCTGCGGACGCCAGCCTGGTCAAGCAGGCAGAGCTGTGCCACCTTGTCGCCAGTGGACAGGACGTCCCTCGCAGTGACGATCATTGTGACAACCTTGGTCTGCTGCGGGTAGAGGGTCACCTGGTCAGAGTAGGACGCGATGCCGAAAGGTGCATCAACGAGCTTAGGCTGAACCGTAACGGTTGTGCTGCCATAGTTCGTGATGCGAACAGGCACAAAGGTCGTACCCTTCTGGATCGTTACCTCCGTGGGGAACTGGACATCAAGGCGGTCGCTGAACGTGTTCGTCGTGAAGTGCACCTGAGTCTCCTTGCGAATGCCGTTACCGTATGCATAGAACGTTATGGTCGTCGGGATCTGGTCGCTGGTTGGAATCTTAGCGAGGACCTCAACCGTGCGGCCAGGACGAACGAGCACGGCGTTCTCAGTGAAGACAACGTCCTGGAAGTCAGAGACGAAGTCCACAGTAACGTCGGTGCTGCCAGTGTTCGTCACGTAGAGTGGCACAACAAGATAACCGTCCTCCTGGTAGTACTCCTTGGCACCGAAGAGGAAGTTCGTGTTGGCACCCTGCGCGTTGGCAGCATACTTGGTCACGTGGAAGCACTCAGTGGTGTCATCCACGTAGTTGTCGTTCTGGTCGTAGAGCGTCCAAGTCACCGTGTAGTACTGGTCGCTCACGTTGCTCGGGAACTGAATGGTGAAAATAACGTCCTTGCTCTCCCCAGCCCTCAGGTAAACCTGGGTGTGCTGAGGGCCTACAGTCAATGCGCTGGTAGCCACGATCGTGTACCAGCCAGTCTGGTCCGCGTCAACGTGGATTGCGCGGGTTATTGTGCTGCCCGGATACACTGTCTCACATGTGGCAGTACTCGGGCTAGCCACGGAAATCTTAGCCCACGCACCCACTGCAAAGAGCATGAGCGCCAGGGCCAAGACCCCAAACATTTTTCCGATTTTCATTCTTTCCACCTCCAAGATAGTAGGAGTTCCGTAGATATTATATGTGCCATAAGCATTTATATAGATGTTACCACCGGTGAGTTGGTAACAGTTACAACTTTGTCATAGAAAGTATTTTATATTCCCCCAACATTCTTTTGCATGATGGTCATGGACGCGAGGCAGAAGCTAGTATCACTCCTCCGCAGCATAGGTCTGAACCAATACGAGGCGCAGGCATATGCGTCGCTACTTCTCTTTGGAGAGGCAACAGCGGGGGAGCTGAGCAACCGCGCCGAAGTCCCCAGGCCTCGCGTCTACGATATAATCAACAGGCTGGAAAAGAAGGGCTTTGTCATCGTTGAGCCAGGAAGGCCGGTTAAATATAGAGCCGTTCCCCCAAAACAGGCAATCGATGCTTACCTCAAAATAAAGGAAGAGGAGTTCCGCAAGGAAGTGGAGCGCATAAAATCCCTTGCAGAAAGAATCGAGAAGGAACACGGTCAGAAGCATCTGGATAAGGACAGCAAAGGCGTATGGGTCATGAACAGCGATAATGTTCTTCGCGCAGGCATCCAGGGCCTCCTCACCACCGCAAAGGAAAATGCAATCATCACACTCAGCCCAGACTTCCTTGCGGAGTATGGAAACACGATCCTACCTGCCGTGGAAGATGCTGTAAACAACGGCGTGAACGTAACACTTGTCGTCCCGAAGGGTATGCGTTCCAACCTAGCGGTGAGCGGCGACGTCGATGTTGTGGAAACCGAAGCGGAACTCCCGCCGGCAGTGATCGTTGACGACAAGAAGGCATTTCTTGCAATTCCTGGAGACAAGAAAGGGGTGCTCCTGGACCACCCTGAGTTCACGCGCTCCCTCAAGGCGATGCTGGAGCCTCACGTCGGCTTCATCTAATTTTTACCATCACATGTAAATTCTAACAAGTTTTACCGTAAACCGAACAACAAGTACCACCAGAAGCACGGCAAGAACTGCGTTGATGATATCGGAATAGTCTATGTATACATGCACAGATTCCCGCTCGTTTCCAGCAACCCAGTAGCAAGAGAGGGGTTTCTGCGCAGGGAAGGTATAGCAAAGAACGGCAGGAGCGCCAGCGAGGATGTTCGCATCACCCACCGCTGCACCGTTACAGACGAGGGCCACGTGAGCGTTGTGGTCAAAGAATACTGTCGCACAGGCCTTCACCAATGAACCAGGAGATGCGTAGTATGCAACCTGATGAGGAAGAATCCACGCATGGGCAAGGGGGGTTGCCAAAAGGAGAACGGGGATGAGCAGGAACCTTCGCTCCATGCTATTAAACCACTCCCCCACATAATAAAAACGTGAGAGTATTGGACCTCTTCGCGGGGGCAGGCGGCTTCGGCATCGGCTTCAGGAAGGCAGGTTTTGAGATAGTGGGCGCAGTAGAGGCGTGGAAGTATCCGGCAGAGACGTATAGGAAGAATTTTCCAGGAACGCGCGTCTGGGAGACGGACATAAAGAAACTGGACGCTACAGATGTGGAGAAAGAGATCGGAAAGCCCGACATAATCATCGGGGGGCCTCCCTGCGAGGCGTACACGGTAGCAAACGCGCGGAGAGAGAAAGAGCCGCTGGATCGCATGTATAAGGACCCGAGGGGGCGACTAACCCTCCACTACATTAGATTCATTGGTGACCTCCAGCCGGAGACCTTCGTCATGGAGAACGTGCTTGGAATCATGGAGGGGGACCTGAAGGAAGCGCTACGCTACGAGTTCGGAAGGGTTGGCTATGAGGTAAAATTCAATGTGTTGGAGGCGAGTAGATTCGGTGTGCCGTCAATGCGGACCCGCGTGTTTATATCCCCAATCCGCATACGCCCAAAAACAGAGAAGAAAGTGACAGTGTGGGAAGCGATAGGCGATCTTCCAGACCCAAGAGAGCCGCACAGCATACCAAACCACCAATACAAGGCCCTCCCGCGCAGGGTGGAAAAAGTCATACACAAGCTCCGCTGGGGTCAAGCCCCCGTTTACTTTAGAGGGGCCAAGCGCGTTCACCAGAACTACATACGCCTGCGCCCGGACCGAGTAGCGCCGACGGTGATGGGATCGTCACGGTTTATCCACCCATTCTCCGATCGCCTGCTCACGGTCCGTGAAAACGCGCGGCTCATGAGCTTCCCCGACGACCACGTGTTCTACGGGCCCATTGAACAGCAGTACAACCAGGCGGGAGAGGCAGTTCCTCCAAAGCTCTCCTTCAAGATCGCAGAGGTTGTCCGCGAAAAACTGGGGGAGTTATAAGGACGTAGGAGGTGAATGAAAACATGATAGTGGTTTACCATGAGGTTCACTCAGTTGCCAAGCTGCAGGAAATAGCGAGGATTGTGTTTGCATACGACAACGTGGATCTTTTCGTGATCTCCCGCCCTCAGGGAACGGCAGCGCAGACCGGCGTGCCGGAGATACACCTCGCCGCGGCGAAGAAGGGCAAGAAAATCCTCGTTGTTCCAGATCTAAAGGATGCTATAGAGCTGCTCAAACCGGAACACGCATACATAATCACCCGCAAGGCGGAGAAAGTGTTGGATCCCGCAGAGGTAGGAGAAAAGGATATGATCGTCGTCTGCGGAACGGAGCCAGATGCGACGAAGTATGACATAGACGGGCTAGAAGCGAGGAAAATACTGCCAGAGGGCATGGGCGACGTAGGATACATGGCCACCGCGCTGTGCATCCTGCAACAATAAAGCTAGAAATGGATTGGCGGGATGATGAGGCCGACATCGCCTGATGCATGATGAGATATTGGCTCACTGACCGCAATCCACCAATCTCCAGGGAAGTTCCCTGCCCCGCGCATCGTAAACACGAACGGTCTCGTAAGAATAAGGATACCCTACAATGAGGTGGATCCAGCCCGCATAGGGGAAGGAATGTATGTCCGCCGCAGATGGGGACGCAGGACCAGGATGGGAGTGCGCGGATCCAATAATGCTATCATCAAAGGGAATATCTGTTACGTGGAAGATCGCAGACGTCGGGCCCGAGCGAAATGGAATGTAAACGAGCTCGGTAACGCAATATACATCGCCTTTCTCCCCACCAAGCAAACAGAAGAACTCGTTGGGATACATGCGCCGCGCAGCATCCAGTATGCCATCAAGGACTTCGCGGCAGATTTCCACAGTCACGAAGAGATTGGAGTTAAAACACTTAAACGCATA
>JAADDH010000072.1 GCA_013154035.1 Candidatus Iainarchaeum sp. | reverse complement strand
CACAAGAGGATTTTACCTTATTAAAGGGGTTTTGGGGAAACTGGACGTGCGGCCGTTGCAGGCGTGGAGGAATGGGGGAACCCCAGCGGGGAAGTAATGCCGGTTGGGGATTGGACTGTTACCTGGCGCGGGGCGAGAACGTTGGCGTTTCGCCGCGGTGCGGACCCGTCCGCCGCCGAGGGACGACCGAATTTTGTCTGTCAATCAGGACAAACCTCTCAAGCGCACTGTGGACTTAACAAAAGCCCCGTGTTCTCCCTGCCATGTGTAGTGTGATATGGCATTTACTTGTGCAATATTTGGATGAACTCGTAGTTAGACGGTCTTATCACCAAATCTATGGCTGATGACCCAACAACAGCAGAATCCCGAATATAATTGGAACGACCACATATCCAATAAAATGTAAAATCGTGCCAGGGATCTTGCCCCACCGATCTTGCATCGGCTTGAGCTTCCAGAATGATATTGGTAGTTTTATGCCAGTAAGATATGCAATATAACCTGCAATGTCTAACAATCCTATGATTATGAACACGACGCCAAAGATTTGCTCAATGGACATTTTGCCTCCTATAGGGCTAACAAGCACACTTATCGCTCAGCTTTTCACTGCTATTAACACCCGCTTCGCTTCCTCCGGAAGTTCCACAGGCACAAACATAGATGCCGGATAAAGATACCCCTCCGGCTCTGACAAGTCTTCATCTATGATGCGCAACATATTGTGTGACTCCGCTTCCGGATCCGGCAATCTACGATAGACTTTGCCGACAATCAGGCTTGCCGGATTACCCTCATTGTTGATGCAGAGCACAAACTCACTCATTTGATTATCCTCTTGATCTAGAACTCCCTACGGCTTATGCCATGAGCTTCATACCAGTAAATCTCAGCTTCGCAAATTGTGCCATCTGGAAGTTCCACCGTGGCTATGCCCTTCATCTTCCGCCAACGTCCTCGGCCATAAGTGCGCTCCAGATAGCGTCGGATGTACACGCCTCGGCCTGAGGCAATCGTTTCGATCTCCCTGATCTCGCTGATGATCTTGAATCTTCGCTGGTTCATCCATCATACCACATGCCAATTTGGATCGGATAAACCCCTTGTGTGTACTCTTCACGGATAGCACACCTCTCCATTCCCAGCAAAGCTGTCTAACGAAAAAGCTCAGCCGCCTGCCGGAGCGGCAGCGGAGGCGGGTCGGCTGCGGCGGGTGTTAGGCGGCATTTGCCCCAACGGATGTAATCAGCGATAGGCTTCGCGCCGATGTTTCACTCGATAGATGGTGACAATACGAGCACTGTCGTCTATGTCGTAGAGAATACGGTACACTCCTACGCGTAAACTGTAATCTGTCGTCCCTCGAAGTTTCTTTGCCCCTGGCGGACGCGGGTCCTCTTGCAGACGGTCGATATGCTCACTGACCAGACGGGCATACTCCTTGGGTAAGTCGGCGATGTCCTTAATGGCCCGTCGCAAGATGCGAACGCTATACATCTATTCCCTCAGCTTGTAGCTCTGCTTTCGCTTGTTCCCACGGGATTGCTTCCTCCCCGGCCTCGCGGAGACGACGAATTTCCTCCGCATCTTCCCAGTCTTCGAGCAAGGTCAACAGTGCTTCCCAAACTTTGTAATCAAGCAAAACAGCTCTCTTGTTCCCGTGGGCATCCACCACAAATTCCGCTGTTTCTAACATCTCTATAGTGCTCATGTTAACCTCCGTATATGATACCCTCTGCCTCATCGCTCGCTCCAAGCAGCCTAACGACTCGCGCGTGAGCCGCGGCCCGACCTACGCAGGACCCATTGGCTAATGACCTCAGGACTTGGCGGTTCCCCCCTCGCAAAGCGCCACGATAGGGCGGTCGGCTCTACGCGCCCGTTAGGCGCAGTATCCCTACCCATACCGCCGCCTCCCCTCCCGCACCAACTCCACAATCTCCTCTACCCCCACTCCTAAATCCATCCCCTCCACCTCCAACGGCGACCCCTCCACACGCTCCGGCCTCACCACAAACACCATCCCATCCCGACGCCGAATCCTCACCTCCCCCTCCCGCTTCGCCCTCTCCAACAACTCCGCCAACCGCTGCCGCGCCTCCGTGTACGTGTACACCCTCATTCCACCACCTCCACCTCGATCACCGCGACCCCCATCCTCTTCGCCACTCGCCCCATCTCCTTGTCCAACGTCAACAATGGCGCCCCATACTTCTGCGCACACCGTATCAAATAGGCATCATATGCATAGATCCCCGCTTCCCCTGCCACCTTCAACGCCTCCTCCAACTCCACCTCCACGTACCGTATCGGTATCTGCCGATACACCTCTATGGCCTTCAACGCCTCCGCTAACGTGACCCGCCTCCGCCTCAACATCGCCGAAAACGCGTTCCCTATCTCCCAATGCACAGATGGCGGGGCCAGCAGATTAGCCCCTCTCGTGCGCTCTATCAGCACCTCCCGTTGTGACTCGTTCACGATCACGGCAACGATGACGGAGGTGTCTACCACTATATCCATCCCTAGTTCCTCGCATCTGAATTGTACAATTGAACATCTCCACCGCCATTATACCGTACAACCCAAGAAATGCAAAATACAGCTCAGAAACAGATAGCGCCTAACGATGGCGTCAGCGGCGCGGCGTGGTTGTCCGAGGAGCCGGGGGGCGAGGGTTACTTTGCCTTCTGCGGCTCCGGTTCGCGCGCGGCGTAGCCGCGTCCGCTGGACGCGAGGTTAGGAGAGGGCATCTTTTATTGCGTCTTGTATCACCTTCTTCAAAGTGCCCCAAGAGTAACGCTTTGCATTAATAAGTCCTCTTTGCTTTAGCTGATAGCGCAGCTCTTCTTTCTCAACTACATTATCTATTGCATCGGCAAGATCATATGGCGATACAAAATAACATATCCCATGGTCCACCCAATGTGTATGTGCCACAGGTTCTAATAACAATGCACCCCCTCCACTTGCTTCTGTTATATTCTCTTTGTCGTTGACAGTTATTAGGGGTATCCCTAAAGATTGCGCCTCAAGAGTAACCAGTTCAAATCCTCCGTTACAAGGAACATTGATGACAAGGTCGCAACTTCCTAGCAGACGAACAAATTTATCTAAAGGCACTCCAAATTCAGTTTTTGTATTGGCGAAGATTACACGATTCTGGATGCCATAATATCTTGCTACCTCCTCCAAGTCCCATCCCCTTGAGGAACGTTTCTGAGAATGTAAGTAAAGTTTTATCTTGGGGTAATGTTTAGCAAGCGATACCGCCTCCAAAATAAGTGGAATCTGTTTACGCCAATCATTCCGCGCGAATATTCCAATGACAAACTCGTTGTCATACACTTGGAAAACATGTCTTCGTATAAAACCCCTCTCTTCTTCCGAAAGGGGTATAAATCTACTATGCTCTATTCCATGCGGGGCGTAAAGTGCTGCAATTCCTTCATTTCTCAAATATCTTTGTGTGTACCGCGTAGGCACAACTATAGTTTGTCCATTATTGCGCAAGTAATCCAGCAGCTGAGCATTCACGGGGAACCCATCCACAACAATATGAAACAAAGCGAACCCATGCCATCCCAATCCCTTTGCTACACGATGACGAAGAATCGCAGAAGCAATATCGCTGTTAAATATCAAGACATCCGGGGAATACGTATCAAGAAATTCCTCCATTGCATCAGGTAATTGAACATATCGAGGAACGGGAAAGACATTGGAGTGTACACATCGCGTAAGCCCAATACCAAAATAAATTACAGTGCTACCCAAGTCTTCAATCGCCTTCCCTATGTAAGCAGAAGTACGACCAAAGCCAGTTGTAAGAACTGGAGCATCGCTAATAATGCCAATCGTTTTTGTCATCCTGTTCTGCTCTCCCTTTACTGCGATTAGAGGTACTTTTCTGTAAAAAAACCAGAAAGGGCACTGGCGTAGCATGTTTGAACTTTTCTAAGACAAGTACTATTTCAGGTGGGGGAGTGTATTCCTCGGCCAAAAAGAGCAAAAAAGGAAAAAAACATTTTCTTTCTTTTTCGTCTCTCTTGTTCATCCTCTTCTCTCTTTCTCACGAGAAGTGGGGATGTTCAGGGGAGGGATAAGCCCCAGAAGTAGCTTAGCAATAGCTTTGCTGACCGAAACA
>JAADDH010000016.1 GCA_013154035.1 Candidatus Iainarchaeum sp. | reverse complement strand
AGGTTGGACATCACGAAGGAGTACAGGTCCGTGCTGGTGAAGGTGCGGGCAACGATGATGTTCTTCAGGAAGTCCTCTGGCTTCTTGTCCAGTTTGTACTTCTTGATAAGGCAGGATGCGATCTCCTTGATCCTCTTCGTGGAAAACGTGTTCTCCGTATCTATGAACACAACCTTCCCGTTGAGACCACCGTGCTCCTCTGGCAGCTGTGTGCGGACTGCCAGGGTGTGCCCTACCTCGGACTTGCCCGTTGCAAACTGCCCGTAGAACTCGTACAGATACGATTCCTTGAACCCCCCACCAAGAAGATCATCAAGAGGGGTTTCTGTCCTGAGCACCTTCTTGCTCCTCTCTATCTGATCCACCTGGTCGGCGGTGAAGGTCTGTATCTGGCGGATAGACGTGAACGCTCGGATTATCTTCTTTGCAGTTGCTTTGGACAGTCCGATTTCAATAAGATCATCAACGTCGAGACCCTCAAGATCCTCAAGGGACTCTATGCCAGCCTCATTGAGCTTTGCAACGGTAGCCTTCCCAACACCGGGAAGCTCCTCGAGAGAACTTATGGTGTATTTGATGTTTGCCATATGAATAATGGGTGGTTGGTATTTATATCATTATTGCGATAGGTCTTTTCCGATAATTCCAGTAACGAACCATGCGATACTAAAAGGAGTTATCACATTAAGTATATACATGCCACCTGTGATTGTACGTGGACGCACGGCGAAGCTGATATGTGCGAAGACCAAGAAACCCATAGACGTCCGTGTGTGCTACAGTTGCCCATATTATATGTTCCGCAACAACAACGTGCTGGTGTGTCGTCTTGAGCTGTCGATGCTCTTTGGTAACAACAGCGAGGTGGTGATGAAGGACCCCGTCGTGGTAAAGGACAGCAACGGCAACTATTGGGCGTACACGAAGAACCACGAGGGACGGTATGGGTGGTATGCGTATGACATCGCAGAGAAGAAGATCCTCTCGGAAAAACCTATCTAACCTTGAGCGCAGGTTGGGGAAAGCAAAGCGGTTGCTGGAAGAGGGCAGAGTAGAGCTGAGGTTCAACAACGAGGACATCGCTGTGTTCAGGGTGCATGGCGATACGGACGAGCACAGCGTGATTCTAAGGGCCGGAATCTGGATGTGTGACTGCGAGTTCAATTCTATATATCCGCAGTACCCGTGTTCTCACATATTGGCATGTCAGATGCTGTTGGAGCAAATAGAAAAAGAAAAGAAAAACTAAATCACACGGACTTGTTCCAGTCGTGGTGCCAAGACTCGTTCCAGTCGTCGTGCTTGTCGTGGAGGAACTCGCAGTCGCTAAGAGATACTCCCGTGGATAGCGCATACATGGTAATCACCCATCGTTGCTGTCTGTGTGGATATGGTCCCAGCTGACCTCTGGCCACCCGTCATCTCCGCTAGCGAGGTATAGCAATGGGGACATCCGCTCACCTCACTCAGAGTTGTACCAGCCGAGGTCGTTCCATCCGTCGTTCACCCAAGATCCCATGACGTTGCAGTTGGAAACGTCGTAGATCAATGCCTGCATGTTGCTCACCTCAGAAGTCAAAGTGCTCCCATCCTGTGGTCTTGTCGTGGTCGGTGTGGTGATCGTAGTCGCCATCCCCGTATGCCAAAGTTATCGCATCCATGCGATCACCTCTCATGACGAGTGGTCGTAGTCAGAGTACGCATCCCAGATTGGATCCCAGTCATCGTAGCTCATCCGTAGTGGGCGCTGAGGCATCCAATACCGTAAACCCTGCATGCCACTCGCCTCTAATAGTTGTCCCAACCTGTGTCGTGGTCGTGCTCCCAGCTCTCGCTGTGGTCGTAGTCCATGTAAGACCCATACAACACAGGTCCCATCAGCGTATCCATACCTACCACCTCACTCTGATCTATCCCATGCGTCCCAAGAGTGGGACCACGAATCCTGGAAAAAAGAAAAAAGCGGAAACATGCTGGTCGCCTCAGGTGATCTTCTCCCAGCACCTGCCCCAGTCCTTGTCTGCGTGCTCGAAAAATGCTGGTACCGCAGACGTTATTGCAAACATCTTAATCACCGATGTTGTCCCAGTGCTTCTCCCAATTGCTCCAATGTGTTCCATCGTCGTAGTTCATCCCAGCTATCGGTAATGCCGCAATTGCAAACATACTACCACCTCATGCATAGTCTGCGTGGTTTTCCCATCCGCTAACGTCGTGCTTGTCCCAGTCGTCCCCGCTATTTAGTGTCGTTATCAGTATCATGTCAATCGCCACCCTTATCCCAGTCGTCCCAATTGTCCCAGTCGTTGTAGTCGTGCCACTTATCCCATGCGTCGTAGTTGTCCCAGCCATAGTCGTCGTACCCTAGCATCGCTATCGGCGCTAGTGCAATCATTGAATCACCAGGGACTGTCGGAGTGGTTGTCTGTGTGGTCCCAAGACTCAATGTACGCGTCCTCCTTGTACGAAATCCGGGTAATGTCGGGGCCAAATATTGGTTGCATCATTGCTCACCCCCTGTCAATCCTGTCGGAACAATCCCGAAGAACATGATCACGCACCTCCACCGGGGGCCACCCAGGGCATCTCTTGCAGGTGATCTGGATCCATTGCAGCGAGTTTTATCAGATCACCTGACTCTATGATCCTGTCCAAGAATTTGTAGAACTTCTTCCAGCAGTAGCGCGGTGCCTTCTTCCAGTAGTCATCCCCGTAGAGGTCGTGCAAGAATTCGGGGCATCCACCTCCGTCGCAGAACTGCCTATATGGACAGGACTCACACTCTGGGTGGCCCCCCATTGCAGTAGAAAAGTGCCAGGACTGCTGTGCCCACTCAAGGGCAAGTTCTGGCGGCACGGGTTTCCACACATCCCATCCATCCAACACATTACCAAGTATCCTGCTACTGTGATCGCACGGCTTCACGTCGCCGTTTGGTTCTATGGCAAAGAAGGACATGCCCCTTCCACACACGGTGTTCACACACACGTTGGAAGAGCGCATGAGCATTGCCTCCACGTGGTCTGCGATGGTGGTGCTGACGAACTCCTGTTTGATCTGATCGCCATCTATGTTGTGCTCGATCTCCCACTTGGCGAGCTTGAGTGTCTGGTCTATGTAGTCCTCGGGGTCTGGTGCGTGCTTGATAACCTCTGGGTGGCCTGCGGGGTATAGTGGGTTGAACCTTGAGCGGTGGATGTCAAGGTCGCTTGACAGCCACTCTGCGATGCCTATGAAGTCCTTGACTGAGCGGTCGTTTACCACGATGATGAGACCAAGGCTCTTGACACCGTACTTGTGAAGGTTGCGTATGCCCGTGACGGTGTAGTCCCATGCGGGAGTGCCGTCTGCAAACTGACGAAGCCAATTGTGCTCCTTCATACCGTCAAGTGATATTCCAACAGATAGGCCGTACTTCTTGTGGTACTCTGCGAACTTCTTTGCGAAGTTCTCATCGGCAAAGCGGATTCCGTTTGACTGCATGCCAAACTTTAGGCGCTTCCGCTCTGGACTGTGTGGAGCAAGAGGTATCCATTTCTCAACAAGCGGTGCAATGATGTCCTCAAAGTAGAGTGTTGGTTCACCACCGTGGAACACGAAGTGGGTGTAGGCATCCCGTGTCATGGAAAGTATCTTGTCAGCTACTTCGAGTTTGGCCTTCTGAGAGATTTTCTCTGGATTTGCCCACTCGTAGCAATATTTACAGCGAAGGTTACAGCCTTTCGTGACTTTATAGACGAAATAGAAGGACGGCTTAGGTCTATCGATCTCGTGGACAACGCCAAGTTTCTTAAGGTTGTTGAGAACCTCAATTTCCTTGCCTGTATTGAAGGGTACTGTTGCATAGTGCGCTGGTATGCGGGACATCACAAGAAACTCATCCTGATCAAGAACAACAGTAAGTCCGTTGGAAAAACGAACAAACACCCGCCCGTCTTCCTTGACGGACAGCACCTTGTACGGAGAGATTTGCACAAAATGGTACTCGCGTTTTACTTCCTGGCCCTCCGTGGTTGTAAGGGCAACCATGTCTTCCACCAATAATATCTGCGTTTCTCATTAGTGAACTACCCCACCCTTTCGGGTGGGGCTTCCTGCTTCATCAGGAAGACTTGCCCCGTGATGACCGCCCGATAGGGCACGAGACGGGGTA
>JAADDH010000007.1 GCA_013154035.1 Candidatus Iainarchaeum sp. | reverse complement strand
CACAGCCACAATGGGTGGCTACATGGTGGGGACAAAAACAGGCACACTTCTCCTCGCCGCTGCAACCGGGCTGCTGGCAATTTGGGGCGCGCTCATCCTGTACTTCAACTGGAGGGATACGCAGTGAAGAATCGGCTGCGCGAGCTGCGGCAAGAGCTAGGAATCACACAGGAAGAACTTGCCGAAGCGCTGGGCGTTACAAGACAGACGATCATCGCCATCGAGAAGGGGAAATACGACCCATCACTGCGGCTAGCGTTCAAAATAGCACGGTTCTTCGGAAAGAGAATCGAGGAAATCTTCGAACCTGAGGACTAGACGTTAGCCGGCCCGATCAACAGTTGTCCCCTCTTTTTTCTATGCATCTCCAGTGCCTTGCTTTTGATCAAACTCACTACGTCCTGCTCGGGCGCTTTCCAGAATGGAACACCCCACCAGTTCTTCTCCGCGGCCACAAGTGCGCGTGCGATCTCCTCGGCCAGCTCATCGGCGTGCTTTGAGTTAACGCGAAGGGTCTGCAGCGCTGTGGGGATGTCTTTGCGTCGCTCTGGCTCAGGGGGAATACCCACATGGTAGCCAAGCTCCCTATGGATGCGAAGGAAGATGCTCGGAGCAAGATCGTAAATGCCGTTCTTTGCCCTTATCAGCTCCTCCGCATGCTCATCCTTTCCAAAGACCCGCATACGTTCATTCAGATAGTGCGCGTTCACCTTCTCAATAAACTCCCAGAAGGTAGGGTGCTTTCTAGCTCGCTGCTCAAGGCTGCGGTACAGGGACTCCATGAACATTTAAGGGATTGGTGATATATAATTCAACTGCCCCCGCTCGCGACGCCCCGGGATACGATGATCCGGTGTCTCTGGCGGGGGCAACACCGGTGTTAGCGGAACGCAACTCCCCCGAACGTCGTTTTAATACCAAATTCCAGATCGTAAGGTGATTCGATTCGTCAGCCCGAAGAGGGGGAAGCCACCCAACGCCATAACGATAACCGATCTTGCAGACTTCTTCCTCTGTCCTCGCCGCTTCCTCTACCGCAAGATCTTCGGGCAGAAACTGACGTATGCAATGATCAACGGCGCACGCGCCCACGCCAAGAAATACAACGAACACAGGAAGCAAGCGGAGAAGAAGATAGAACTTGGGCTGGCGGTGGATCTGGCGCTGGCCGGGGAGGAACTCGTCGGAAGGGAAGTGGAGATTCTGGGCAACGGTCTGTACGGAATAATCGATGAGATCCGCCTCTACCCCGAGGAAGCTATAATCATCGACTTCAAGTCATCGCTTTCGGAGCGGGGAAAGATTCAGACACTGGCCTACGCTGCTGCATTGAGGCCATACGGCTACGAGAACATTACAGTTAGGATCGTCAGGACCAAGGACGAGGAACCGCTCTGGGAGAAGAAATTCGACGAAAACGACCGCTGGTTCATCGAATCGCTCAAACAGCGCTTCCATTCAACGGTTCGCGCCGGCATCTTCCCGAAGAAAGAGAATCCGAAACTCTGCGAGGGCTGCCCGTTCAGAAGGATCTGCAGCTGAAGCGAGCGGTTTTATGCATCTCAAAGCAAAACCGAATAAATGTTTAATTTCCGTGAAGAACAGCTCTAACTGTGGCGGATGAAAGAAAAATAGAGAAGGCGAGAATCTTCACCCATACACCTTTGCGCTGGGCCGCTGCTCAATCTCCTCGCCGAACTCCAAGTACTCCTTCTCTCGAAAGCCGAATATGGCCGCAACGATGTTCGTCGGAAACATTTCACGGAGCATGTTGTACGTCTGCACCTGATCGTTGTAGAGATACCTCAGCCGAGCGATTTCGTCTTCCACATCCTTTATGGAGTTCATGAGATTCTGAACTATCCCCGCACTCTTCAAATCAGGGTAGTTTTCCACGACTGCCATGAGCTTGCCGAAGACGTTCCTTGCCACAGCGTCTGCGTCCCTGATGTCCGCGGGGGTGTTCAGGTTGATGTTCCTGAGGCGGGCAACGTCAGTCAGAACATCCTTCTCGAACTTTACGTAGCTGGAAGCCGCCTCGACGAGTTGGTTGATCATATCGAACCGCTTCTTCATGGCGACGCGGATCTGGTGGAAGGTGTTCTCTATGGCGTTGTCCAGCTGCACGAATCTGTTGTAAGCACCGATCAGCCAGAGCACAAACAAGACCAGAAGGACCAGCAGTATCCAAAGCCAGATCATTTTACCACCTCCACTTATATGCTTCAACGCCTTTTTATCTTGCACCGGCACCTCCGCCGCCGAAGCCACCGCCCGCTCCGAAGCCACCGGCGGCCCTCATGGCGTTTGCAGCGGCGAACTCGGCGGCGCGAACAACGTACGCAGTGTTTATCGAGTCGGTGGTGGCGCGGACGGTGGAGTACATGGAATAGTACGTATCCACGTCGGGGATGTTTATCTCGCGCAGAGCCTCCAGTACGCGATCCGCCACGCCAAGCGCAGTTCCGTATATAAGCCAGTCATGCCACATGGACTGGAACTGCTCGGAGTACTTGCGAATCAGCGTTAGATCAGAAAGGAAGCGCTTGAACGCCTGCCACTGTGCATACTCTCGACCGTAACCGTTCTTCCAGCGGCCAAGAACGTCAGGGGGCAAGCGAACAAGAAGGAGTGAGTACACAGCAAGGGCTAGTCCCGCCCAACCGGCGATCTCCGGCCCATTCATGTACCACACAAGGAGGAAGAGGAACGCAAGCAGGCCCACCGTCGCCATGATCATGCCGCTAGGAAAGTGGATAAACTGCTTAGCCACGCGCATGGCAAGGGGCGAATCGCCGGTAATGTAATTCCACCCCCGTTGAAGGGCGCGGAATTGAGCGTCGCTGGCGGAGTGTAGCTCTGCCTTCAGGTACTCCGGTGCGAATGTCTTTCCATCCGGGGAATGCGCTCGCAAGAACCGAATAACCGCACGCTCATACTCGTCCAGATCCTCGGGTACGTTCAGAACAGTAATCTGGGCTTCCCTGCCCTTCCCGGAAATCTCTAGCACCCCACGCTCCTTCAGATCCAGAACCGTTGCGGCGAAGGCATCCCTGCTGAAACGCCCGGGCTGATCATCAAAAACGGCGTTCACCATCCAAGGCTTGCGTTCCGGGTTTGGTACGTTCATCAGATAGTCGGGCACGGAGGGATCTGGCCGATCTCGGGCGAAGAAGTACCAGTATGCGAAAACAAGGATCGGGATGAGCACCACGACTAGCACAGCGAGCAAATAGAGGAAATAATACAAAATGTCCTCGCTGCGCGCCGCGTCGAAGCGCTGAGGCACGTTAGACGTGGGGACGACGAAGGGGTATCCGGAAATGGGGCGGAGAAGTGTCTCAATCTCCAGGTATCGATCGCCGGGCAGCCCAAAGAGTGTTAGGAACCAGGAGGGCGGACGTTGGATATAGTCCTGCACGTCGGCGCCGTCAAAATGGAGGGAAACGTGCTGGTAGTCGAAGTGCTCGGTACCTGTGAGGGAAACATTTGCGTGACAGTAGTGGCCGTCGCACTGGACCGGCGGATACACGTCAAAAAATACGTTCATCTCGTAATCGCCAGGAGGAAGCACGCCCGTCGTGGAAACGCAGCCGACCTCTGGCTTCTCTGCTTCGTGCACATACTCCACGGGCAGATTCGGAAAGCGCGAAAGGGCTTGCGGTTCGCCCACCCACCTCCCGTCAATGTAGTAACGTACCTGTCGCTCCACTGTGAAGAAATCACGTCTTTGGACCTGCACGAAGTAGGGAATCGTTCCCGACGGACACGAAACGAACAGCAAACGCACATACGGCTGGTTCAGGGCGGAAAGCGAAACGTTAGCATCCCAGTTTCGATATATGAGGTGGCGTGTCCCAGAGAGCCTATATACGTATTGCTCAGACACGTGGAAGACGCCGTTCTCCTCCGAAACGTCTGCAAAGTATTGGGCAACGCGATCGCCGAAGATCTCGAAGCGGGGGACTGCTAGAACCAGAACGGCGGCAGCGAGAAGAAGTCCGACAACCGTCACGGTGAGCATCTGGCGAAGTTCGGGATCCACAAGGAATTCGGAGCCTTTTTATTTAAAACAAAAACGCAGGATTATATGGAGGTGAGGAAGGTGAAAGGTGATGGACGGGTCCGCAGAGCCACGGATTAAGGAGAAGCGCTGGAAGATCGATTTTGAGGAAGAGATAATTAAGAAGTGGGAAAACGAGGAT
>JAADDH010000040.1 GCA_013154035.1 Candidatus Iainarchaeum sp. | reverse complement strand
CAGCAGCTCGACCCTGACCGATGTCAAGATCAACGACCCCATCCCCTTCTTCTCCGACCTGGTAACCGGCGCCTACACCGACAGCAGCGGCGACAGCGCCGAGATACTCTGGCAGGACGCCAGTGGCAACTACCACTACCTGACCGCCGCCGCCGACAACGACGAAGGCCAGGTAGCCAACAACCTGGTCCAGGTCAACGCCGAGGACTCCCTCACCCCCGGCCAAGGTGGAGAGGTGTGCTACAGGGTGGAGATTCGCTAAGGCGGAACGCGCGCCACCAGAAGCCAGTAACGCGGAGTTTCTATGATCGTTAAAGTGTGAGTACTTATAAAGGGACATTAAGCAAAGAATGATTTGCTCTAATAAAGTGAAGCTAGATAAGTTGTCCATTTTCTTTACTTCTATGAGTAGCTAGCACGACCAAGTTGGAGAAATAAAAAACAGTGTTCTTAATTGAAATATGATTTACTTATGTCGAAAAATAGATAGCCTCCTACTATAAGGTAAAATTCTTTGCCCATGAAGAAATAGCCGCAAGCGTACTACCTTACCAATGAGAGTCAAAAAGTGATCGTGAACACAATTAATAACCCAGTACCCCTGAATGGGGGTATTGAGTTATGGGAACAGACGTTTATAATGAGCGGTAAATAAAGGGTACTGCTAATTGATATTTGTCGCATCTGAACTTTTGTAGGCGATCCGCTAATAACCTATTTGATTTGAGGTTAAGTGGCACCTATCAAGCGGATTGTAAGAGAGCGACATACATCTATAGACTCTCCCACTAACGCTATTGGGTATATAGAAGAGCATTGCTGAAAGGCCATAGATTATTGGCGCGAAGAGTGGGTAACGGAAAGGACCTTAGAAGATGCGCGAAATTGTGATGGGTAATTCAGGAGGATGGAAAAGGACGGTTAAAGTTCGGGAGTTGGAATATTGCTACAAGAAAAGTGCACTTCATCAGATTAATCACTTACACCGAGGTACATGCATAAGTTGCACGCCTCGTTGTACCCAAGCAAGTGCGCGCGGTTCTCTAAATGGGAGACGAGCTCTGACGCCAAAGGTAAACTGGGATTTATCAAAGATAAGTAACTACTGCAGGCGGGGGTACTATGAGCAAAAGAACTATTAGTAGGACAGCTTTAAAAATCTTTCTGGTGGGTTTGATTTCGCTTTTAGGCTTGGTAACAACCGCGTATGCAGATGATTGGGACGGGGATGGCGTAAGTGACCAAACTGATATAGATATTGATAATGACGGCATCCCAAATGTATATGAGGCCTTAAATTGCGAGTTGGTACCCAATCCCTCATTCGGTTCCGCGCAAGGACCAACTGGTTTAAACGGAGCCGATCCTGATAATCCTGAACAAGGTGACCAATTCCTGTATGCAGGAGTTTACTCTGGCGTAGATGCCATAATTACTGTTGAGGAAGTTGTTAACGCCAACGTTGAAAATCTCGACGTTACCAACCTAGGTGAAGATGCTTGGTTTCAGCCGAATGTGTCTTATAGCAGTGCATACGGTTATGCCCAGTTTGCTATTCAGTTTGTCAAAGCCGGTACCTCTACGCCGATCCCCCCCGATACCTTCTTTGTGACTGCCACCGACAATGACGACGGCGAAGTCGTCGGCTTCGACAACTCGGTGGCGACCAGCATCCACACGGACAACCCGACGTATGAACAACAAATAAGCATATGGAGCGGATACACTACCTATCAGGGCGACCCGCATCAAGCTGGCATCGGAAGTGATCCGAGGTTCGAAATCTCGGCTGTATACGTTAATACCAACGTCATTCGCTATAGGGTATCTTTCGACGGCACCACAGGCTCACAGGGTCGTTGGCATGCCCTGATTGCCAATCCCTGCCGGATGCGCGACAACTGGAATAACCCCCCTCTCTTGTTGGACGAAGCCGACAGCGATCACGACGGCGTGCCCGACTATCACGACCTCGATAGCGACAACGACGGTATATACGACATTGTTGAAGCCGGCAACGGTGGCAACGATATGAATGGCGACGGCCGTACAGATAACCCCGTGGGCAACAACGGCCTTGATGACAGCCTGGAAACGGACGACACCACTTCAGCGGACATTAATTACGCCATCCCAGATACTGATGGCGATGGCTACCCCAACCATCTCGACCTCGATTCTGACAACGATGGATGCTCTGATGCAGACGAGGCTTATCGCGATCCGCTAGCAGACGGAGGTGACAACGCCTACTACGGCTTGGGCACCCCACCCAACGTTGATGCTAACGGCAAAGTGGTGGATGCCGCTTACGATACCGGTGAGGTGGCTGCGGTCACCGACAGCTCTGATACCAGCGCCTGCGACGATGGCGACGGCATACCGGCCTCGATAGAAGACGCCGGTCCCAACGGCGGCGATGGTAATGGCGATGGAATCCTCGATTCTCGCCAAAGAAACGTAGCGTCTATTCCTGACGCTTCGGGAAGCGGTAGCTACGTTACTCTGGAAATTGCCGGTTCCACTTGCAATCAAATAACGAATATGCAGGCAATGACCGAGGCGGACATCGGGGTTGATGATCCCGACTACGTTTATCCAGTCGGCCTGGTTGGATTTACCTTGACCTGCGGCAGCGCGGGGCAGAGCGCCGATGTCAAATTCTACTGGCACGGAATAAGCAGCATCGATTATTTCAGGAAATATGGATCAGATGTTCCTGGAGCCAATAATCCGTATTACAAGGACTACTCGGTTTCACTGTCGACGGCGGTTGTCGGCGGGATTAGTGTACCGGTAACAGAATACACCCTGACCGACAACCAGCCCGGCGACGAAACTGATGTTGAAGCTGCAATCATTGATCCGGCTGGTCCGGCTATAGAGAGGTCGGCTGATGCCAGCGCGACTGCCGACCTAGACAACGATGGTGTTCCTAACTACCTCGATCTGGACGACGATAACGATGGCATTCCAGATATGACCGAAGATTGTGAGCCATTTGAATCGCAAAACTACAACGGTGCGTGGGTTGGTCAGACGCCAGCCAATCTCTCGGTAAGCACCAATATGACGTATTACGACAACTTCGATGTTTACAGGGTGGTAGCCAATCAGTATCCTTATCACTTTGCTAACTACTTGAGGTCGACTGGCGGTACCAAGTACGTGGTTTACGAGTTCGACCAGCCCGTTCCCGTGAACGAAATACTCGTCATGGTCATTGATGTTGACGGTGAACCTTACAGCGCCACGATGAGCGTATCGGGCGGAACGGCCGATCTGGGCGACTTCCATAACTTTGGCAATCTGGACTACGATTCCTCTACCGGCGAAATGTCCATATCGGGGGGTTGCACGAGTGGGTGTAACAATACAGCTAGCCTGGTGGGTATTAGCGATAGAACGGTTAGCCGTATTGAAATTCAGGTGTCCAAACAAAAGAGCGGCGATTATGTGTCGTATGTTCTCTATGGCAAGAAGATATGCGATACCGATGGGGATGGTCATGCCAATACCATGGATTTGGATAGCGATAATGATGGCATTGCCGATTTAGTTGAGGCGGGCGGAACGGATAGCGACAACAATGGCCTAGTCGATAACTTTACCGATGTAGATCAGGACGGTTTGAATGACGCTCAGGACGATATAGACAACGGTAGCACTAATGAGATTAGCAACGGAACTCCCTTGCCAGATCCGGATAGCGACAGCGACGGCATAAAAGACAGACTTGATCTTGACTCTGACAATGACGGTATACCTGATGCTGTAGAGGCTCAACCAACAAATGGCTACCAGGGTAATGACGGGGACGTCAGTGACGATGTAAATATAGATGGTATTCCTCCTTACGGACTAGTAGTGCCCCAAGATACCGATAGCGACAATACGCCTGACTACATTGATGTTGATAGCGACAATGATGGAACGAATGATATCGATGAAAGCGGCCTGACGCTGAGTGGTACCGATAACGATGGTGATGGTATAGATGATGCAATTAACGCTTCTTATCAGGATCCGGACGGGGATATTAATGACCCGCTGAGTGACCTACGTCGCTCTAGCTACCTGGATGAAGTAGATTATCGGCTAGTATTGGCAAAAATAAAAGGCCACATCTTCGAAGACATCACCGGCGACGCCCTCTCCGACGGAGACACCAACATCAACGATGACACAGACGACCAGGTAGCCCGGGAAGGCGTT
>JAADDH010000046.1 GCA_013154035.1 Candidatus Iainarchaeum sp. | reverse complement strand
CCCCATCGCTGTCCGTGAACCTTACATCCGAACAATCGCTCTTCATCTTCCCCTCTGCAATCAACGCCGCCGTATCTACTACCACCTTTACGGGAACTGCGCTGTATGCTGGCCCGCCGCTGTTGTCAATGGTGATGGGCCTGCGGTAGTTGAATCCCGCCAGAATTCCAAGGAGTTTTATGCTCTCCGGCTGTATGACAACGTCGCTATACTCATTTACGTCGCGATCTGTGCTGAACTCCATGTCTTTTGCCGAGTTAACATCTGTAATCTTCGCATCAAATCCTGTGAGCGCCCCGCTTGCGTAGCCGAACGCCTCGATCGTGTATTTACCTATGTTGAACTCATGCATGTTCAGATCGCATGTCCACGTCTTGTAGTCGGATGTTGTGCACGTAAATGGTGTTGCAGTGCCTGTGCTATCTACGATCTCACCATTTACGTCTGTGATCGTGGTGTCGGACGATGTAATTTGCAAGGGGTACCCATTTTGCACGCGTGGCAGTGTGTCTGCCCAGTTTATGCGAAGTTTTGACCGCACGTAGAATGGAATCTCAATGTTCACGTAATCTGTCCCGTCGTTCACGTCGATGTCCACGATGTGCTTGCCTATTGTTGTGGGTGTGGGTATTGTCACTGCGAAGTGCCCGCTGCTGTCCGTGACTGTGTTCTCGTACTCTGTGCTGCTTATTGTAGCCACGGGCTCAGGGTTCACGTATTTGCGCACGCGGACCCAGTCGTAGCTGGTATCCTTTATGTCGTATGTCGTTCCCGATGAGAATCCACCGAGTCTGATGTAGTGCATTTCCTTTGCCCATGATATCCCGCTGTGCGACTTCATCACTGTGCCATCCACCCATATGTCCGCAGTGCTTGACGTCAAGGGGCCGTAGATGCTCGCCGCGGTAATATACCACTGCCCGACGGTTGCGCTCCACCCGCTGCTCTCCCCGCTTGTGATGTTGTAGCTGGTTGTTGATCCGTCACCTATCCAGTCCTTCACTGTCGTAGTTCCTGATCCCGACGTTACCATGTATAGAATCGTCGCGTCTCCGTTTGCATTGCCTCCGGCCGTGTATGAGGACGAACAGACCTCCGGGAATGTGCCGCCATAACTGGATTCGGACGTGCTGTCCAGGCGGGCTCTTGTCTCTACGATGTAGTTGCCCTCCATGTTGACTGGGATGTATATGGACGATATTCCTCCCTCCTGGATCGTCAGCACGCCATCATTCACATCGTATGCTGCGGAGCCTATGCTCCATTGCGCCGTATTAAGATCCGTCTCGCCCTCAAAGTCGTCATAGAACACGAACACCTTGTGTGGGTTGCTCTCGCTTGTCGCCGATGGATTCCCGTAGTACATGTAGATCGTGGTGCCTGCTGGGGGAATGTAGGGGACGAGCACCCATATGTTTGCGTCTTGCAGAAGCCTATTTCCATAAATTGCGTTTACGTCCGCATCGAAGTATACTGTTCCGCTGTTCGGGGTGATTTCACACGCCAGGAGATTATCCCCGCTGTTGAGCTCGTCGCGGTAGATTTTCACAGAGTAGTTCCAGTATGTTGCAGTTGTCGCGGATCCAGGGTTCAGCACGAGGTGACCGTTCACGTAGCACGTGACCGTGCCCGTAACTGCGACGTTGAGCTCTACCCAGTATGCATCGCCCGGGATCGTGAACCATTTTCGGATGAGTATTGTATTGCTATCTGTCGTGCACTGTCCGCCCGTGTTTCCAAAGGGTGCGGATCCGATGAGCCAGTTTTCATCGTCGTAGTTGGTTTCATACCAGCCGCTTGGTGGCGTGTCCGTTACCAGGTAGTGGTATTGTGGGTTTGTGTCGCATACCGCGTCGGCGGTGGTAGGATCTGTGTCGTCACTCGCCTGGGGTATGACAATGCTTGATGTTTTCACAGGGGCGATCCAGTAGTTCAGTTCGTTCCTATTGATGTCTGCAAAGCGTATGTCCCCTGCATCGTACCGCAATTTTCCCTCGTCGTATAGGGCAACGAGGTTCACATCTCTGATTACAACGGGGTAGTCTGTCAGCGGCAGTCCAGAGGGGTTCGAGATGTTGATCTCTCTTCGATATTTCCAGTCCAGGTTCCACCAGTGCGCTGGCCCGTTCTGGTCGTATGGGCCGCCTATTCTTGCGCCATCTACCCGTATGTTTGCCCAGTTGTCCGCCACCGCCACGCCATTTTTCTCTACTGTGCCGGAGATTGTGATCTTTCCCCCGAGATCCACGACCTGCGGCGTTACATTTGCATTTATTTCCAGGTCGTTTGTCCCGACAGCAACGTCGTCCACAATCTGTCCAGCAGTTGGATCCTGGTCTAGTGGTCCATTGTCCTTTACGCTGTAGATCGCCCATCCGTCCTTATATTTGAATGGAATTGTCTTCCACGTTTTTCCATCGTATTTCCACAGTTCCACTCCGTTTCCCGGAACCGCGATTTTTACGGTGACACTTCCCCCAGCGGGCACATTCTTCTCAAAGGAGAACATGGCGAGGATCTTTCCCGGCGCTCCGGGCACGTTTGTTGGGGCAACCTGGAACGAATCCGCGTTGACGTCTACGGTTACCGGTTTCTTGCCCTCTATGACGATGTGTTCCCCAACCTTCTTGATCGGCGGAACCTGCGTGAAGATTTTCCACTTCGCCTCACTCTTTGCGGCTACTGGCAACCGCCCAGGGATAGCCTTTCGCTTCCCGTCGGACAGACGCTCCGCGTAATACTTCTTTGTTGGATCCGTTGGCTCTACCTTCAGCGTGAGCCTCCGGTTCTGCCCGTTTTTGAGTATGAGGACGTTTCCATCTAGCCACGCGTTCGTGTCCCGCCGAAGCTTTACGCGGATGATCCCGAGGTTAATCCATCTTGTTTTCTTTACGCTTGCCACCGCCGCGTTTACCTCAACTTTCTTGCCGGGAGTGATAGGGATGTTCCCCTCTTCTGCTACGGTCTTCACAGGCTTCGGCTTTATTTCCTTTTTCGTAGAGGGTGGGTTAATTACGACGGTAGTTGTATCCATGTGTGCCCCGCAGAGTATGGTTATTTCGTTGTTGCCCTCATGCCCGGGGATGTTGAATTCGGTTCCCCCTCCCACGGCAGCGCATTTCCCGTCGAGGCAAATCTGCTCAGGTTCGCCCCATGTGGTGAGGTGGATAAACCAACCGTTCTTTTCGTATGGTTCTGCACTTGCTATTTTGCAGCCGCCCCCACAGCGCACTGTTGTGGGAAGCGCGTTCGTATCCGGGTTGCATTTTGCAGATATTATCGTGGTTTTTACCGCGTTTGCAATGTAAATTGCGTTGCTGTCGCAGGACACGTCGGGCTCGCCGTTTGTTTCCGAAACTGCTGTAAACAGTACGTGGTGAACGATTACTGTGTTCGGCGCGTTGATCTCCGCGTTGCAGTCTGCCCCATATAGAATGGTCGTGTTGCCCTCCGCGCCGATCATGTAGAATCCCTTTTTCTGGAGATCCGCAATACTGCCCGCTGCATACGCTACCCAGACTAGAAGCAGGAGACTCGCGGTGAGAAGGAGGGCCCTCCGTTGCATTCCTACAAAAATGGCTGTTGCGCTTATAAACTAATATATGTCCCCTCTCCGACGCTTTCACTACCGATCGGTTGTACTACGTTCGTTTTTCGGGCGACAGGTTTAAATACAGGGACGATTTTCTAATGCCGAGGTGATCACATGAGGATGGAAGCACTACTCCTGGCGTTCATGCTGGTGGTCATGGCGACCACAGTCATGGCTGCAGATCCAGTTTCTGCCACAACAGTGACAGTAGAGAATAACACCACCTACAAGCCAGCGTCTACTAGCTACGAGCAGAACGTCAATGCGGGATATGTGTACAACATCGAGGTCAACGTGGAGAGCGTTACCCAGTACTGGGCAGGTATCATGGGTACCGTCAACGAGAAGGCAGTATTGGGTGACAGCTCTGGCAACAAGCTCTACACATGGAACGTAACGAAGTCCGGCTACGTGTTCCTCGTTGCAGGTAAGGACCCAACCAACGTTGCGTGGTCCAGCCTAGATGGTAACGTCACCACCACAGATGTTGTCAACGATGGTATCTGGAGCGCTGCTCCCAGCACGGGCCAGACCTTCGAGGACACATACCAGGTGGCTACGAGTGAGTGTAATGCCGTGAACACTGCTCTTGGTATCAATCCCACCAACGCTCCAGACTACCTAACCCTTGGTTCCTGGACCACCTGTGCATACAAGGACATCAACAACATCGTCTTTGCGGTGAACGTCG
>JAADDH010000042.1 GCA_013154035.1 Candidatus Iainarchaeum sp. | reverse complement strand
AGGCGGGCCTCGTTCTTATCATTCTTTCTGCCATCGGCGTAAAAGCATACCTTTTGGGCAACCTATGGATTGCATACATGGCTCTAATCGCGGTTGCAGCAATTTTGGCATTCCTTTTCTACAACTGGTACCCTGCCCGTGTGTTTCCTGGCGATACGCTTACCTACGCAATGGGTGCATATATAGCAGCTCTTGCAATCCTCGGAGAGATGGAGGTCTTCGCCGTCGCACTCTTTGCACTTTACTTCCTCGAGCTCGTTCTCAAGGCGCGCTCCCGCTTCCGTGCGGAGAACTTTGGCATTCCCGACGAGGACAACGTGCTTCATCCTCGCTACGATAAGGTATATTCGGTCACACACATTTTCCTTCGCTTGCCTGGGATGACAGAGCGGCGTCTCGTGCTTTTGATTCTGGGTGTGCAGGCAGTTATTGCTGCAGTTATGTTGCTTATCGTACAATGAGTGTTATCCCTGCCATTATCAGCAAGATTCCGATGATTTTACTAGCGGTTATTGCCTCTCCGAACATCTGGGCTGCCGCTATGGTTACGATGATGTATGATATCGATATCATAGGGTATGCGACGCTGAGGGGGACCGTTTTTAGCCCATATATGTAGAAGATCGTTGAAATCCCATATATCCCAAGTGCGGCGAGAATTGCTGTCCAGCTGTTGCCATCTACCCCAATTTTGTAGAGGATCTGCCCTATGCTTGCGAGAACAGCGGATGTGATGATCGATGCGAGTCCATACGTTTCTACCGGCACAGTATATTCTGGAATTTTTCTTTTATACTCCTTGTGTGCAAGTATCTTCCACTTCCAGACATTTTGTGCCTCTAGGTCATTCGTTTGCAAATTTCTCTAGGAAATTCTTCAGATCCTTTACACCCTCTCGTATGTTTTCGTATGCAAGTTCTTCATCTAGATCTTCGTAAACGTGCACGAGAATGTTCCTGAATCCGCGCATGGCCCTGAGTGTCTTCTCCTCCGCAGTGGTGATTAGTCCTGCCTCTCTCAGAATTTCAGGGATGCTGTAGTCGTCCGATGGAGTTTCCAGGTTTTTCTCCCGTATAATCTCAGCCATTATATCATAGATGACTTCAATTGCCTGCTCCACGCGTTTGTATATGCCATCCTTTACGATCTGCGGCAGTTCTCTGAAATCTTCGTACGTTGGTGGCAAGTTCTCCTCTACGAGTAAGATACTCCTCTGCAACTCTCTCTCCAAGATCTTACGCCTCACCGAGCACCACCGCCAGACGGTGCATGAATTCTTCCGCATCCCTTGACAGGCGCAGGATCTCCCGTATCGTTTTTCCCTTATCTCTCTCGTACACAATCCTTCCTTCCCTCAGCGCACGGTGAACCACGTAGAGCGGGAGATCCTGGATCGTCTGGACGTCCACGTAGTCCGATAGTTCTCCCAGCACGCGCTGCCTGAATGCGAAGCGCTCCCGCCTGTCCCCCTCATAATATACGGCGAGGTCTATGTCGGAGTCTTTCCGTGCGTCGCCCCTTGCTTGTGATCCATAGAGTACGATAAATAGGACCTTCTCCCCCCCAACTTCCAGGATCTTTCTGACCGCGTCCTCTACGTCCACACTAACATATGCAGTCCATTCTTTTATACTCCTTTGTGCCCATTTCCTTCATGAATCCATACGTGGAGATCGCCCGTCCCTGGCAGTGGTATAAGAACCTCGTTGCATTTCTGGGCGTCTTCTTCGCGGGCATGCTCCTTAACGTCCATGCACTTCTCTCCGTTGTTCTGACGTTTTTCGCGCTCTGCCTTGCATCCTCGGGCGTATATGTACTGAATGATATCGTTGACGTTGAGAAAGATCGTCTGCACCCTATAAAACGTAATCGCCCCCTCCCATCTGGCCGTGTCTCCGTCCTTTCTGCCAGCGTATATGCTGTTCTTCTACTTTCATTATCTTTTTTGCTTGCATACTCAGTCAATCTTCTCGTTTTCCTTACCGTCGCAGCCCTTGTTGTTAACACACTCCTCTATTCCTTTATTTTCAAGCGGATCGCTGTTCTGGACGTTGCTGTTCTTGCCCTTAACTTCCTCTTCCGAACGCTGGCGGGCGTTTTTGCGATTGGCGTTTACCCATCCTACTGGATCATAATCATCCCATACTTCATTGCTGTCTTCCTAGCACTGCTCAAGCGCTACGGGGAACTGCAGAGAACAAAGGGGGCCCGCTCCTCCCTTCATAACTATGATCAGGATACTCTTCGTATCCTCTCCGCTGTTACTCTCGGCATCATCCTCGTCCTCTACACGCTCTACATCTTTGACTCTAAGCTCCCCCACAAGACGATTACCGCTGCCACAACGCTTCCTCTTGCCGTTTTCACTCTATTCCGCTGGTATAACGACGCCATGCGCGATCCCGATCTGGCAGAAGACGCAGCCAAGATGGTTTACGACAAATGGTTCTTGATTGGTGGTGCAGTGTGGGCGTTGGTGCTGTTCGGGATGATTTACATTCTTTAACACTCACCATCTTCTTGTTATGTGGCAGCATTGGACATTCTTCACACCAAGTACTTCCGCAATCTTGGTCCCCGCTTTGTTATGAATGCATTTTCCAAAACAGTTGGTCTCATCCTCACAATTGCCCTTGCTCGCTACCTCGGTCCGTCCCAGCTTGGCTACTTTTCCTTTGTTGTGTCTGTTGCGGGCATATTCGGCATCTTCTTTACGCTTGGCCTTCCTGGGTATTTACAGAGGAACGTTCCGGTGCACCTCGCCCGTGGTGATGCTGAGGGCGCGTCCCGTTTAGTCTCTGCAGCTCTTTGGGTATACAGGCGATCTACAATCCTTCTGGTTGCGTTTGCAGTTTTGTCTGGCCTGTTTGCTCAGTACTTCCTTGGGCGTTCTTCTGCCTTGCTTTTGTTTGCCCTAGCGGCCGTGTATGCCGTATCTATGCTTTTCATGGGATTGTTGGAGTCTTTGATGCTATCTTTGCACCGTCTGAACCTTGTTCTCCCCTACGGTATTCTCAGGGATGTGTTCCGCCTTGTTCTAACTCTCGCTACCATCTGCGTTTTCCATAACTTTGTTCCCGTTGTTCTTACATATGCCCTCGTTTTTGGCGCATATGCATTTTTCGTTTATCGCACTGCCCGTCGATTCTTCGCGCTCTCTGCTGTTACAGATTTATCCATTCTCCGTCGATCCCTTCCGTACCTGTTCTTTGGCCTCGCCAGCATGCTCCTCGCATACACAGACATCCTGATGCTCTCATACTTTCGTCCCATGAGTGATGTTGGATACTACCGTGCAGCGTCCCTCGCTGTTTCTACGATTACTGCACTTCTTCCTTTTACTGCTGTTTCTTTACCTACACTCTCTCGTGCTGCTGCTCGGGGAGAGCTGCGTAAAAAATTCATTCGGATTGTCGCGATGTCTCTTGTAGCAGCTTTTGCCGCAATCTTTCTGTTCTATTACGTCGGCCCATTCCTCATACTTTTCTTCTATGGTCAGTCGTACACTCCATCCATTCCTATTTTCCGTATTCTCCTCTTTCTCATTCCCGCCAGTTTTGTGTACTCTCTTTCCGTCCAAGCAATCATTTCCAAAGGTGGCGAGTGGGAGCAGATCGTTTATCCGCTTGTTGCCGGCTCGCTGAACGTTATCTTGAACTACTTTTTTATTCAGCAGTTTGGAACGATCGGTGCAGCTTACGCCACCGTTGCCAGCATGTGGATCGCTGCGGTAATAGTTACGGGGCGGTTGTTTCTGTTTCGGGGTGTGAATCGTGCCTGAATTTCCTCTCTTCGGCGCGCGAAACGTTCTGGTACTGGGATCTAAGGAGTATCCTCTTGGCACATCTACCGATCCGATCCCATCCGGCGGCATAGAGATCTACTGGGAGAGGCACGCGCCCGTTCTTCGTGGGCAGGGCGTTTCTCTTACCGTTCTCACCCGCCGTTTTCCAGGAGTTCCGCACAACGAGAACGTTGGAGGCATCCGTGTCGTCCGTATTCCTTGGATTCCCGGGAAACTCTTTCGCACACCGACCTTCGCTCTTTTCTCCGCTGTCTGGCTTCTCTTCCATGGAAGGGAATACGATCTGATCATCTCCAACGGACCGTGGGCCACTTTTTTCGCCGTTCTGACGAAACCGTTCCATCGCCGAAAGGTTCTCTTCATTCCCCACGGCATCGCCCACACCCAGCCCCAGTATCCTGCATGGTCCCGTTTCTTCCACAAGATCGTGGAGAAAACCGCATATCTTCTCTCTGATGCCGTTTTGTTTTTCACGTCCGGCGAGGCAGATTATTACCGCTCCGTTCTCCATGCCCCTGAAAAAAAGACATACCTCGTTCCACCTGTAGTCCTTGTGGGTCCGGTTCCCGAGGAGGAGAAGCAGCGTCTGCGCAAGGAGCTTGGCGTTTCTGGGAAGAAAGTAATCATGTTCGTGGGCCGTCTCGTCAAGGTTAAGGGTGTGGATATCCTTCTCCGCGCCTTTGCTCGCCTTAACCGCCCCGATGCCGTTCTGGTTATCGTTGGCGATGGCCCTGAGCGGGAGAATCTTGAACACTTCGTCACAGATCTCGGAATTTCGGACCGCGTTATCTTCACTGGCTGGCGGAACGATGCGTCAAAGCTCGTATCCATCGCCGACGTCTTCGTTCTTCCATCGCTCTCGGAAGGCCTTCCCCAGTCACTTCTGGAGGCGTTGGCCCACGGCGTTCCCTGCATTGTCTCTGATATCCCCCAGCTGAAAGGATTGCCCGTAACGTATTTCAAAAGGGGCGACGTGCAGGCTCTATTGGAAAAGATTGGAGTTGCGTTGGGTGATACGGAATGAAATCCTTTTTGATACTCTCCCCAGTGCGTTGGAATTCCCTGCGGTCCCATGCAAGGGATTTGGCAACTGCCCTCGCAAAAGCGGGCCACAAAGTCATTTTTGTCAACCCTCCTACGACAACCAACGGACCGGTGAATACGCGGGACATTTCAGATACCTCTGTTCCGGAAAACATATTCGTTCGAGATCCTGGCACCATTACACGTTATCCTTTCCCATTCGTTCTGCTTACGGAGTTTTGGTATCTTTCCAATGTACTCCGTAACAGGCGCGCCACGGTCATATTCTATAATGTGCTTCCCGGCGTGCTCGCAATGATCCTTGCCAGACTTCTCAGAATGAAAATCGTTTTTGCGTACGTGGATGATTATGAACACCTCGCGTACTCCCGGCTGGTAGGAAAGGTTAAGACATACCTTGTTCGTTTGTTCTGCTCCCTTTCTAACAGGGTGATCTGTACCGCAAGGGTCCTCTGCGATAATGCTCGAAGGTACGGGGCGAAGGACGTCGTATATCAGCCAAACGCTATTGTTCTTTCCGAGTTTAATTACCGTATAAAGCGTATTCGCGAGATCAAAAAGATATACTTCGTTGGTGGTCTCGGCGAATGGGTGGATGTCGATGCCATGATCTTTCTCGCAAGATCTTTTCCCGATAAGGAGTTACACGTCATTGGCGATGGCCCCTCCAGATCTGTCTTGGAGGAAAAGGTACGAAAACTGCACCTCCGAAACGTTTATCTCCATGGTTTTATGCCTCATTCCGAAGCGATGTCCTTGATTGCCAGAGACGCTGATCTGGGATTCATCCCGTTTGTTCGCAACCCTTTGACGGATGCAGTATCCCCCATAAAGCTGTTCGAGTTTATTGCTCTGCACAAGCCGGTGGTGGCTGCCAGGACGAAAGAACTGGAAGAATTTCCCGGGAAGATCTGGCTGTATTCTAATTATGAGGAGATTGTAGCTATCTTGGACGAAATACACCATCTTCTGCTAAGTGGGAAAATTGATGAAATACTGAAGGAGAATTATCGGATAGTCACCAATATGCATGACTGGAATGCTTCTTCAAGAACATCTCCTTATCTAACTGTGTGACTACCATCAATTCATTCAATCATTCTTTTTTCATGCACTTTCAACTTCCCTTCTTTCTCCAAATTTCTGAGTACTTCCGCTATTCTCTCACCTGCCCTCCCGTCTCCAAATGGATTCGGCGCGCTTCTCATTTTTTCCTCAAACTCCTTGTCGCTCAGCATTCTCTCAACGATTTTCTTCGCGTTTTCCACTTCCAGACCGACGAGGACGTTGCCGCCCACCTCTACGGTCTCCGGCCGCTCTGTTGTGTATCGTAGTGTGATGCAGGGAACGTGCAGGGTGATCGCCTCTTCCTGTATCCCTCCCGAATCCGTCAGGATCAAACGTGCGTGCTTCATCAGTTTAAGGAAATCAAAATACCCCATCGGTTTCGTGAGTATAATGTTCTCCGCTCCCTCCAGTTCTTCCCATAACCCAAATGCCTTCAACCGCTTTTCTGTCCTCGGGTGGACTGGATAAACGACAGGAATGGGTATGGATCGTATGATTTCCACGATCTTCTTCAGATTATCCCTGCTGTCTACGTTCTCCGCCCTGTGTGCCGTTACGACTGCGTATTCCCTGTCTTTTAGTCCAAGATTTCTCAGAATCTGCGATTTCTTCTCTGCTAACTCCGAATGCTGGAGCACGGCATCCACGACAGTATTTCCCACTACGTGGATCCACTCCTCCGGAATCCCCTCTCTGAGCAAGTTTTCCTTCGCCTTTTCAGTCGGAGGGAAGAGAACATCGCTAACATGATCCGTCACGATCCTGTTTATCTCTTCGGGCATCATTCTGTCGTTGCTCCTCAGCCCCGCCTCCACGTGTGCCACAGGGATGTGCAGTTTGACAGAGGCGAGCGCGCCGGCAAGGACTGTGTTCGTATCTCCCTGAACGATCGTCACGTCTGGTTTCTCCGTCATTAATACTTCTTCTATCTTCATCATCGCTTTGCCCGTCTGCACTGCCTGTGTTCCTGATCCGACGTGTAGGTTATAGTCTGGCTCTGGCAGACCGAGCTCTTCTAGGAATATTCGGTTCATCTCGTAGTCGTAGTGCTGCTCTGTGTGTACGAGAATGTACTCCTTTCTTTTTAGGGCTCGCATGGCCGGAGCAAGCTTGATTATCTCAGGCCTGGTTCCTAGAATGATCGCCGCGCGCATGCATCATCGCTTCCTAGCTACTATAAGCAGCATTCGGTCCTTTATCCAAGGATCCATTTTTATTTTGCGTACATCTTCCAGTAAAAACCCGCCGACGCTAAGGTGTTTCTTCCACTCTTCTAGAGTGTACCACTTTTCTTTCTTTTCAGCCCATGCAGGATACATCCACTTACCCATTTTCTCAAGCAGCGGTTTTAATATTCCTCTGATGGAAACTGGATCCCTGTCTATAATTATTAGTAGGCCCCCCCGTCGCAACACCCTGCTTATTTCCCGGAGAGCGGAGTTTATATCTTCAGCGTGCTGGAGTGATTCAATCGCTACAACTATATCTACAGAGTTGTTCTCTAACGGTATTTTTGTGGCAGAACCGGTTCTAAACTCGGCAATATTCCCGTACTTTTCTGCTGCAAACGTTATGAACTCTCCTGTCGGATCTATTCCAACAATTTTTTTCGCTCCGAATTCCTTGAAGAGAGGAGCATACCTACCTGTGCCGCAACCCAGATCTACAACAACCTTTTGGTGAAAAACATCTGCATAATCTTTCAGATTTTTCACACGAGGATCATCGGGGTTGAGTGTACTGTGTTTCAGAAATGTGTCCTTTAGTCCTGCAAATCGTCCTGCGGTATACTCCGCATCGACATCATCTGTGTTTTCAACTACTTCGTCTAGGAGCATTTTGGCATCAAGGTAAAATTTCACCGCCCATGTGGGATACATGAATGGTTGATATCTTCCCCAAATTGGTACAGATCCTGGCAACGCACCCGCAAGTTTGCCTTTGCGCACCATTGCCACTTTTTCTAGATATTCTATTGTGTCTATTCCTGCTGCCAAATATTTTGTTTGTTTTGTTATCTGGTACGCTTTCAGAAAGAGTATTGCAGTTTGTGCTAACCCTGTAATGCATTTACTTTTTGAAGTCGGCTCCCACTGATCGTTGAAGTACCCCGGGAGTATTCCGTATTTGAAGTGGATCTCTGCCAGCTTTTCGATGGAGGTTACTGCAGCTTGCGTATATTTTTCTTTCTTTAACAGCAATCCCGTTTCCAATATTCCGCGTATTGTATACGCAAGCGTGTGCAAAACAGTATCTTTATCTGTAGCGAATCCTGAGAAACGGAACATCCCATTCTTCTGTTGTTGAGATATCACCCACTCTGTGTTTTTTACCCCTGCATCTAAGAATTCCTTTTCATCGAATGTTTTTCCTGCAAGCACTAATGCCCAACCTGCCCGTGAGTGGTACGTGCGTGGTTTCCCACCATACGTGTGACGGACAAACGCTCCGTCATTGTCTTGTTGCCCAATTAGCCATTTTGCGACTTTTTCAGCGGCACTCTTATATTGTTCGTCTCCTGAGTATCTGTAAATTTCAATCAGGCCTAGTAATATTTGTCCAGCGTCAAAAACATACGTGTTTTTCCATGCATAATCTGGAAAAGACCCATCAGGATTTTGGATCTTTACCAACCAGTCTGCTGCTCGTTTTGCTCTCTCGGTCTCCCCCATCCTTAGTAGTGTAGGAATAGTGTATCCCGTGATTTCAGGATATTCTGGGAGCCAACCACGCAGTATTTTGTATCCTGCAGAGAACCCGCCGTCGTTCTTCTGTGCAAGCGCGAGATATCGGTTCACAACATCTCCTCCATTTTTCGCGCTTTTCGTATTCCTGCAATTATTGATGCTGTGGTGTATGCGACCTTCAGAAGAATCGCACAAATCGCAACTACCTGTGGTGGTATTTGCATATATGTTCCAAGTATGGGGAGGATTGCAAATGCCATGAAATCGATGTCCATTCCCGTAATGGTCATTGCTACGCGTGTATTTCCAATCCTTTTTATGTTTTCTCGTATCTTTCCATGTACTGCTTGCGACACAATGCATCTCTCTACGTTGAGCACTATGCCGATTATCCCTAGTGCGCTTATTGCTATGTTTTGGGACTGTGCGCCCCACATTGTGAGTCCTGCCATTGCGTATGTCGCGTTTGTTCCGAGGTCATCTAGAAGCTTGCCAAATCTGGAAACTTTTCCAGTAGCTCTCGCTACTTTGCCATCTACGCAATCTAATAGGATTGATATATAGTACATCACCGATGCAAGTGGCCAGTAGCTTGGTCCAATAGCGAATAATACTGCTGCAGATATTGCAACTAGTATTCCTATAACTGTGATATTGTTTGGATGCACTCTGAGCTTTGCAAGAATTCTAGCAAGCGGGATCGCTATTGGATCTATAAGTACGACCGTTACGAAGGCATCCACCTCTTTTGCAATTTGTTTTTTCCTCTTTTCTGCCCCTATTTTGCTACTAGTGTCCACAGTATACTGTTGTGTGCGTGCTTTTTATGTATCTTTTGCTTCTTTTAGCAGTATGTCCGATGTTGCGATCATTTTGGCGGCAGGGCTGGGTTCTCGCTTGAGAGAATATACCAAGAATATGCCGAAGGCGCTGCTACCTCTTGATTCTTCAGTAACGATTTTTGACCTACAAGTAAAGTCTTTATTGTCGCAAGGTGTTGTTGGATCGGAGGAAAATATTTTTGTTGTCGCAGGTTGGCATGCTGACGTATTGCGCGAGCACATCGCCCACAAAGGATATCGTGTGGAGCTGCTCGAAAATCCTCATTATTCCAATCGAAATAATTCATACTCTTTGTATTATGCGCTGTCCCAAATTTCTGAGGCTGTTGGAAATGTTGGCTCTGTCTTTTTGGTTAACGGTGATTTTGTGGGCTGGTTTGCACACTATGCATCATGTGATCGTTGTCCCATGGGGTTCTGTGTTGTCGTAGATGATGTGAAGAGACTTGGCGACGAAGAGATGAAAGTGGCGGTAGACGAGCGTGGGCAGGTTGCTGTTTTTTCTAAGAGGATTGATCCGAGCGTTGCTGTGGGAGAGTATATTGGTGTTGCAAAATTCCCGTTTAAGTCTGTTTGGAATGATGGTTTGTGGAAATCTTTTGAGCAAAGCGTTGGGTTTTCCGGGTGGTATGAGGATTTCTTTAATCAGGGCATTTCCTCTGGCGCTTTTGAGATATTTCCCGTGTATGTTGGTGGACTTCCATGGGTTGAGGTTGATTTCCCTGACGATTATGCGCGGGCTCGTCGTATCTATCAAGAGTATGGATCTATCTTGCCAGGGGTTTAATTGTGTGATGCTACGTTTAGTTTTATCGGCGGTTCTTTAATGCCTGTCTGTTTAGCATGTGTGCTCTTATATCGTATCGAATTCTATTTCCCACGCTGTGGCATGATCTTTATGATGATTGACGCGATCTCAATGCCGATTATGGCAATAGATATTGTTTGGGCCATTATTTGGGCAACTATTGATCTGCTTGCGATTAGCGGGGGTGCAACTATGTAGAGGAGGAAGTTTCTATCATATCTTGTGGGGATGAGGTATGCGCGTCTTCCAAATATTTTAATTGTGTGTGCGCGGCTTGCCTTACGTGTGTTCCTGTTCTTGCGCTCCCAAATAATGCTGATCAAGTAGTTCAAAACCCAAAGTGTTGATGCGACTCGGAACGTTGGGTTGTTAATTGCAACCATTGCACTTGTCGGTATTATTATTGCTCCAATGTTATCGATGGTTTCATCTAGAATTCCCCCAAGCTTGGATACTCTATCTGTTAGCCGTGCGAGCTTTCCATCTATACAATCCAGCAAGTATGTTATGTACCAAAGTAGGCTCCCTGCGAATATATTTCCCTTTACGAAGGAGTATGCTGCGAGGATTGTCGTTATTCCTCCCGTGATTGTGATAATGTTTGGATGTATTATTTTGATCTTTGCTAGGATGTATGTTATTTTTATTGCAATTGGATCTACCAGCGCAACCGTTGTTGCTGAATCTACGCTTTTTAGAATATTCTCTGTTTTGGGTGGAGCTTCTTTTCTAGTTTTTGCTGCCATGTTGTTCAGAGAATTATAACCGCATACTTTTTTTGAAGAGTTTTGTAATACTATGCTTTATGTCATCTGAGGACAAAACATGTGCAATTATTCTTGCTTCTGGTGTTGGTTCCAGAATGCGGTGGGATCGCCCGAAGCAGTTTATCAAAGTTGCTGGGAAGTTGGTTATCGAGCATACCCTAGATGCATTTGAAGCATCTCCTCAGATTGATTCTATCGTCGTTGTTGTTCACAGGGATTGGTACCACTATTTCATGGACAAGATCTATCCAAAATATTCTAAGATCTCGAAGGTTGTGATTGGTGGTTCTACACGGCAAGAATCGTCGTACATTGGGTTAGTCGCTGCAGGGGATCTCTCCCCTAAGTATGTCCTGATTCACGATGCAGTTAGACCTTTCGTTACCGATGATTTGATCCGTCGTGTAATTTCTGCACTGGAGTCTGGAGCTGTTGCTGTGGATACTGTAATTCCAGCCACCGACACTATTGTTGAGGTGGATGGGGACAGGATATCGAATATTCCTCCCAGGTCTAAATTGCGTCGTGGCCAAACGCCGCAGGGTTTCAGGTACGATGTTATCCTCCGAGCGCATGAGCTTGCGAAGGCTGAGAAGTACCTGTCTGCTACTGATGATTGTAGTCTTGTGGTGCGCTACGATCTTGGGAATGTGCGTGTCGTTCCCGGAGATCTTGAGAACATCAAAATAACATATCCTCTTGATGTATATTTGGCGGATAAAATCTTTCAGGTTCGGACTCAATCGTTAATTGCGCATGTTTCAAAGGAGGATATTCTCAGCGCCTTAAGATCTTTGGATGGCCACGTGGTCGTCGTTTTTGGCGGTACTAGCGGTATTGGAAAAGCAGTCGTGGATATTGGTAAGAAATTTGGGGCGAAAGTATACGTGGCATCTCGTAGGACCGGAGTAGACATATCCGATTACGATTCTGTCAAGTCATATTTGTCCGACATATATTTGAAGGAAGGTCGGATTGATTTTGTTGTTAATACGGCAGGTATTCTTCGGATGGGAAAAATCGTAGATATGTCGTTGCAGGATATATCCCACGAAGTTTCTGTGGATTTTTTGGGCGCCGTCTATGTCGTTAAAGCATTCCTTGAGATTTTATCGCAGAAGGGCGATATGCAATCTGCGAATGTGCCCGGTATCGCGCTTTTCGCATCGAGTTCCTATACCCTTGGGCGTCCAAACTATTCCATATACTCTGCAAGCAAGGCAGCGGTTGTCAACTTTGCGCAGGCCGTTTCAGCGGAAACAGACCTTGCCAAGATTTTCGTAGTGTCTCCAGAGAGAACGAAGACTCCTTTAAGGGAGCGCAACTTTGGTAAAGAACCAGAATCTACTTTGCTTATGCCTGAGACTGTGGCGGTGGTTACTTATTTGGCGTACGTATATGGTAAAACAGGATCTGTGTATGACGTTCGCAAGGATCGGGATGAGATCCATTTACGGGAGATCTGCCCAGAGATATTCGCTGGAAGCAACTGTGGCTAGCGTTATTTACTATTTATCGTTTTAAGCACTGCTGCGTTTCTGTAGATTTTTGCCAGCTCCATTACTGTCTTTGCAAGATCTACCGCTTGCCGCCGCGTCTTGTCTAAGTGCTCCTCGCGCAGGTTTCCAGACATTATGCCCGCGATATGGCTTTCCATCTCTGCAAGTATGCTTTCTAGGTACTGGTGACGCTCCTTTAGAATCTTGTCCAGCGCGTCTGTTTTCTGCTGGTGGAAGAGTATGGGATCCACCCGAACCCGTCTCTTAAGAGCCCATATTGCCTCTTTAACATCGCCCAAATCGCTTCCATAGTCTGCAGTCACATCATTTGGTACGACTCCTCTCTCCATAAGGGTTTTAACCGTAGAAAGCGTCTCGAGGGATCTTCGTCCATGTTCTTTGAATTCGGGATGGGCATCCATGAGTTCGTGGACCTTTGTTCCAACAAGCCTCCTTCGGATTTTCTCAACAACCATAAGACCACTACTGCGTCGTGATTTATATCTCTTCTCCCTGTGGTTGGCTGTCTGTTAAATGTCTTATCTTTCTGATGCTTGTATGCTCTACCTCCTCACCGGCTCTCATGGTTTCATCGGCTCTCGCGTTCACCAGTTGTTGGAAGAGCAGAGCGCAGACGTTATCACCGTTGATCTGAAGAAGGGGCAAGATTTAAGCAAGAACAGCGTTTTTGAGAGTTTACGCAGAAAAATCCAATCGGCAGGCGATGACGTTGTTATTCTTCACCTTGCCGCACTTGTAGATGCACGCGAATCGCTAGAACAACCGACAAAGTACTTCGGAAATAACCTTGCTGCCACGTACCATATTGCTCAGTTGGGCGCGTTGGACAACGTGAAGAAGATTGTGTTCACATCCTCCGCTGCAGTTTACGGAGAGCCGGAGTACGTTCCAATAGACGTGAGTCACCCAACGAAGCCAAAGTCCCCCTACGGACTGTCCAAGCTGTACGAAGAGCAACTGCTGGAACAATTTTCGGAAGAGTATGGCTACGATCTGGCAATACTACGACTGTTCAACGTTTACGGGGAGGGACAGGAGAAGGGGTTGTTTGGGGCGTTGAGAAGAGCGATTGAAACGGGAAAGACGTTCAGGATATTCGGCGACGGGGAGCAGGTGAGGGACTACATCTACGTGGGTGACGTGGCAAGGGCGATACTGGACGTTGCGACGAGTAGAACGACGGGGACGATGAACGTGGCGTCTGGGGTCGGTGTTACGGTCAATCAGATCGTTGAGTGGGTACGAGAGAAGTATCCCTTGGCCGTGGAGTATGCAGATCCGATCCCGGGCGAGATCAGAGAGAGCATCGGCAAGCCAGACATCATGCTGCCAAAGATAACGAAGGAGAGGGTTTGGACGGCACTGGAACTATAAATTTTTGGAAAAGCAAAAATATCGGGAATTCGCTTTTATATCGCTCCCGCTATAGTAGTGTTTGATCGGTGGTGGTTATGGTCTCTGCTAGTAGTTCTACCCTCACTGATAAGGTAGCAAAGGAGATCGCACAATCCGCGGCAGAGGCAATATATCACTCCATGCTCCTCGCAATGGGTATTGAAGCCATAGAGGACTACAAGAGAAATCCAAACAAGTATCTTGCGGGAGAGGATGCGAAGAAGTATCTTCGGCGACTTATTGCTGAGAAAAGGCGCGCATAAACTCTTCCACTATTTCTTCTATGCTATTGCTGAGCATCTGGATCTTTCTTTGCTGTTCTTTCTTGTGGCTCCAATCCACCAGCATGTATATTTCTTGGTCCTGATCCACGACGACGTATAGGCGGTATGGTGGGCGGTGGTGCTTGACTTCAGCCAGTATGTACTTTCCGAACACATGGAGTATCTTTAGCGCGTCCTTTCCACGTTCTTCTACCTTTTCAAAGTCCTTGAGAATGAGATCTAGATGATCCGCCTTCAGTTTTGGGAGCTGGCGTTCGAGCCAAGGGTGGAACGCAACTATCCTTCGCACGCTAGTATTGGCGTTCAGGATGTTTTAACCTTTCCGCCGATCTTGACCGCTTTCGTATTTCCTTCACGATCCTCTCAACATCCCATACCTCCAGATCCGTTTCTGGCACCGCTGATGCGTCCGGGACGATGAGAATACGCTTCTCCGCTCCCGTCTGTGCAAGCTTTGCCTCCGCTTCCCTCACTTCGCTCCTCTTGATCCTGTTTTTCCACTTCACTTCAGCGACGATTCTGATTTTTTCGAAGGATGCAAGGGCAATATCTATCTCCGGCTTCATTATTTTGACTGCCTGGAGTCCAAAGATGCGGGATAACGTTCGTTCAAAGAAGCGTTCCGCGTAAAGCCCCGCCTTCTTTTCAAGCACTTTCTGAACGAAGTCCCACGGGAGATCCACGTCGTAGAACCCATACTTCCCGTTGAGGTAGTATGTCAGGTCTATTAGCGGGGAGGGGATCGTGTATATGGAGCGCTTCTTGGTTCCATGCAGCCTTACGCGTTTCAGCAGCCCTACGTCAACGAGTGTTTTCATATAGGGGGTAATTAAGGACGTGGATTGTGAGTCTATGATCTTCTTAGAGTGCAGGTAGCCGGAAATTTCGGTAAGTGTGTTCTTGCCCACCGCTACGGCCTCTAGAATCCCCTCAATGCGTTCCGAGTGTGTTCTGTCCTCCTCTTCCAGTATCTCCCCCACCAGTGCAGGAACGAAGTATTTTGCGTTGAGCACTATTTCTTTTAGCGTTTTTCCGATCTGCGTTGGCTCCTGGTAGAAGAAGAGGAGTTCCAGAGTTTTCTTGTCTAAGTTTTCCCACGGGTGTGCTAGAAGGTCTGCCGGATGCACAAGATCCACCTGAAACTCGCTGAACATGCCGAGTATTGGGGAGTTCACGTCCTTCACGTGGCGGTAGTAGTGCATGGTGGATGTTATGAGTACTGTGTTTTCTGGGAGCCCCCCCGCCTGCACGAAGGAGAAGAACTCTTCCGGCGCACGGTGGAACTCATCTATAATTACGCCGTTTTCGTGGTTGACCGTGCGCATGAACGTTCGTAGATCTAGGGTCTCCTTTGTGCTCCACTCCAGGACGTTGCCGCCGCGCGTGAATATGTAATACTCCCAGTTGTTCTTCTTGTACCTGCTGTAGAATGTTTTTCCCGTTTTTCTCCTCCCGAAAAGCAGGATTTTTTCTCCTTCAAGCACGCGGTCTAGTTCAGGTCTGGTTATGATAATCATATTATGATAATATTATTATCATATTAAAACCTTGCCGATACGAAAAGCTACTTTTTTGATACAGCACTTCCAAAATAGCGCTACTTTTTTGGTAGTGATTTGCAGGTCTAAGATCGTTGACGATATTGGTGCCAGTTTTTGGTAAAGTTTGTTTGATTAAACGGGGGATCAATCCTTGGAGTGTATTGTTTATACCAAGTCCTTTGATTATCTTTGTCTGTGGGTGTTTTCCATGAAGGGCAAAAAACTTCTCCCCCGCGAGGAGCAGTTTATCAAAGCACTTACTGAGCAGATGTCCAAGAGCATAGCAGAATCTCTCTATTATTCAATACTGCTGGCAAAGGGCGTGGCGGCGATTGAGGATTACAAGCGAAATCCGGACAAGTATCTTGTTAATGAATCTGCGGAAGAGTATCTGAGAAAATTAATTGATTCCAAGAGGTGAATGATCAGCATCTGCCTTAAATATCATCGTGCATAGTTTTTACGATGGCAGAGGTTGATGATGGTGCCACCATGCAGATCATTCTCGACCGGCTGAACCGCATAGAGCGGAAGCTTGATCTACTGGCGGAACGGTTGGAAGAGTTCAGCGAAGAAGACCTTGAAGATATCCGTAGGGATGTCCGTGGTGCGATAATTGCGTACCATGAGGGAAAAGACGAATTTGTATCTGTTGATGAGATCTAACGTTTGTATGCTATGCTTCTCGGGAGCACACGGACGATAATTATTGTATCGTTCACCACCACGAAGATAACCCTATATTTTCCGACGCGCAGCCGTAGTGGAGTGTATTTCTTCCCATCTATTACTGTGGTGGCTCCCAGAATTTTCCTCACGTTTCTCACTGCAGGGTAATTTTCCAGCGTTTTGATTGCGGCCTTTATCTGTGCTTTCATTTGCTCTGGAATTCTTTTCATGTCTGCTAGTGCTTTCTTGTGTATTAGGACCCGCACGCTAGTATTGGCGTTCAGGATGTTTTAACCTTTCTGCTACCGCACCTTCCCTGGGAGCTGCTTGTCGTTCGTGATGATCGCTCCGTCCGCCGTTGGCACGTAGGCGTTTACTTCTGTTTTTCCGATCTCCTGCTTATCCATGGGGAAGAAGAGTACTGTCCTGCCCTTCAACTGCTCCGGCGTGTAGTGTTCTCGGATCTCCGGTGCTGCGCGGTACGTTTGCCCGTCCGGGCCTCCTATGACGAGCAACCAGCGCTTTGGGTGGTCTGCGATCTCCTGCACGTGGCGGATTGTTCCTGCCATCAGGCCGACGCGGGCGAACTCGTCGAACTTGATGGTTATCTTTTCCTTCATCTTGGCAGCAAAGCGCTTCTTCCATTCCTCCAACTGCTCGTCACTGATCTTGCGGAAGATGATCTCTGGCTTTGATATCTTCTTGATTCCACGCTCCTTCGCTGTGTTCCAGGAGTACTCTTCCTCGCCGAGCCAGGATATTACCTTTGATGAGTAGTCTGGCGTTACAGGTGCGAGGACGACTGCCAACGCCCTGACGTAGTGGAGCGCCACGTATAGCGTTCTCCTCGCCTTCTCCAGATCTTCCTTGTGCTCGCGCCAGGGTTCCCTATAGTTTAGCCAGGCATTGCCATCGGAGGCGATGCGGATGGCTGTCTTTACCACTTCCTGGAAGCCCAGCCACTTCCAGTAGTGGTTCTCCGCCTCGTCGACGAGCGCATCCAGTTCTTCTAACTTCCTTTGTTCTTCTTCGTTCAGTTCGGGAGTGCCGATATCCTCGCCAAAGTAGCGGTGTGCGAGAGTCAACGTGCGGTGGACGAAGTTCGCTATTGTTTCAACGAGTTCCTTGTTCACCTTCTCCTTGAGCGCGTCCCATGAAAATTCGGTGTCCTTGCGTGCGGGGAAGAGGGCTGCCAGCACGTAGCGCCAGTAGTCGGGCGGTAGTAGTTCCAGCGCGTTCTCTATGTTCAGGCCGACTCCTCTTGATTTGGAGAACTTCACGCCGCGCGCCTTCAAGAACTCGGCGGACGCGACGATCTTCGGCAATGTCCAGTCCTTACGAGTGCCGATTAGCACGCCGGGCCAGAAGATTGCATGGAAGAAGATGTTGTCCTTGCCAATGTAATGAACGATTACTGTGTCGGGATCCTTCCACCACTTCTCCCACGCGTCAGGATCCTTTGCGATGTTCTTTGCCCACTGCTTCGTAATGCCGATGTAGCCGATGGGCGCGTCGAACCAGACGTAAAACACCTGGCCTTCGTATCCCTCCAGCGGGATGGGGAAGCCGAAGTTTAGGAAGCGGGAGATGGATCGCGGTTTTAGCCCTTCACGATAGAGGTAATGCTCCGTTGTCTTCTTGGCATTCTCCGGCCAGAGATCCTTTCTCTCCTCGTAGAATCGTTTGAGATCCTCCGTGAGCGCGGGCAGGTCGAAGACCAACTGTTTTGTCTTCCTGAACGTGATGTTTGTGCTCCCACAGTACTTGCAGTGGGGGTTGATGATCTCGGTTGGATCCAGAATCGCCCCGCAGTCGTCACACTGATCGCCACGGGCCAGGCCGCCACAGTAGGGACAGGTGCCTTCGATCCATCGGTCCGCCAGCCAGTGGCCGCAGTCGTTACAGTAGGGCATGACCAGTTCCTCTTCCTTTATGTAGCCGTTGTTCCAGAGGTCCCAGAAGATCTCGTAGGTCGTTTCCTTATTCTCTTCAGAATCGGTCCAGCCCCAGAAGTCCGTGCTTATTTCCATGGCTTCTATGGCCTTCTTTATGCGCTCGTGGTTTTCGTAGGCCATTTC
>JAADDH010000067.1 GCA_013154035.1 Candidatus Iainarchaeum sp. | reverse complement strand
CTTGTGCTGTGATGCGTAGTTAAGACCAACGCCTCCCGCCGCAAGTATAATGCACGTGAGCAGGATTCTCATCGCGTTTCGGTTCATGGATGTCACCTCGTATGTACAGGAAACTTTACGTTAATAAAACTTTACGACGTTGATCGTCGAATAAAATTACCTTATAAATTCGGTAGCCATATTCAGTTCGTGGATTTGCGAGCATACTTCCTAGATTTTTGGGGTTCAATAATCAAGCGGAAGTTCAACATGATTGCGATCACTGTGTTTATTGCGACGTATTTTGGAGTTCTCCCCTCTGCTCGTTCGCTAATTGGCGTTGTTGCGTTTTTGTTCGCGTATAGCTCGATATATTACTACAACGATTTACTTGATTATTCCCGTGATCGACAGCAGGGTTTCATGCCCCGCGATAAGCTGCTGTATCACGGCGCCGCATCTCATTCGGATTACATCCATCTTTTGGCGTGGTCTTCCATCCTTGGTATTTCCGCCGCTTTTTTGTACTCTCCTGCTTTGGGCGTGGTTACTGCTTTGACGTTGGCCGTAGCATATCTGCGAACATCCATTTCTGATTTGACTGTTCGTGAGGTGCTTCTTGGCGTTGTCGAACTTCTGAATTTTGAGGCGTTTTGGATAGCGATGTATGGCCGTCCGATTCCTGGCTTGGCACTCCCTGTCTTTGTTACCTATTCTGCGTTGTATGCGCTGCTACACGCACTTTACAAGCTCCGTACGAAGCCTTTATTGTGGGCTGTCCGGCAGCGCTGGATCCAGATGCTTGTAGCCATCGTTCTCGTTGCTGCGGTGTTCAGCATACCTCTGGCGGCTTCTAGTGTAATTCACCTACTTGCACTTCTCGCCGCATCTACGCTCTATTTGCTGCTTGTTGGCGTCCAGGCGATGCGTTATGCCCACAATGTGGAGGGCGGCATGGCGCGGATAATGAAGTACCACGACGCTGCAATTCTGGTTACTGCGGTTGCCCTTATGATTTTGGGAGCGTGGATCGTGTATGCGCACCTCCCCAGTATTCCTTTGCCACTCTCTCCTCCTCATAGCATGGTTCAGCTGCTCTCCCGCGTGGATGACTACCAGACGCACGCACTCCAGCTTGCACAGCGTTTCTAAGGGCTTCGCTTCATTCTATGCATATGAATGTGCGGGATCTCTACAAGCGATTACTTTCTTACTATGGCCCACAGAACTGGTGGCCCGCAGAGACGCCCTTTGAGGTGGTTGTCGGCGCAATTCTGACTCAGAACACAGCGTGGAGGAACGTAGAGAAGGCAATTGAGAATCTGAAGCGAGAGGACATCCTTGATCCAGCAAGCATTCTCGAGACGCCCGGCGATGTGCTAAAAGAGCTCATCCGCCCCGCAGGTTTTTACAATCAGAAGGCAGAGCGTCTGAAACGGGTGTGCCAACTTATCGTGGAGTGCGGCGGGTTGGAAGAGCTATTCTCACGCTCTCTGAACGAATTGCGATCCACACTTTTATCCGTTAATGGAATCGGCCCTGAAACGGCGGACGCCATAATCCTCTACGCCGCAAACAAGCCGACGTTTGTGGTTGACCGCTATACCCACCGTGTTTTTACGCGTCTGGGTATCTGGAAGGGGGGTTACGATTACGAGGGCATAAAGAAACTCGTTGAAACTGAAATCTCGCCGGACGTTTCCACATACCAGGAGTTTCACGCTCTCCTTGACGAACACGCCAAGCGCATTTGCCGGAAGACTCCCTTGTGTGAATCGTGCCCGTTTAAAGATGTTTGCCCATCAGTGTCTTTTTAGCGGCGATTTCATGCGCCTTGCAACGGCTGGAGTTATTCTCCGGAGGAAGTACTGTTCAAAGACTGCTCTTTGAAGTGCTACGCTGCCATTCCTGACGATCTCTTCGACACCTTTGCTTATGTTGCCTTGCTTGAAGTGGGTTGTTGCCCGCTCAAGCGCCTTTACATCCATCTCGATTCGATCCATAGATTCTTGTGCTTTGCTGGTATCGATCGTCAGTGAGACAACCCTATCTCTCCGGGGATCGTAGAAGAAGTATTGTGGTGTTGTATGCTCTGTAAGGTCTATGATTTTGTGGTGTATTCCCAATTCCCTGAGGTATCTGGTGATTATGGGTCCCGTCCACACAAGTTGGCCCCCATGCATGCGCTGAATTATGTGTACGCGCTTGCCCACTCGTAATAGCTCCTTTAATGCCTTCAGAATCGACGCTGGGTCTGATAACCCCATGCTCAGCGGCGTTAGTTCGTAAGAAATTACGTGATCGAACTCCCCCGTGTTGAATGGAAGGTTCCGTGCATCTGCAAGAACTCTTTTATCGTTGGGGTGGTGTTCAAGCGCAGCCTTTGAGAAATCTGCACCGACTGCATCCTTGTGGATCGACCAGCTGCCGTCGAGAACGGGGATCACGAGCACTTTGTGATGATCTTTTATGCCAAGACTTTTTCGTATCGCCTCTGGATCTTTGGGCGTCGCGGAGAAGGTTATGCCCTTTGCCAGCTTCTTATCCCACGTTTCTGGCTTGTTTGCGGGAGCTTCCGATTTAAAACTCCGTATCCATATGTCCCTCTCGAAGGGATCTGACTCAAATTTGCGGGCCAGTGCGAGCATTGCCCGCCCGACGCTGGTTTCAGGGCGGAAGCGGGATTTTTCCATGTTACTATCTGCGCATGGAAAATTAATAGTTATGGGGTTACTTTACGAATCCTTTTCCTTTCAGGTAGTCGTAGGCGGACAGCGCAGCGATAGCTCCCTTTGCGGCGGCAGTGATGATCTGATGGACGTTGTTCATGCCCGTCGTCACGTCGCCCGCCGCGAAGAAGCCCTCCACGTTTGTTCTCTGGCCCTCGTCGACAACGATATATCCCCTCTCGTTCAGTTCGACGCCCACGCGCTTCGCCAGCTCTGTCTGGGGGATCATGCCGATGTCTATGAACACGCCGTCCACGGGCAGTTCCTTCGTTTTTCCTGTTTCCCTGTTCCTCAGCACGAGTTTCTCCACGCGATCTGTTCCTTCGATGCGCTCTACGACGTAGGGCGTTATGAACTCCACCTTCGGGTTCTTCTGCAGTCTTTCGACCCAGAGTGGCTCTGCACGGAACTCATTGCGGCGGTGGATGATGTAGACCTTCTTTGCGTGCTGAGTAAGCAAGTCCGCGTCCATAAATGCTGTGTTTCCGCCGCCCACGACTGCGACGGCCTTGTCCTTGAAGAGTGCGGCGTCGCAGATGGCGCAGTATGATACCCCCTTGCCCAGGAACTCTTCCTCGCCGGGAACGCCGAGCTTCCTGTGGGTGGACCCCGTGGCGTAGATCACTGCTGGCGCCCGGGTTTCTCCTTTGCCCGTTACGATGACGAAGCGATCGCCCTCCTTTCTTATATCCTGTACCGTTGATTGGACGAGTTCGGCGCCGAAGTGCTCCGCGTGCTCTCTGAATTTCTTCATGAGCTCCTCGCCCGTCGCCTTCACGAATCCGGGGTAGTTTTCAACGGAGTGCGCGTCGAGTACTTGCCCGCCAAAGTCCTTGGAGAGTACTGCAGTTCTGATCTTGGCACGAGCAGCGTAGATAGCTGCGGCAAGACCAGCAGGCCCTCCGCCGATGATAACAACGTCGTACTCGGGCTTGAGCTCCGCCTTGGACGTTACAGCCGAATCGAGGGAAAAGGAGAATGGGGCAGCCATTTGACCACCTCACATGAAGTTAATCTTTCCTTTGACCTCGCCCTTGAATGCTTTGAGGGTGTATTCTGCGAAAACCTCTTCGGGCAGCGCGCCTTCCCATTCAACGAGCTCATTGCCGTTCTCGTCAAGGATTACATTCTTGGGCACGGCGGATACCTGGAACTTGTCTGCAAGGTCGCTCCACTCGATTGCTTCGATCATTTCTGCCGTGATTTTATCATTGATGAAGGCGAAGTGGTGGGCTGCGCGCACTGCGAGTGGACAGTATGGACATGTTGGTGTTACGAAAATCCACATCTTTATGGGCTTGTCGATCTCTGCGATCTTTTTAGCTGCATTTTCATTGATTTCTACTTCCCCCCTTTCCATGGAGACAATGTCCTCAAGGAACGCAGGGAACTCGTGGCCAGAGGGGATGCCCCTGTAGCGTATGTTTGGCTTGTCTGCAAATATGAGCACTGGACCGCCCTCTATGCCGTACTTCTTTGCCTCTTCGCTGTTTGCATCGAGCACCTCATAGACAACGTTCTCATTAACGGAGTGGATGTCTTCGAGAAGCTCTTCGATCACGTTGCAATATTGGCAACGCGGCGAGTCGTCCTTGAAGAACAGGATCTTGACCTCCTTTGTAACAGGCTCAAGAATTTTCTTCACACCTTC
>JAADDH010000015.1 GCA_013154035.1 Candidatus Iainarchaeum sp. | reverse complement strand
TTTCCAGGGAAAAGCCCTATCCACATGATTCAAACAGCTACGCACTACTGGCCCTCCGTACTACAGCAAAGAGAAAACTAACCATCAGAGAAACAAGAACTAGCTGTCGACCAGTGGTCGCAGCCCACTCCATTACTGGGTTATTGCAGATATCTATCTGCGTTGAGGGTAGATCTGGGATCTGTAGTGAAATGGACATATCACAGGTTCCTCCACTAATAGATGGAGGCGTCGGAATCCAGCGGGCCATTCCAACAGGAAAACGATTTTGTAGCGTTGTCCAAAGGTCTTCTAGTCTATTCTGGAAGTTCTCTTCTATCTGTCAAATCGGCTCGATATACTTGGCATCACTGGTTGTTCAAATTGTGGAATTTCTACTGGGGTAAGAGATGGTTCTTCTGGATTCGGGATATCGTCTTGAGAATCTTCTTCTGGCCGGCACATGTTGGTGGGATCTGATGGGCAGGGATCTGCGGAGTCTTTTATGCCATCGCCGTCCGAGTCTTGGTCCACTTCGACATCTGGGCGACTGTTTGGGTCTGTTGGATCCGTTCCTGAGTCTCGTTCGGTTGCATTGTCATAGCCGTCGTTATCTGGATCGGCAGTAGAAGGAGGCTGAGACGCAGGGTTAGATGGATCCGAATATAAATCGTACTCGAACCAATCCGGCCAGTTATCCGTGTCCGTATCTAGTAATGGATCAAAGAACGGGTTGTCTAACCATTGATTTCCGTTAGGAGCTGGATCTAGCGAAACACCTGGCAATGGAGAATCAAACGTCAGTGGCCAGTCTGAAAATTCATCTACATAGTCTGTGACTGCTTCTGTAACACCAGGGGCTGCTGATGGATTCTGTCTAAGATAATCCGCTAATGGCGTGCGATTAGGTAAGCAGATATCTGTGTGTGACTGAGCTTCGGCCCATGCCCGTGCTTGTGATAAATGATCTGGATAATCGCTTTCCGAAAAAGAAACATATCGATATCTCTGGCCGTTTACATACCACTTTACCGATGAATAAGTAGTGCCTGGGTATATGTCAAAATAACATGGTAGATCTGAGGACGTTGGTCTTAGTTCTAACTGTGACGTGTTCCATTCATAAGCTCCTTCTCCAAAATACCAATTGTCTAATGGTGTATTAGTGACTTTTTTTGCATAATTGTAATACCAATCTAGACTTGCGTATATGAGACTTGCTCCTAGAATCAGTGTACCTCCATAACGCACATAACGGCCCCAGCTGATGGTGCGAGTATATTGAGAGTCTGACCAAGCTATAATCTCGTCTAATGTGAATCCTTCGATTGCGCTTTCCACTGCATCTCTGACTATTGTCATATTTGATGTTGGTATTGGAGCACGGTGTGCAAATGAAAATGCCCCGGCCACAGCCAGGGCAAAAACCAGTGACCGGAGCATAGACACCTCCTTTTAGCCGCGGAGGAAGCGGCGGGCGAACTTGAAGGCGGTCGCGAGGCCGATGGAGAGAGCGAGGACGCCTACGCCAGCGCTGGCGATCGCGGTGAGGTTCGCGGTGACCCGGTCGGCGATGGGGGCCGGGTCGATGTCGGCCTGGGCGAAAGCCAAAGCACCCAGGAGGAGCGAGGAGCCGAGGACCTTAGTCAGGTTGTTGATGTACTTACGCATACCAATCACCTTCCTTTCTGCTCACGCGCGGCCCTGGACGCGCGTTAGAGCCGTTTGAAGATGGCTCGCAAAAAGCCGAGGATGACGCCACCAGCGAGCCCCCAAAGATACGCAGACCACACGTCTTGCCAGCTCATGAGACGCTCCGGAACAAGACCCAGAGATAGCGGTAAGCGGCCAAGAACGCGAATGGCACGCTGGCGATGGTGACGACAGACAACCACGCGGTGGACGGATCGAACATCACCAATCCCCCACAGCCAAGAGGCCAGACAACACACCGAGTGCGAAGGAAAAGACCTTCAGCACCTCAACGACTTGATCGACTGGAACCTCGGCGAGGGTCATTTCGATTTTTGCTCCGTGACAGGTTCGCGGACGTAGAGGACGGTCCCGAGGCGCGGTGTGTTTTCCCGAACGTAGATGCGGGCACGAAACGTGACTGGGTCCATGGGCTTGAGCGCCATGATGTCGGGAACGCTTTCGGGGTCCAGATTCAGACGCAGAATCGGACTTTGGTCGTCGATGATGAGTTCGACCGTGTGGTAGACCTTGCCGTTGTCGGCGGTTCGGGACGTGTAGCGAACGAAGTTTCCTTTTACGTAGACACCGTTCATGGAACTACCTCCTCATATAGAAACGATCACCCGTGAGTGCGGCACCGACCGCACCAAAGGCCCAGCGGAAAAGGCGTTTGCCGTCTTCCCAAAGGAAGCCACGAAGAAACCAGGTCATGAGGTTACCCCCTGATAGAGCGCGAGGCGTTCAAGGTAGCGCAGTTCAAAAACGCCGCCGGAGAGGGATTCAGGAAGAACGAAAGGCGACGAACCCAAGAGACGGGAAAGGGTTCGCTCAAGACTGCGGCGAGCTTGAGCTACCCGCTCCAGGGCCACGCCCTGGACAGCAGCAGCGGAGAGAATCACGCCGACCGCTTGGGATACCAATCCTTCAGCAGAGGCACGGAGAGGGCGACGCGCGCGCTTGAGAGGCACCTGAATGCGCGCCCACGCCAAAACGACCTCGTTCCAAAGGGGATCCTCGGGCCAGCGCGTAGGCTGCTTGTTGGCCGTAGGCGTACGCAGAGACAGCCACTCTGTGGTGAGGTAGTGCCACAGCGCGCCGAGATGCTCTACGAGTACGCTCCAGTTGCGGAGGTCGAGCACGCCAAGCTCAGGATGGAGAAAGGCGGCGAGAACATCCTTCCGCAGCTGGAACTCGACGCGCCAGACCGTGGCGTCTTCGTCGAGGCTGAACTCGGCTGCGTAATCGCGGAGTAGCTCCTTGGTATCAGGTTTCTTGCGAGCTTCGGCGGTTTTGCTGTAGAGGCGAGCAAGGAGTTTTGAACTACCAAACCGGAACGAGGTCCAACGAGGACCGCTAAGGTTCACCTGGGCTTCGGAAAGGGCGGCGGGAACGCCGATGAGATACGGGAAATCGGTATTGCACTTAGCGGCCCCCGTGCTACTCTTGAGGGGGCCGCCAGCGCCCGGGGCAGCGCTTACGCGCTCGCCGCCGGGCGCTTGTTCGGCAGCCTCGAGGTAGGCTTGGCGGTCGCGCGCACGAGAAACGAAACGGTGGAGATCGGCCAAGGAGAAGGGTTCAGACGGGCTGACAAAGTCGGCGTAGAGGTCTACGCGGGTTACGCGGACAGCCAGCGGATCGGGTTGAGATACGCCAGCTTCGGCAACGAGTGAGATTAAACGGGCGGTGATGATGTCGACAATTTCGCGAATGTCGCCGCCAAGGGCGCGAATGTAGCGGCCGTGAAGCTCCACACGGACCTGGGCGTAGTCGTCGCGCATAACTTTGGCGTTAGATGGATCGGAAAAACCGATGAAGAGCGCTTCATTACCGAAGGTGAGTCCGTAGCGGTAGTGTCTTACTCGGCGGAACTGGGCACGCTCAAACGTGCGGCCCTCGAGGGTGGCGGGAAGGGTAAGGTCTGCAACGTTAACAAGAATGGGATGGACTAGGTCAAGATTGGCTCGTTCCTGACGAGCAGTCTCCAAGCGAGAAAGAAAGTTCTGGGGAAGCCGGTAGCGTGAGCCCCAGGAGTACCAGAGGACCAATGTGTCGACACCGTGAGTTAATGACCTTGTGTCCATTTGAGGTTAGGGTAAGATTGTTGATAAATAGGATTAGGGTATGAAACTAGGCGTAGGCGCTGTGCAGCTGGTAGTGGGAATATTACTGTTAGTGGTGGCGTTTTTCTCGAATAGCGACCCCTTCGCCACTAAAACAATTTATCGAAACATATTAATTACAACAGTCACAATATTTATTACTGTAAACATCTGTTTATTAGACAAAACAGCCTGTTTATCAGATAGGAAATATCAGATGATGCTGCTGACATATCTCATATTTGCAGCGGGCTATTTGCTGTGGGAAGCAAGTGGAAAAAGTGTGCTTTTAGTGGTTTGGCGAATAGCACTGATTGTGATGCTGCTTGAAGCGCTTTTCCTCACTATAGAAGTGATTTGGCTGAAAAAGAGGTAATTTCTTGGTGTAATAAAGCAAAAGCAAATTGTAAGACGTTAACTGTTAGTTTGCTCCATTCTTAGTTTTGGAATCGGCATTTTCTATAGAGCGGCTTTTTTCAGAAGCATTTTCGTCATTTTTATCCGGGGCGGGTTGCGGCTTTTCTGGGGTCAGCTTGCCGCCGGGGTTGAAGGCGTAGCTCGAGCGCAAAAGCTCCAGATCGGCTTGGTCGACTTTGCCATTTCCGTCCAGGTCGCCGG
>JAADDH010000051.1 GCA_013154035.1 Candidatus Iainarchaeum sp. | reverse complement strand
GGCACCCCCGCCCAAGCTTACCTCTCCAATTGTGCGTCTGGTCGTGAGACCAGACCCGCGACTCCGGGATTGCATCCCGGTGCGCCCGACGTAGTCGGTGCGAGCGCCGGCCGATTATCGGCCGTCGGGCACCTACTTCGAAGGAACAATATGCAAATGTTGAGAAACTGTTTAAAACTATGGAGAAGACCAGTCCAAAATTGTGCTCGAAGGCTTTTTGGGACCCTGTTCGGACGCCGTATCGCCAGAGGATGAGCTGTCATGCGCAAACACGCGGTGGTTCAAGATAAAATTCATGATACGGTCAATGAGAGCATCTTTGGCGGAAGATGGCGCATCATCGATGAGGATCTGGCTAAGGAATGCGTCAAAATCAGGACCAGGGGCAAGTCCGAGCTTTGCCATCATCGTATCAAGCACAGAACGGGCATACTCTCGGGAAAACAGCTGGGTATTCGCCTGGTGCTCCGCAACCGCTGACGCAATCGCCTCCGCGAGGGCCGAAGAAGTATTGTCAAAAACGCGAACAATGGCACGGTCAGCAAATCGATCAACGACGGAAGAGAGATCTAAGATGCCCTCCGACCGCCCAGTCAAAACCAATTTAATAATGGGCTTCGGGTCGTGGGGCAAATCCGCAATTGCCGCTGCCAACGATTTTGCTGCCGCATCCCTCGCCTCCGCTGGGGACATACCGCTCACATCAACGCGGACGACTCGACCCTTCCGAGCGGTGGGGATAACAACCTCCTCCAAAGATCCTGTGGAAGTATCCAAAATCCAAAATCGCCGATCTGCCTCCACCTCCGAATCAATCCACTGTGTACGCACGGTGCTCCCAGGCATAACGATGTTGTAGCCGCCAATATTTCGGTGCAGGTGCCTATGTATATGACCGGCGAGGTACAGGTCATAGCCCGTGGGCAAAACCGAAATGGGAAGGGGAGTCTCCCCTGCATTTGCCCCTAGCACCTCTGGAGCGCTGTGAACATCCATATTCTTCAACGGCTGGTGTATCATGAGGATATTGTATGCGTCGGATACAGGCTGCGGAACGTGGGACGAGAAGAACTCCAGAAGACGATCAGGGCGCTTAGAAGGAATCCAGCCAACGCCAGTGATTGCGACGCGGTCGCCAGAATCCCCCTCAAAGACGATGCTGTTGCGGTGTAGATAGATAAGACGATGGGCACGCTCCAGAAGAATAACCGGGTGAGAATTCAAGTCGCCACCCACGTCATGGTTACCGCGGATCGCAACGACTGGAGTGCCAAAAAAGGATCCGACCTTCTTAGAGCCCCCAGCAACGCGCACAGAGGATGGGTGCATACGAGGTATGTCAAAAATATCCAGTGCCCGAAGAAACACATCAGTACTAAATCGGGGACGGTCAAACAGATCCCCTGCAATCAGAATAAGATCAGCTCGCTCCGCCGCGATACGGATGGCAGACTCTGCGTTGCGGAAAGAATCCTCGCGCATATCGTCGGAACCTTGCCTGGTGTACCCAAAACCAAGGTGCAGGTCAGCAAGGAGGGCAACCTTCACAGAAGAATCAAGATGCAAGGCGTTTAAATCGCTGCATCATTATACTCTCATGGGAATACTTCCAGAAGTAGGGCGAATCGGCTACGGTAAAATAATCCAGCACATCGTCCAGGGTTTTGCTGTGCTCGTAATCGCATCTGCAATTATATTCGTGGCGGAAGGCACAGCACCAAGGAATCTGCTGCTCACTGGGCTGGCCGTGCTCCTATTCATGTACGTGGATGTGCTGGGACTGGACGGCGGCGCAGTTTACGGGCTCGCAAGACTGCTGGGAAGCCAGGCAGACTACGACGATCACGTTTCATACATCGCGCGGTGGAAGCCATACGTATTTGCGGTTCAGGCACTGGGCATAGTGATGTTTGCATACAGCATCTCCGCAGGCATATATCTCTACTACGCGTTTATCGGAGTCGAACTTTGCTATTTCTGGGTTACGCTGCGGCGGGTGCACCGCCTCGACACCGCAAAAACGCTGCTGATTATCGGCGCAATCATTGCGGTGATGGCACCTGCGTTTCTATCATCTCAAAGTCTTACGACAATGAGCGAAGTGGCACGGGGAAACTTAAATGCTCTAATGAAATAAGTGGTTGCATGGATGCTTGGCTCGCATATCTTCTCGCATATCTCTACGGCTCAATACCGTTCTCCTACATCGTGGCAAGGTTCTGGGGGCACGACGTAAGCGAGGAGGGATCTAAGAACGTTGGAGCATCCAACGTAGCGTTCGTAACTGGGAGTGCGACTGCAGCAATCGTAGCGGTCGTGCTGGATGCAAGCAAGGGAATAATCCCCTCGCTGATATGGGGGCCAATCGCAGGAGCATTCGGCGTTGTGGGCCACGTATTCTCCTTCTGGCTAATCATATCGAAGTTCCGATTTAGGAGAATCCGCTCAGGACTGGGAATGGCTGCAACGGTCGGCTGGCTGCTGGTGAATGCATGGCAGATGGCAATCATCGCGCTGATAACATTTGCAGTATTCTACATAATAATGAATCCATTAGACTGGCGCAGGGAGGGAATCGGCAAGTGGTACGACATCCAAGAGGGCAACATAGAAACAGTATTCACGCTGGGTGCCGGAGCCGTAATTTACATTCTAGCGTTCCATCCGCCCGGGGACGTGCAAACGGCCATCGCAATCATACTTACGGCAGTGTTCTACGCGTACGCTCGCGTAATCCGAGAGCAGATCCAATACTTCTGGGACTGGAAGAAGAGCGAAGAGTATTTGAAACGGGCTCAGGGAGAGAAATGAGCCGGGGGCGGGATTCGAACCCGCGTAAATGGGATCTGCAGTCCCACGCGTAGCCGCTCCGCCACCCCGGCAACTATCTATGAATTCAAAGTGCAGAACCATTTTTAACGCTGTGCACCAGCAACGATATAAACCCGAAAACCGTGGATATGTTGAGATAACATGCAAGAAAAGCAACCGTCGCTCACAGAAGTAGGGGATCGAAGAGCAGTTCAGATTCTCGCAGGTTTACCGCCAGAAGAGCGCGCCATAGCAATCCAAAGCCTGCCAGTAGACAGACGAAACAAAATATACCAACAGGCAAGGCTCAGTCACAGAGTCGCGGGTGGATGGATGAACACGGGAATTATAACAGTCAAACCAACGGATAGCACAAAGGAAGCAATTGCTCTCGTCCGTGTAGCACCACACAAACACCACGTCGTCGTAACGGGTGAAGACGGCAAATACATCGGCGTAATCCATATCGAAGACTTGCTAACAGGAAAAAAACTGGCGGAACTGATATCCAGCGCCCCCAGCGTAGATATACTCACCCCCGTAGAAAAAGTGGTGGAGATCTTCAGACGCCAAGCGCCAGATGTCATTGTAGTAACCGTAAATGGGATTCCCGTAGGCGTAATTGGAGCGGAGGAATCAATACGGCTTTTGGACTACGCAAAGGATCTAGAGCATGCCAAGCAATCCGCAATGAGTAGACTTGAGCACGTATATGATCCCGTCACAAAGGCATTCCGAAACCGCGTTCCCTGGCTCATCGTGTATCTCTTTGTCGAATTCATATCTGCAGGGGTCATCAACATCTTCCAGAGCACGCTGAAGACACTAGTCCTCCTGGCAGTATTGCTACCGATCGTCCCCGGCGAAGCAGGCAGCGTAACAACGCAAACGATGGCAGTCATAATCAGGGGTATGGCAACGGGGGAGTTAAAGAAGGTAAGAGCTGCAAAACTATTCGCAAAGGAGCTGGCGGTCGCAATACTGGACGGCATCGTCGTGGGCGTAATCGGATTCATATTCACATACCTGTGGAAGGGCAACATGATCGCATCGCTCGCCCTCGCGCTGGCTACACCCGTCGCATTTGTATTAGCTGCAATTGCAGGGGCTGCAGTACCCATAGGCCTAAAAAAGATGGGATTCGACCCTGCCGCTAGCAGCTCGGTAATACTCACGACGCTAACGGATGCTATCGGCTTCTCAACATTCCTAGGCACGGCAACGATCCTGATACACATACTTGGCGCATAAGACAACCGGGAATCACAACACCAATTCTTGGACATATTAAACTTGTGATGGGGCAGTTGGTGTGATGCGGGGGCGGGGATTCGAACCCCGGAAGGCACTAAGCCACCGGATCCTAAGTCCGGCCCCTTTGGCCACTCGGGCACCCCCGCACAATAGCCTGCCAACTGTGCGTCTGGTCGTTAGACCAGCACGCGCCTCCGGGATTGCATCCTAGGCGCCCCGACGCAGTCAGTACGTAGCGCCGGCCGGCAAATATCGGCTGAGCGTAGCGAACGCCGATGCAGCATCGCAAACTCCACGAGTTTGTGTGCACGCGAACATAGTTCGCGATGGGGTGCAGGGGGCGCAGCCCCTGCTA
>JAADDH010000020.1 GCA_013154035.1 Candidatus Iainarchaeum sp. | reverse complement strand
AGTCAAGTAAGGTATGCCTCAGAATACCCAACGCCTCCATTGCCAGATATGCTTGCATCCAAGACAAAAACATGCTAATCTGAGATCGGACCTATGGCATGCCGAAAAACCACGCTGTATGACGTATAATCAACGAGAGATCATCATCGAGGGGCTTTACAACTAGACAAGTATAAATAGCAGACGTCAAAAACCTGACGACATCCCCTGTCAGACACTTTTTACATCCATAAACCATCCGACCTGCCTATACTTGCCTCCGTATACGCATCCCATCTTATCCTTTGAGCTAGCTTATGCCCAAGAAATCTCCTGCAACGGATGAATCCCAAGAACCCATTGCCGGTTCCATCCACAGCAAAGACGAAACAACCCCAACCAAGGCCTCGGCCGCAGAATCTGAAATGGCCGCGGTCATGGATTTTGGACTACAAGATGACGTACGGGAAGCGCAACGCAAGCTGATAGATGCATTAGAGAGCCTGGCAGATCGCTTGGGGGAGGCTCTTCAGGAGGCGGTAAGCGAGGTCAGCACCCTGGAAGTCAAGACCTTTGTCAGTAAAAGCTTAGAGAACACCAACCCCGACGGAATGCCCCGCGGGAAGCTGCGAGCCTATACCCGTATCGAATTCGATGGCGATACTGTAGTCTATGTGCCCGAACGCCGGGGAGCAGTCAACGAGCGCCTATGGCAGATCCACCTGGACACAGTGCGCCAGGCTCAGGAGAACCGCAACGAGATGCTGAAAGCCGCGGTGGCCGCAGCCGCCGCCCTTCTCGACGCACTGAGAACACTCTAAGGCAGAAGCCCCGCCCGCGATGATGGCTTCCTCATCCCTATCGGACCCCCTACTGGCCCTCTGGCTGGACCATCCAGAAAAGGCAGTGACGACCGCATTGGGGCCGGAGAAGGGGAAGTCCACACCTGTCGTATGGCAACGGGATTTCTCTGCGGACGTGAAAATCGCCCACAACCAACTCGATAGCATTCAGACCCTTATCGGGCTGACAGAAAAGAGCAATGATCTGGCCCCTGACCGGTTACGGGCCCTGCTCACCAAGCAAACAACAACTTCATCCCAGGCAGCTGCGCCGACTCCACCCCTTCCTCCACCAGAAAATGAACTCCTAGCCTTACTCCAATCCCCGCCCGAAACTGCGAGTTTCGCCTGGGATATCCATTATGAATGGAAACAAGCTGCGGAAGAGCTTCGAGAATTTCTGCAAGATGTTCAACGATTCGTTTCTTATTATGCATGGATAGAGACAAAGATTGAGGGCAAGCTTGTGGCCCGTACGCTCGTGAGCTGGACTGGCGACTTTCAGACTGAATGGAATTTTCCCATACCATCTGGCATAGAAAGATTACATGCCCGCTCCCTACAACTGGCTCTGGCCTCACGAACTGCCCTCCTACGGACAACCACCCTTATCCTCACCGGTGCCATCCTAACTTTGCCTTTGCTCGCTCATCCTGGGAACATTCTGCTCACATTGCCCGCCGTATGGCGATTTATCCAACGACTACGCCAGGAACTCGCCCAAACCCAACAAAACGATTCAGCATCAAACACATCATAAAACGTGCATGACCACATTGACATTTGTTTCAGGAGATAACCATGGCTGTCGATTTTGAAACCTCCCTTCGCGAAGCAGCGGAAACCATCGCCCATTACGTCAAGGACGCGGCAACGCTGACTGTGGAAACCCGCTATGTCATCGTGGATGATGATGGCGACATCGACTTCTCTCAAGCTAAACCCTTGGCCCAGACTGTCATTAAACTTGATGGTGACAGCTCCCTCGTCGCGCCCATGCGGCTGCGCGACGGGCGATTGGAGCTCGACGCAGACCTACTTCGACTCCATAATGCCAACGTACAAACGGCCATTGATTATCGGGCACGCATCCTCTCCTCCTTATTGGAGATGATGCAATCGATCGAACTTTGACAACCTACATCCATTGCCACGCGGCCTCCTCTGTTTAGAAAATGAAGTTGTCCGCGCTTGCGAAAAGATTTCGGCGGCGATGTTGGCCGAGTTCGCGACCGGCGTGATACGTAAAACGTGAAACGTGAGGTCTCACGCATCACGTCTTCACGTTTCACGGCTGTTTGGGGACGCAGATGACGCTGATGAGGCGCAGATGAACGCAGATTGAAAAAATGAAAAGATGATCTGCGCAGATCCAGACGAAGATATGCTAAAATAGCATGGGTGTGTCCAAAATGCATTGGCGTTTGTACAGTATGTCGCGCTTCAGCAAGTATGACGCCCCTCTAACTGAAATGGACACATCCCCATAGCATAGGAAAGGTTTTCGGCTGATTCCGGCTGATAAGGAGTTTCATACTATGTTCTTTGCACTACTTTTCGTTGTCCTGCTTATCTCCCTCCTGGTTTGTTTTCTCGTTGCCCGCGCCTTCGACAAGCCCATCACGACAATCCTAGAACGTATTGTAGGAGAAGAAATTGCAAGTGTGTGGGCAAAATATATGAAATTTGCCATTTATGTAGTGGGTATTTCAGGTGGTGTACGAATTTATGAACTGGAACGCTATCTTCCTCATCCCAACGGCTACACACCCGACGGAATACCCATTCCCTCGGATTCGCTTACATTAACCCCTGAGTATTGGATTTTAGAGGTCTATCGTACAGTCATTGAAACGTTACAAGCCCTGGCATGGATGCTTTTGCTTTTCTTCCTCTTCGCCATGATCGCCTATATCATCATCCGTATTTGGGGCGATCACAAAGGAAAGACTAAAATACGAGAGAAGCCACAGGAATAGGATGGGCCGAAAACGCATCTTCGCTATCGTGGGGAGACGAATTCAACGGTTGGGAATGCTTCAAGGCGTATTCGAATTTGGGACAATCCATAATCCATTTGCTTTTTGAGTAGCCCGCGGTTGCTAGAAAAATCCGCTCTGACGCAGCAGGTAAAATGCTGCCATTATTTCGGGTGCGTTTCAATTTGGGGGCAAATTTCTGACTTGCTCCCAGCGTTGATCAAAGCGATTGCTGAGAATGGCGGAACGCACGGAGATAAGTCGTTCAGCGCCCGGGCGAGACCAACGCATACCTGGGCCACAGAATCTGGCTTTATACTGTTTGATGCCACTTTCCACCATGCCACTGCCAATCACCCACCCCTCTTCCCGCAACGCCATATAACGCATACGCCGCTGATGTTTTAGAAAATAGTTTGCTTCAGTACGCAGGTCTTCGGCAAGTTCAGGGCGTTTCTGCGCCTCACCCAACAACGTTTCTCCGATACGACGGGCATGCCCCTGGTAAAGCTGTTCTTCATGGATTTTTAGCCAACGCTGCAATCTTTTCACGTCTGCACCATGCAACGCCTGTGCTGCAGCAGCCAGATGAGATTTGGCGTGATACCAATCGACAACTTGAACACTCTCACCAAAATGGAGTGCGGTAAGATTCCATATCCAGGGGGCGCCATCGGCCACAACCTGAGTGGCATCGGCCTGCCACCAATTACGCCTGCGTGCTTCCGCCCACACCATCGTTCCAAATGCGTTAGGGCCACCCAGGTGCGCAACATAACTGATGGATTCGGCTTTGGGTAAGGTTACGGACTCCCCACTCTCCCGGTCGACACCAGGGTGTAATCCAACCTCAAATACACTTCCTACCTTCAATTCCTTCCATCCTTCCCCTAAAATATAGACCATCCCTCCATCCATAGACACGCCCTTCCGCCTCGGTTCCACCTCCATCATCGTCGTATGCCATTGTGCAGGTGTAACCATGGCTGAGATGCGCTCCCGCTCTTCTAATGCTTGAAGTTCCTTACCAAATGTCTGGGTCTCCCGCCATACACTCGTTTTCGACAGATAAACTTGCCCTAATCGCGCCATCACAACGATTACTTCTTCATAGGGCAGCAGTCCACTCAACCGTACACTCTCCCGCTCCACGCCATCACTCCATCCCCCTCCCATCTCCATCTTTTGGTCCAAGGGGGAAAAAGCCCCTCTGGCAATGGGGGCAATAGTAATAGTTCCGCTCTACTTTCACCTCTCCGGCTAGACTCACCACCACCTTTTCCTTTTTCCCTTTCGTTCTCAACTTACCTCCACAAACCGGACAGCGCATTCCTGCCTCCATCGTTGTTGCCTCTGCTGCGACAATTATCTCTGCCAGTTGAGCTCCCATTCCCTTCCGAATTTCTAACACTTGCTTTTCCACGTCTCTAAATTTTAAATCCTCTGTGTCGTCATACCAATCCAGATAGGCTTCCACCTGTTCTTCCAGGCTCGCTATCAGCTTTTCCTTCAATGCTTGTCGGCGTTCGGGTGTCAGCTTCTTCGACATGATGAGGCACTCCTTTTTGAAAAATAGGCTTGACTGGGAGCTTTTGTTCCATCTTATCATCATTGCCCCTATTTTGAAACGCACCC
>JAADDH010000055.1 GCA_013154035.1 Candidatus Iainarchaeum sp. | reverse complement strand
GCACGGAGTGCGCGCATGCTGGACGCGGGCCACCAGTGGCAGCCATGTCAGCTGGCACCATAGAGGGGTCCTGCGGAACCCTGCTATTGTACATCCAGTTGTAAGATAATACGAGAATTGTGTGGTCGGTTGCGGAGCAACCGGCCTCGCGGCTCGCCGGCCGCGTATCGGCCGTAGTGCGGGGGCAGGGATTCGAACCCTGGAAGGCACTAAGCCACCGGACCCTGAATCCGGCCCCTTTGGCCACTCGGGCACCCCCGCCCAAGCTTACCTCTCCAATTGTGCGTCTGGTCGTGAGACCAGACCCGCGACTCCGGGATTGCATCCCGGCGCGCCCGACGTAGTCGGTGCGAGCGCCGGCCGATTATCGGCCGTCGGGCACCCCCGCAGCCGCAACCACAACGACCGCGTGAACAAACATACCAATATCCCATACAGAACTTTAAAACACTTCCTGGCCCGATCATAGCATGGACCGTAAGGAGCGCATGATTCTAGGAGTGGTAATGATATTCATGCTCGGACTCGCGACCCGCATCTACCTCGAAAAGTATACATATATCTTCGGTTTCGACTCATACTGGTTCGCCCGCATGGCTTCGTATATCGTCCAGTACGGGCACCTGCCGAAGTATGACCCCCTTGCATTCCGCGGATTCCCCCCAGAGCCGCTGGACTGGGAGCTATCCATGGACTTCCCGGCGTGGACGTATAAGCTCGTATACGGCACGCAATACTTGCAGTCAAACATGCTCATGGTGTTCAAGTGGCTGCCAGCATCCTTCGGTGCGCTGGGGTCGGCAATAATGATGGGGCTCGGCTACGTCCTTGGGGGTCCGATCCTCGGCACACTTACAGGATTCTTTGCAGCAACTAACCCAGGATACATATACCGTACGCTCTCGGGGTTCTATGAGGACGACGCCACGTCTTTCTTCATCCCGCTGGCGCTAATTTTCGCGTTCCTAGCGTATAAAGCAAAGGATAGGAAGAAATATTGGCTATACTTGGCCATCGCGTCGCTCATAATGCTGATCCAAGCAATCTCGTGGGATGGGTTCTTCATTGTGCCATACTCCGTTGTTGCATTCACAATAATCTACGCGGGCTACGTGGTGGCCAGATACGTGAGTAGATACATACCCGACGAGAACAGAGATTGGATCATACTTGGCGCGGCGGCGGTGCTCTCCATAATCGGATGGTTCTTCGTTCACAACATTGCTATGGCAGAAGCAGGAGAGGCGCTGGCGATGACCGGCAGCCTCACCGCAACAACCATCTACACGCTCGCAACACCTGTGCTTTCTGTCATTATGTATGCAATCGCTGCGGCCGCCGTGGTGCTGTGGCTCAAATCCAACAACCTAAAATACCTCTACATTGCCATGATCTCCTTTGTATTCGCAATAGCCCTGTATCTGGGGCCCGTTAATAGCGGGTTCTCCACGGAGATCACGGACGCAACAGGGGTGGCACATAGGATTGGCTTCCAGAGCACAAGCTTCTCCATGATGTTCCTCGGATCTGCATTCATGATTCTCGTGGCCAGTCTGGCAGGAATCTCCGCTGCATTCATGTACGATAAGCCGAAGAAAGACGAGAAGATCATCGACTGGCGGTTGCTCGGTGTGGTATACATCCCGCTCCTCGTGGCGGCGCTATCCGGCCCGATCAATGGGTTCGACTGGTATAAACCAGTGATCACGTTCGCCGCAAAAATCCTGCCCCTCGAAGCGGACAAGGGTGTGGCAGCAGACCAAGTACTACACCCACACTGGGGTCTGATCGAGCCAAAGACTGCTGGCCCATGGTCCGCAGTCATCGGAGAGGAAACATACGGTTTCGCGAACTGGCCGGCAAAGTACGGAATCCTTGCAGTGATCGTGCTACTCTCGATCCCATTCGTAGCGTATCGGGCAACAAAGGATCGGCGCTTCCTATACATACTCGGCTGGCTTGCGCTGACGTGGTGGGCGGCGTGGTACCAGCTAAAGTTCTGCTACTATCTTGGACTCCCGATAGCCATAGCAAGCGCGGTGGCGCTGGAAGATGTGTTCCAGAGGGTAAAGACGAATAAGGCAAAGGCGGCAATCATTGCAGTCATAGGCCTTATTGCCATGTCCATGGTCGCAACAGCAACATACCACACTGCAACGCGCATCCCCATGCTGCTGACCAACAAAGAATACCAAGAAATGAACCTCGCGCCAAAGGGTCTGCCGCTGTTCAGCGCGCAGCCCGGAGAGGACTACATAGCTATGTTCAAATGGATCGACGCAAACACGCCAAAGGATGCCAACCTGCTGAACTGGTGGAGCATTGGCCACTGGCTGACGTTCTTCACAAACCGCGGCGTAATGACGGATAACACCAACTACTACTACCAGGCAGACGTGGAGGCAGCCCAGTTCTTCCTCGCGCCCGACGAAAACACAGCATACGGCATCGCAGAAAAGAGGCATATGAACTACGTGATCTTCCAGCCGGCATTCCTATGGCAGGGGTACGCACTCGGCCTCTACGCACTTCAAACACAGGATCTTCGCGATCCACGGCTGGCAGACTTCAGCGCAGGTACGATCACCTGTCAGAAAGTCAGTAAGTCCGTAGTGACTGGAAAACCATACTACATCTGTCTGGAACATGGGAGCGTGCTAACAACGCTAAGCACAGAGCAGTGGGCGGAAATCCCGCCATTCACAGCACAAACGTGGCACGAGTTCAATGCAGCCACGCGTCTGAAGATTGGCGACAGAGAATATGCAGTATATAAGGTAAGCGAAGATAGCAACGGCGGCCAGCTAATACTGCTCGCAAAGGGCATGAACGACAGCATGATCGTAAAAATGCTCCTGAACGTGCCCATGAAGCATTTCAAGAGGGTGTGGGTCGCCCCACAGGGCAGCCTGATGATATACAAGATCGAGTGATTCCCCAACATTCCTATTCTTATTTTGAAAGCAAATACAAGAGAAAGAGAGTAAAGAGAAGTGCTACTGCTGAGAGGAATCGTTCGAACCACTGCCCTGCGCCCGAGGACGCCTGTGGGTTCTGTGGTGCCTGCGACCCATTGCCGCACGGCGAGCTCTGTGCCTGTGAGCAGCATCTTCGCGGCTTACGCGCTTCCTCCAGTCTGCGAAGGAGATACCACGGTGCTTGGCGCAAGAAATGCACACATATATCTTCTCCGTCGCGAGACCCATATACTGGACGTCTACATTTGGAGGTAACCAAGAAGGACGCTTATACAGCGGAACGGCCTTGTCCCTCGGAACCCTCCTACCGCAAAAAGCACATGTCACATATGTAACCTTGCCCATACTTAACCCTCCTTTGAATAATGAATTAAAAGACCTGCACACCCTTTTTAAACCAAATTGGGGACTACCATGGGCAGATGGGAAGAATATCGGAAAAGGCATCTCAGAAAATACGAAGCAGCAAGGAATGCGGGGGCAGTAGATCCGCCTATCGTCAAAATACTGGACATCATCAACAGCAGGGAAGACTACGTAACAACATCGTCCTGCTCGGGACGGATAGCAATACTCGCCGCGTCTGAGCGAGAGAAAAAAGGAGAAACATACTTCTACAGAAAGTGGCACCGCCCGATAATGCACAACGAACTGCAAGACGCACTAAACACATACAGCGGCAAGGGCAGGCTGATATTCAAGGTAGATCCATTTATACTGCATGTGGGGGCGCGGAACGTGGCTGCAGCAAGCAGATTGATACAGATTGCGCGGAACGCGGGCGTTAAGATCGCAGGAATACAAAGCATTGATGAAACAAAGGCACACGTGGAAATTCGAGGAATAGACGCGGTAGCACTGCCAGTATGGGACGGACGCAAGCTGATAGATGAAGACTATGAAAAATACCTCGTTCGATACGCAAATTGGAAGATGCTGCGGAACCAACAGCGGTTGGAGCGTCTGTATCGCATTGTATCCACTGAGTTGTAGTGATAATATATCCCAAAGGTTATATACTGGCCAGAACCAGTTTAGAATATGGACGCACTCAGCGGATCCGCCCTAATTTTCAGTGTGCTCGTGGGAGCAATGATGGTTGGCGGGCTTATTCAATACCTCGGAATATTGCCCCAAATAGGATACATACTCGCAGGACATTTCATTATGCCGGCCCTGCCACAGAGCATCCAGAGCTTCCTATTCGCGTCCGGAATCGCTACGCTGATGTTCTATCTGGGATACGTGGCATCAAGCAGGAGAATATTCAACGCACCGCTGCAAACAACGTTCATACAGCCCGTGCGCGTGGCGATAGGCTTCGCCATGTTCTTCATTCTATTCTATGTCTCGGGCGTGGGCATATCGCACGCAATAACGCTGGCGATACTATTCTCCACGTCATCTGCACTAATACTCCGTTGGGGCAAGAGATTCGCACACCGCGGCGTGGAGGAGGCAATGGTGGCATTGGACGCTGCAGTAACTGCAATCGTTCTGATGTACGCACTAGGAGTCAGCGGCTGGGGAATTCTACTAACCGCTGCGATCTACGCAGCATATTTCTTCTCAAAATCCCGTGCCGGTGACGTAGTCGTGGCTGCCGCTGCAGTAATTCTCTGGTACTTCGGCATACTCCATAGCCTCTCCGTAATATTCATACTGGGGGCATTCACACACCACAGAATCCACGGCGCTGGCGAGCATTGGATAGACCCGATCATCCACGATGCAATACCACTGTACTTCCTCTTCGCGCTTGCGGGGGCAATGCAGTATCCGATTACCGTGTCAACGGCCCTTATATTCGTCGCAATTCTGGCAATAAGCTACATACAGAACTTCATATCCTTCGTAATACTCGGTCCGCTCTTCGGAATACCTCCAAAAACCGGCGCGTACATGGCTGCACGCTCGCTAGGGCCGTCGGAGGCTGCGCTCGCCGCAGCCATTCTCAGTGGATCGCAGGCAATAGCCACGGGGGCTATCGCATTCTACACACTCTCCCTATTCATATACTCCTTCGTGAAAACAGATGCTGATGCAGAAAGATTTGTATCCGCAACACTGCCAAAACGCCTGTATGCGCTGCTAGAGAAATTGGAAGGGGGTTACGCGCCAGTATACGTGAAAATGAGGGCACTAATAAGCGGCGCATTCTCAAAGAAGGCATACTACGATGCACGGCAAATAACGACAGCACTCATACTTATAGTCGCGGCAACAATAACAATGCTAAGCGCAGTCACACAAACGGCATCGCACAGCGTTGCACACATACTAATATCGGTTGTGGTGATCATGGGGGCAGTATGGATCGCAGTCCCGGCGTACATGCGAATGTACTGCAATGCCGTAGAGTTTCTCTCAAAATACGTATATGAGCGCCCACTACGTCCGGGCCACGCCCCACGATACTTCGTTGGAGGATACCTATCGGTAATTGCCGGGTTTATACTGCTTCCCCTGACGATAGCCAGCGCAAACATCGTAATCATATTTTTCGCACTACTCTTCCTGAACCTCGGGCTCTACGTCCTGCTAAACAGCTACTACCAGATTGTTCAAGAGATGATTCCCAAGGCCCGCGCGTGAATATTTAAACTCTCCCTTTCTACCATAGTTTGCAGATGCAGGGGCCCGTAGCCTAGTCTGGCACCGAGTGCTTCGGTGGGGCGCAAGCGGGTCCGACACTCGCGCCCGCTCGGTCGGACGCACATTTCGACATGGCCATCAGCAGGGATATGGTCGGTATGGGCCCGTAGCCTAGTCTGGATATGGCGGCGGCCTTCTAAGCCGCAGGTCCGGGGTTCGAATCCCCGCGGGCCCGCTACGGCCGCAAAGTCGGCTGGCGAGCCGCGAGGCCGGCTGCTCCGCACCGACCACCCAATTCGTGTGTTGCTTACATCAGGTCACAATGGCAGGGTTCCATAGAAACCCTCCGTGGTGCCGGCTGACATGGCAGCCGCTGCTGGACGCGCCCTGCATGCGCTCACTTCGTTCGCTCGGTTGGCAATTGTTTGATCCTTACGACATTTCAAAGACATACAAAAACACGTGAAAACAAGCGCAGCACGTAGATACCTGTTACTACGGTGCGGAGACAAACAATTCAGCATAAAGGACCGCACCCCTGCCTTTATATTGAAAAAACGAGTATTTACAGCATGATCATCAAATCCACGTGCATGTTCTGCGGTGCGGGCTGCCGACTAAAATACGTTGTAGAAAACGGAAAAATCGTCAAAATACTACCAGATCCCGATGACCCAGCATCGGAAGGCAGGCCGTGCGTAAAAGGACTGTCCATACACACACTACGGCCAAAACGGGTAGAATATCCCATGGTTCGCGAGGCAGATGGTGAGTTTTCGCATATATCCTGGGAGTACGCGCTGGAACTTATTCAGGACAGGTTGGAAAACACAGACCCTGGCAATACCGGATGGGTCGGCAGCGGAGAGATAACAAACGAAGACAATTACGCAATACAGAAGTTTGCACGCGAAGTTGTGGGCACAGATAACGTGGATTCCTGCGCTAGGCTATGCCACGCCCCAACAGTCAAAGCATACAATGATATGTTAGGCATTCCTGCGACAAAAGACTACGAAAACGATGTATATGATCTGGATCTTCTCATTGTCGTCGGGACAAACCCCGCAAGCAACTACCCGACAATATTCTCAAAAATCGTAGCAGCGAAGAAGAACGGCCTAAAACTGCTGACGATCAACATATGGAACGATGAAACAGCGCAGTTTTCGGACTACAGAGCAATTGTAAAGCCCGGACGCATGGTATTCGTCGTTTTAGGCATACTTCATGAGCTCGTATACACTCACAAGATTCACGCAGATGTTTCAGGCTACGAAGACCTCAAGGCAAGCGTCAAACCATATGATCCAAAGACTGTGGAAGAGATTACAGGCATCCCTGCGGAGCAGATCAAAGAGTTCGGCGAGGTTGTAGCCAAAGCGGAGCGCGTAGGCGTCATGCATGGCATGAAATACACGCAAACATACCACGGAACGGACGCGGTAAAGGCACTCACGGCCATAGCAATACTGAAGAATGGTAATATCGTCACGGGGCGCGGAAAAATCAACATACAGGGCGCAGGAGACGTAGGCATAGCGCCAAGATGGGGCAAAACCCTCACGGAGTTCATGGTCACGGATCCTGTAGACTTCCTGTTCATCAGCCAGTTCAACCCCGCGAGATCGCTTCCGGCGCTAAAGCGATCATGGGAAAACATGAGAAGAGCGTTTATCGTGCACGCGACGCCAATATTCAACGAAACGAGCGAGTTCGCAGATATATTACTACCTACACCGCTACTGTACGAGCGCGAGGGGACAATCACAACAGGAGAACGGAGAGTAAGAAGAGTGAGGCGAGTCATAAATCCTCCAGGGGCAGCACGGCAAGAGTGGGAGTTCATACAGGAGTTGGCCAGAAAAATGGGGCACAAATGGGGCTGGCGGACTGCAAAGGATGTATTTTACGAAATAACAGAGCGCATAGACGGATACATGCATCTGGATCCCGAGAATATATACCGTGGCGAAGATGCATTCGCGGAGAAGGGAGCGCGGTTTAAACGACTCTGCAGGATCAACGCGCGCATCGTGGAGCACCCGGGATACACATACACACTCTTCACGGCTAGGAGAATGCCGCACTTCAACACCGGCGACCTGACAAGATCGTCGGAAACACTCACGCGAATGTATTCATCACGGGCAGTCTGGATAAACCCGACCGATGCCGAACGCGAAGGGCTGAGCGAAGGAGACAGAATTAGAATCATATCCCCCGAAGGCGAACTGGACGGCACGGTGCATATAGAGCCACGGGTGCCAGAGGGGGTAGTCGCGACGACGTTCCACTTCGCCGATTTTCCGGTGAACGTGCTGACACCGCTGGATCTTGACGCCGAAACGAAAATCCCATCCTACAAAACGGTCCCCGTGCGAATAGAAAAGATATAAATATCTCCTTCCCTTTTTCTAGGGAGGGCGATGCCGTACCAATCTATGTAGTGCTTCGGGCTTATTCTCTCGATCGCCCTAGTTCTTGGAGGTGTAGAATGTGTTAAGCATAGATGATATTAGGCAGAGAAAAGAGGAAGTAATAGACACCCTGAAAAAAAGATACCTGGAAGACCTGGTCCCCGTCGTGAATGAAGTCGAGAAAAGGGATAAAGAGTGGCGTGAAATCCTCAAGGAACTGAACAATCTGCGCGCGGAGAGGAACAAAATATCTAAAGACATCGGACGGCTATACCGGGAGGGAAAACGCGACGCGGCAGAAGAGCTGAAGCAGAAGGCCAAGGAAATAGATGCGAAGATAGAGGAAATGGAGAAGCAAGAAAGCGAGTTGAAGAAACTCATAGAGGAGAAACTCCGTCTCTTGCCAAACTTCCTGCACCCTGCCGTTATCGTCGCCCCCGACGACTCATACAACAAGCCAATCAAGTTCTGGGGAAAGCCCCACGTCTGGAAGAAACATCTCGACCAGTTCAGAGAGGAGACGGACGGGCACGATGTTGAACACGAAGTTATCGACTGGGAGCCGCCACACCACTATGACCTCATTGAAATGCTGGATGTGGCAGATACTGAGCGCGCGGGCAAGACGTCCGGGAGCCGTTTCTACTACGAAAAGAAAGCTCTCGTCTTTCTGGACCTCGCACTGGCACGGTGGGCACTCGAGGAGCTTATGAAGAAGGGATTCGAGCCAATAATTCCGCCATACATGATGCGGAGGAAGGTAGAAGAGGCGGCCACATACTTTACAGACTTCGAAGACGTGATATACAAGATAGATGGAGAAGATCTCTACATGATCCCCACCGCAGAGCACGCGCTTCTGGGATACCACATGGACGAAATATTCGAAGTAGGGGAGCTCCCAAAGCGGTATGCGGGTTGGTCTCCCTGCTTCAGGAAAGAGGCGGGCGCCCATGGAAAAGACACAAAGGGCATCTTCCGCGTCCACCAGTTCCACAAGATAGAGCAGTTCTCCTACGTCTACCCCGAGGACTCGTGGAAGGAATTTGAGTTCCTCCAGAGCAACGCGGAGGAGCTCCTGCAAAAGTTAGAAATACCATACAGAGTCGTGGAGATCTCTTCCGGCGACCTGGGCATGGTTGCAGCGAGGAAGCACGACATAGAAGCGTGGTATCCAGGGCAGGGGCGCTACAGGGAAGTAGTCTCCTGCTCGAACTGTCTGGCATGGCAGGCGAGGCGGGCAAATATACGCTACCGCAGGAAGGACGGAAAGACGGACTACGTGCACACGCTGAACAGCACGGCGCTCGCGGCACAGCGCGTGATGCTAGCGATACTGGAGAACCACTACGATCCAGAGAGCGAAGTTGTACGGATTCCGAAAGTTCTGCACCCATACATGCCCAAAGAGTTCCACGAGATCCCTGTGGTTAGGAAAACGAAGTGAGGGGTTTGTCCCTCCAACCGCTTCCTTTTATTTCGCCCGCAGAGTTATTGAGATATGTTCATCGTCTTTGAGGGGATTGATGGGTCCGGCAAGGGCACGCAGGCTCGAATGCTCGCCGACCATCTGATCCGCAAGGGAAAGAAAATCGTTCTGACGGAGGAGCCGACGAAGGAGCTCTTCACAGGATATTTCACGAGAATCATACTGCGATCCAAGGACACACCACATCCCCGAACAATAGCCCTTATGATGGCCGCAGACCGCAACGAGCACGTGGAGAAGGTCATTCGCCCGGCGCTGGAGGCTGGAGAGATTGTCATATCTGAACGCTACTACTGGTCATCCTTCGTTTATCAAAGTTTGCAGGGCGTTTCTGATGATTTTCTTAACTACATAAACCGCGAATTCCCGAAACCCGATATAACCATACTCATAGACATAGACCCAGAGACCGCCATGGAGCGAATAATCGGACGAGCACACGGGAACGACGGCCTTGTCCAACAATTCGAGAGATTAGAATTCCTGCGAAAACTCCGCCGGAAATATTTAGAAATTGCAAGAAAAGAAGGGTTCCTTGTCGTGGACGGATCCGGCACCCCAAAAGAGGTTCATACGCGTGTGGTAGCAGCGCTCGAAGGCTACTGGTGATAGCACGGGAAATCAGTATGCAGCGATACCTGCCGTAACAGGAGCGGCGACGTAGCGTTTAGTTCCAGGGGGGTCAGGACGCCCACTATTTTTCCTGCACGCTCACGAGGAGCAATGATATACGTGACATTCGCATAAACAGGGGCAAAATTCACTGGGCAGCGGGGGAAATCAAAACTACCGCGAATATACGCGGGGTCGTGAGCATAGGATCCGTAAATTTCATAATCCGCGGGATTCTGGAGATAGCCTTCCAGAACCAATGGCGAATCAGAAAAGTAAATACGCAAATCGTTCTTGTCCCTGCCAGAGATTACGTAAATCCCCGAAGGGGCAGACACGAAAGCCCCGAACTCAGTAACTACTGCAGAACTAGCGCGAATTCCGTCCAATAAAAAGGCGTTAGCAGAATTCCCAGAAAGGTACACAACACCTGCACGCTCCCCCGAAAGAACTGCCACAGTACCATCTCCAGCGTCAACGGGATCTGCCCGTATGGCAGTCTTATACACCGTCACGGACTTACCCGTTAAATCCACGTCCCTGACAAATCCATCGGAACCCGTAAAGTAAATCACATTAGCATAACGAACAACAGCAGACGTGGGGATATCATAGAAAACACGTGCTTCGGGAGAATTTAAATCGGCAAAATCGACCCGCAAAACACCGCTGTGGCCCTGCCAAGAGCCCGCAAAGTAGAAGATTGGTGAGCCCGCACCGCGCTGAGGTGCAGATAGTGGACGCAAAGCCCAAAGGTCGCAATAATACCGATAGTGGCGAAGCTTGGAACCATAGACAACGTATAGATCTATAAAATGTCCATCCGCCGAGACCAGATACGTGTGGCCCTTGTATACGGTAGCACCCACAAAATTCATGTCGGGCAAAACGTATGCCCCTTTCACCAATCCATCAGGGGCGAGGTGGACATATACGTAGCGACCATTGGCACGCAGAATGGCCTGCAAACCAGATTCCTGCGAAGAAGGGGCCATCCACAGGTAGCTGCCAGTAACTCCAACGATCTGCTGAATGTAATAGTCCGTATGGGGGCTCCATGCAGTATTCGTGCCCAGATATATGGCAATTCCGGCATAAGCAAGGCCGACGAGGACAAGTATGATGCCAACAACATCAAAGCGTCGCTCACCCTCCGCCATGGTGTTAGAATGCGTTTGGAGTTTATAACGCACCACCTCGCATTTAAATCTTAACAGCGTTATAGGAGCATGGAACGCCAGATACTGATTGGAGGAGAGGCTGGCCAGGGCATTGCAAAGGCCGCCGAGATCCTTGGAAAGGCATTTGTTCGCGAGGGTTTTTACGTTTTTAACTACAGGGACTACCCCTCGCTCATTCGTGGGGGCCACAACTTCAACGTTCTGCGCATCTCCGACGAGCCCATCATGTCCCACGAGTTTGAGGGCCACGACATCGTCATCGCGCTGAACGACGACACGATCGTCAAGCACGCGGCAGAGATGAAGGAAAACGCCGTGATCTTCGCGCCTAATAGAGTAAACGCGGAGAAGAAGATCTCCGTGGACACGGACGCGATCATCAAGGAGCTCAACGTCCCAAGAATCATGGAGAATACGATCCTCATCGCCGCCGCGTGGAAGCGCTTCGGCATGCCCTTCGAGACGCTCGAGAAGACGATCCGGGAGGAACTCAAGAGCAACGAGGCTGCGGTGACCGCTGCCAGAAAGGGCTACGACGCGGTGGACGCGGGACACGCAATAGAAGTCAAGCCAGCGAAGAAGGCACGCTACTTCATCTCCGGCAGCCAGGCAGTGGCATTGGGTGCCATCGCCGCGGGCATCGATCTCTACATCGCATACCCCATGACACCGGCCACACCGGTGCTTCACTATCTCGCCGCGCTCCAGACGAAGTACGACTATCAGGTCATCCAATTGGAGAACGAGATCGGAGTGGCCAACGCGGCGCTCGGCGCTTCCTACGCCGGCGCAATGACCATGGTGGGCACTTCGGGCGGTGGATTCGCCCTCATGGGGGAAGCAATGTCCATGCAGGGCATGAGCGAGGTGCCCCTGGTGGCGTATCTAGCCATGCGCAACGCCCCATCTACCGGCATCCCCACTTACACGGGCCAGGGCGACCTGAAGATGGCGGTAAACATAGGCCACGGCGAGTATCCAAAGGTTGTCGTGGCTCCCGGCGACCCGAGGGAAGCATTTGAGCGCACAATAGAGGCGTTCTACTTGGCTTACAAGTACAGGGTGCTCTCGATCATCGTTTCGGACAAGCATCTTGCAGAATCAACATATACAATTGACGACTTCTCGCCGCGCGTGAAGCCCAAGCGTTTCATCATCGACCACGTGCCAGACGACTACAAGAGCTACGAGATAACGGAAACGGGCGTCTCCCCGAGAGCGGTTCCAGGGCAGGCGGACGTCCCCGTACGCGCTACGTCCTACGAGCACGACGAGTATGGATACACGCGAGAAGAGGGCGAGTGGGCCATTAAGATGAATGACAAGCGCTTCCGCAAGGTCAAGTACATCGCAGAGGAAATAGACAAGCTAGAGCCCGTGAGCGTCTACGGATCCGGCGACAAGGTGATCGTGTCTTGGGGCAGCACGAAGGGCGCGATTATGGATGCAATAAAGCGCTTGAACGGCTGGAAGTTCGTCCAGGTTTCATACATCGAGCCGTTCCCCGTGGATCAGTTCATGGATGCAGTAAAGGATGCGGATAGGATTGTGCTTGTTGAGAACGACGTGACGGGCCTCCTTGGGGATATAATCGCCGAGAAGACTGGCATGGTCATTGAGGAGAAGATCCTCCGGTACGACGCGAGGCCCTTCACCCCCGAATACATCATAAGGAGGTTGTGAAAATGTGCGGCATGACTCCAAACGATCTGAACACGCCGGCGCCCATCACCTGGTGCCCTGGCTGTGGTAACTTTGGGATCCTCACGGCCAGCAAGATGGCAATAGCGGAATTGATCAACGAAGGGTTCGCCCAGCGCAAGGACTTTGTGATAACGACGGACATCGGCTGTGGTGCCAAGATCTATGACTATATCGACGTAAACGGGCTCTACGGCCTCCACGGACGCGCGATACCCCCTGCAGTGGGCATCAAGCTCGCCAATCCAGAGCTCAAGGTGATTGCCTACGGTGGAGACGGCGGATTCCTAAACGAGGGAATTGCACATTTGCTCCACGCGGCGCGGTACAACTCGGACATAACGGTGGTCCTCCACAACAACCAGGTCTTCGCCCTGACGACTGGACAGGCAACCGCCACCACTGAAAAGGGCTTCAAGGGCAAGAGCACACCGCTGGGCACATTCGAGGAGCCACTGAACCCCATAGCGCTCACGCTGGAGGCGGGAGCCACATTTGTTGCCCGCGAGTTTGCATACGACGTTGTTCATTTGAAAGAAACGCTCAAGGCCGCCATAAAGCACAAGGGCTTCTCCCTCGTTGAGGTGCTCCAGCCATGTGTGTCCTTCCACGACACGACGCAGTACTTCAGGGAGCACGTCTACAGGTTGGAGGAAGATGGGCACGACGTCCACGACTACTGGGCAGCGCTTCGCAGGGCCCGCGAGTGGAACTATGAGCTAGACCCTGACGCAAGGGTGCCTACAGGAATCTTCTACGTAAACGAGGACAAGATGCCCTACGAGGAAGGATGGCCATCGGTGCGCAAAGGTCCGTTCTGGAAGCGGGAGCGTAACCGCGACTGGAAGGAGATCGTTTCCCAGTATAGGGTGGAGTAACATGGCCACCCTCATCCTTCTTCGCCACGGGCTAAGTGTCTGGAACAAAGAGAACATATTCACGGGGTGGACTGACGTCCCTCTCGCCCCGGAAGGAGAAGAACAGGCGAAACGTGCGGGACAGGTCATCGCGAAGGCAGGCCTGAAGCCAGACATCTGGTTCACATCGTATCTCGAAAGGGCGATCATGACTGGCGTTCTTGCCCTGAAAGAAATGAAGAGGCTGTGGATCCCAGGCGAAAAGCACTGGAGATTGAACGAAAGGCATTATGGCGCACTGCAAGGAAGAAACAAGGACGAGGTAAGAAAAGAGGTAGGGGAAGAACAGTTCTGGGCGTGGAGAAGGGGATATGACACGCCACCGCCACCGCTGGACCGGAACGACCCAAGACACCCCCGGTTCGACGAAAGATACAAGAACGTGCCTCCCGAGCTCCTGCCGAGCGCAGAATCGCTAAAAGATACTATTGAAAGAGTGTTGCCATACTGGAAAGAGCGAATAATTCCCGAACTACAGGCAGGAAAAACAGTACTCGTAGCGGCACACGGCAACACGCTCCGCGGCATCATCATGGAGCTAGACGGACTGACTCCGGACGAAGTCAGACAATTGGAAGTGCCCGTAGGCCTGCCAATCGTTTACGAATTCGACGAGAACATGAAGATAAAGAAGAAGTATGCGCTGGAGGATTAACCCTTCCTTTCTTTTCCAAAAACGGCATCCTCCAGTCTGGCGAGACGCACAGCAACGTTAAAGGCAAAAACTGCGACCGCTGCGAGAACGAACACCAAATATATGAAATCTGCTGAAATCCCCAGGAAACTCCGATCGCGGGGCACAAGAAAACCCACAACAACGACCACAAGGAAAACCAAGATATCTAAAGCATACCGTGTCTCACGAGACATCTTGCTCCAATTGCACATAACAATCACCCACAGAAGAAAGAACTACATGTATTTATTTATGCGCAAGAATGCCCCATCTGCTGTAGAGGTAGCGTAGTTTGTACGCGTATGTGAGCGATACAAAAGATACGAGGACCAGCAGAGCATCCGCGTTCTGCCCCGCGATCCAGCCGAGACGGGTGGCAATCGCGTAGGTAGCCCAAAGCATGACCATCCCGGGAGTATACCCGCGCTCCGCAGCAAAAAAGTCCATAAGCGATCCGCCCGGCCGAAGGACAAGATAATACACGATAAAAATAGCAAGAGCCAGTGGCACGAGCCTCCAATCAACCGCAAGGGCAAAACCAATGGACGACGCCGTTCCAGCGCCCGAGACAACACGCCTAATCAATATAAAGCCAAATACTGAGAAGATGTGACCAAATACGGCAATAACCCCATACCATGGTCCCCAAAAATATGCTGGCAGAAATGCCTTCAGGGCATCAAGAATCGCGGCCACAATCCAGACCCATAGCTTCCCAGTGGCATAATATGCGTTAGTAGCCCCAATATTTCGATCCCCGAAGCTGGCAATATCCTTACCGTGCAGGCGAGCGAGGACGTAGGCAAAAGGTATGGATCCGAGAATGTATGAAAATACTGCAAGGAGAGGATTGATCACCTCAGCACCTCCAAGATCTGCGACAGGCTTAGCTCAAATGCAGCTATCGGCACCCCGATTCCAAAGGCCTCGAGAACCTCTGGATGAACCTCTCCCACATGGCCGATACTTCTTCCACCCGCAAGGATTTCAGCAGACCGCCCGGGAATGTAGAACGGGTAATCTCTAGCGTGAAGCTCGTACGAAACGCCAATCTGGTCCAAAAGAAATTCTAGAGCCTGCCTTACGTCCGTATATGTCACAGATGAATCCGCCAGCGCATACGCAACGTGTTGCTCCGTCCGGGTGCCAGTAGGGCTCTGATCGTTAGCCACAACCACATCTCCGACTTCAAAAACCCGCTGGGGGTAGTCCTCACCTGTATTCGCCGAGAGAAAATCTAACACCGTGGGAAGTAATGCCGGACGGACGATGGAAAATGTCTCTGTCATTGGGTTCTGAAGAGTAACAACAGGAATATGCTTCGCGCGCTCGAGAACGGAACGGGATGTCAGTATAAACGTGGCAATCTCCTGACCCCCTGTGCCTATAAGCAACTCCTTAACTGCATCCTCCAGCTTAGTATACTCCGAGGCACCCCCCTTCGTCATGAAACGAGGGGTTTTCGGCTCCACGCGGTTGTACCCGTATGCGATAATAACATCTTCCACCACGTCGCGCTCGTGCATAATGTCTGCACGGTACGCGGGATAAAGCACAGTCCATTCATCGCCGGAAACTGAGCTTACATCGTATCTGGCGCGGGCGAGAACATCATGGAATTCATCATCGCCAAAAGAGATGCCGGAGACTCGCTCCACATACGACTTGTGAACTGTGAATGCTCTTGGTGAAAGATCGGGAGTTACGACGGTCCTCCCAGGGTATACGATTTTTACGGACTCTACACGCCCGCCTCGCTCAACAAGAGCCGCCACTACCGCATTAAGAGCAGTCAAAACAGCCCGCTCATCAGTACCTGTAACATCAATGAAGATGTTCTTCGTCTTGGGGCCAATATTGCCAATATCGTTGGAGTTAATGATCGGCGGGAACGAAACCACGCGGTCTTCAGCATCCATAAGGATAGGGTAGCGCGCAAACCCATCTAGCAGGGCAGAATACTGGCGACCTTTCTCTGTAAATTCGAGAATCTCGCGAAGCGTCATTTCACGGGTTTCCCATAGCGGGACAAAGGAGACAGCATCTGGCTCGGCAGTAGTGTAACGAAGGGGGAACGCAATCAGATCCGCATTGTGGGTGCCAATCGCCACGCGCTTTCTCTTCCGCCCGTATGTCAGCATGATCTTGTCCTGCAGTTGTATGAGCTGCTCATATCCAGCAACGCCAAGATTAACGTCATTAACGACGGCGGCTGCAACCACTGGCCGAATGGATTGAACAGACGGATCTACACGAACCTCCAGGTCAGATGCGCGCACGTCATAGCGGGGACAGCCTGTTTCAATGCCCAAATACCCCCTGATCTCACGGGCAAGCCCCTCCGCGGACCACATGTCAGGTCGGTTGGTGTCGGAATAATCCACCGTGATAATACCCTCGCTATAGTCGTCCAATTCGCCCTTGAGGTCGAAGAGGATATCCTCTATCTCATCAATGCTGAGCTTCCGCCCCACCAAATGCTCCAGATCCTCGTGGCGCACTTCGTACTTCGGCATATCATACCCTCCATATCTTCTTGGCACTGCGCAGATACCCCAGCCGCTTGGAGTAAAACTCACGTATATCCGTTATGCCCAGCTCCATCATGGCGAACCTACCTATTCCCAATCCCCACGCAATCACCGGCACGTTAATCTCAAAGGGCTCCAACAACTCTTCACGGAACATACCGGCGCCACCGATCTCAATCCAACCCTTTTCGGGATGTTTGACGAAGAGCTCCACAGAAGGCTCCGTAAACGGGAAGTAGCCCGCCTTGAACTTTACTCTGTCAGTACCGGCAAACTCGCGGGCAAAGTCCTTCAGAAGGCCGAGGAGATCGCGGAACGTGATGTCCTCTGACAGGACAACTCCGTCCAGTTGGTTGAACTCCAAAAGGTGCTTGTAGTCAAACTCATCGGGACGGAAGACACGGGAAATCGTGAAGTACTTGCCAGGGATCTTGGGCTTGTGAGCGAGAAGCAAACCCGAGAGTGCAGTAGCGTGAGAGCGCAGGACGAGGCGACGCGCCTTCTCATCGTCCCACACATAGCCCCAAGAGCGCTCGTGTACTTCTTTCACCCGCTCTACGAACTCCTCCGGAAGGGCCCCATAGCGCTTCGGTGAGGAAACAAAGTAGATATCGTGAATATCACTGGCTGGGTGATCCTGAGGCATGAAGAGGGCGTTGGAATTCCAGAACATTGGAAGAACGATCTCACCGGGCTCCTCCTCCTGGAAGCCCAACGCGTACAGACGATCCTTTACACGGCGGAGGAACTCGTAGTAAGGCTGCCTCTTACCATAAAAGCGCTTAGGAATGGGGGAAACGACGTCGTAGGCGCGGAACTCTCGAGATTTCCATTCGCCGCTGCGAAGGATATCGGGCGTGATGGAATCGATAAGATCGTCCCGCACATGAGGGAGCACCTGGGAGAGCAAAGGCGTCGGCTCTGCATACCAAATCACGTGCTTCTCCCTCGTCACAAGTCCGCGCCGATTAAGGATCTTATAGGATTCTTCATCTAAACAGTCCAGCGTTGCGTAACAGTTCTCCCAGGGAAAGACAAAGCTGTAGCCCTTCTCCGTGAGCGTAAGCACACCGTTCTCAAAGCGCACAAGACCCTGCTTCTTCAGAAGGCCAATAACTCCTGAGAATTCCTCTTTCGTAACGGGAAGCTCTCCGATCTTCTTCGGCCCTTCCTTCAGCGCATCGAGGATTCGCCGCTCCGGCAAAGGCCTGTGTATATAGTCCCTACCCCGCTCGGTATGAACTAAGGCCTCCCGCTCTTCGCGAACCAAATGTATGACGCCCTTGTTGGACAGATACTGCAACCCGCGCATGGCCTCTACTTCGGAGAGGTCGGCACGCTTGGCAATCTCAGAAACGGACCTACGAGCGTCGGCATACCTTATGACCTTCCGCTCTAGCTCGGATAAAGAACGCGCAATACGCTCTGGCTCCATGTATTCCTTTTCCCCGTCAGTGCTTAAAATTGGGACGGCATCACCAGCACCTCATACGCTACCCATAAAAGAAGCGGGAGGAAAAAATTTGCACTAATCGTAGTCCATCTTCCACTCCCACATTCGTGACGCAAGAGCGCCGTCGTACTTTACCTTCTCTAAATTCTTTTCTGCATGCTTCTCGTTTTCACGGATCTCGTTCAGGACGCCCTGCACCTTCTTCAACAGGCGCAGCTTGCACTCGCCGCAGAGCAGAGCACCTGTCTTGCAGTTGTGGTAAATCTCTGCTAGCTCTTTATCGTCTTCCGTAAACAGTGTGTGCCACTTGTAAACGGAGCAGATGTCAGGATTGCCACCCTTCTCCTTCTGCTCCTTCACGGTGGGCTGACCACCCGTAAAAGCATTCATGATCTTTCGCTTAACCGTCTTTTCATCGTCGGTGACAAATATGGTCGAGTCCGGTTTGCTCGCGCTCATCTTCCCTGTCGGACCGTCCAGCCCAGGCATGAACTTCGACAGAACGGTGGAGGTCTTCTTGTAGCCAATCTTCTCGGCAATATCCCTCTGTATGCGCCAGTAGGGGTCCTGGTCGATGGCACATGGGATCACAGGCCGCGCATGCTCGAAGAGTGTTGGGACGACCTGAAGGGCAGGGTAGAATACCAGCCCTATGCTCGTATCACTCCCAAAGCCAAAGACTGCCCTTGCAACGGAGTAATTAATCCTGCGGGCAACGACGATTGCTGCATCGTAGAGATGGTATA
>JAADDH010000039.1 GCA_013154035.1 Candidatus Iainarchaeum sp. | reverse complement strand
CCCCTCCGCCTGAATGCAACCATGCTGTCCGCCGGCGTGGCAGGGAACGTGATTCCAGACGTTGCTGAGATTCTCGTTGATGTAAGAACCGTGCCCGAGTACGACAATGACTTTGCGTGGGGGTGGATCGCCGAGAATCTCCTATCCTTCGCCGAGCGCAACAATATTCGCATTTCCGTGGAGAAAAACCCGCTCATGCGTCCGTGGGTATCCGAGGGCGATCATGCGCAGCGCTTCGTCGAGATTCTCCAGCGTGTGACTGGTGAACCGCAGAACGTTTTCGTAGAGCTCGGTGGTACCGACGGTGTCCACTTCGCAGACCGCATGCCTGTGGTTCAATTCGGCCCTATGCGTCCAGAGAATAATATCCACGGGAAGAACGAATTTGTCCACCTCAAGGACGTCGAGATGGTCCAGCGCGTCGTGGGGGAGCTTCTTCGTTCTGGGATTTGATTATTCCCCTTCTTTTCATCGCATATAGCCAGAGTTTCGCCAGATTTTTGTTGATGATCGTCGTGTGCAAAATCTTTTCCCTCCAGTCCACGCCCCTGCGCGTCAGCACCCTCTTCGCGTAGCGCTCTACATTTTCAACGCTCTTTCCCCGCGCACCCTTCCCCCGCAGCCTCTGAACTTCCTCCAACACGTCCCTTGTCAGCTCTTCCCAGAACTCGTCTGTTTTCGGATAGTCCCGTAGCGCGGATTTGAACGCGCCCGTTAGCGATTTTTCATCCTTTGCCACAAGCTCCTCTCCACAATCGTACTTTTCGGCAACCTCTTTCAGAATTTTGGCATACTTCCTGTTTCCCAACGTTTCATGTATTTCCGCAAGTGCTCGCAGGCCTTCAGCGCCATACTGTTCCAGGAAGTGCTGGGTGCCCTTCATGCGCGTTATCTGGTCATCTATGTCTTGCAGCTTCTGTGGTGTTATGTATATGTCGTATGTATGCGTTCTCACGTTGTCTGGCCCGAGGTCACTGACGATGTGCCCTGTGTTTAACACTCTTGGGACGTTCCGCGCAATTGCCGCCGACCGCAAGTATTGCTTGGGATCTTTGGCCTCGATTATTGGCCGCTGAACACTTATTCGCACCAGTAGCGGCCCCGTTTCCCGCCTTAACGTGTCGTTATATCCGTAGATTTCCGCACCGCTCAGCGCTGCAAGTGCCAGCGTACTGGCATCGCGTGTGTTCTTGATCTCGCCCAGAACCTGCATCTTTGCGTATATTTTCTCGCCGTTTTTCAGCTCTATTTCGTATGCATTGTGCTTTCCGATCAGGTAGCTGAACTCCCTTCTCCTTACTATGCCTTCTGCGACGCGTTTTGTTTGCCGCCCCCACTCTACTCGTACTCTTTCCCCCTTTCTGAGCTCCTCCTCGAGAAACTCTGTGGTCCGTACCCTGAACCGCTTCACGTTACCTTTACGCGCTCCCTGCTTATAATCCTGCCCCCTTCAGCAGCCAGATGATTGCTGCTGCACCGAGAGGAATCGTCACGTTGTCGTCAATTCCGTAGAATGCTTCTACCAAAGACGCATAGATCGCCGCAATGAGGCCAGGAATTCCTTCGAACGCGTAGCCGATCGGCGCACACACGAGGAACATTGCGAGATTTCCAATATTTAGTCCCTTTACCGCACGCTCGTTCTCCCGTTTGCCGTAATACCGCTCTTTGATTATGCCCGTGATGCCATCCCCAAATGCTACGAAGAGGGCTGCCGTTACTGCCACCCAGATGTCTAAATTCCAGAATATTGCGAAGAGGACGAAATACGAGAATGTGAAGTACACCTCGCCGTATTTTTCAGGAATTTGAAACCATTCGAAGCGCTTTCCCCATGCGTGGGGCAAATATGTCATTATGAATAGCAGGAACGACGCAGTTACGAAGACATATGGTGTTTCGAAGAGGAATGGAGCTGACAGTGCTGCCAGCCCCCCTGCGAAGTAGTGTATCGCCTTTCTTGCGCGGTAATTGGAATACCTTTTGTAGAACCAGCGCGATATTGGAAATACCACTGCCAGAACCCAAATGAAGAATGGAATTCCGACGAGCAGGTCGTGGATTAGTGGATTCATATGTAACCACTGTATCGTGGTGTTTTTAGATGTGCCTCTTCGCCTTTGCAATCGCTATTGTGTGTTTCGCCAACTCCTCATACGGCGGTCCGTGCCCACCCATGTGCAGCGCCGCTGCCAGCAGCTGTTTTCGGTGCTCCTCTTCCATCTGCTCGTAGATTTCCGCAAGTCTTTGCTTCATGGCCTCGAGTATTTCCTGTTCCTCTTCCGTGTATTTTATCCCTCGGATTAGCGACTCTGCTTGCCTTGGCTGCAACCGACGGGCAAGCTCTTTAATCTGACTCTCGAGCTCCCCATCATACTGCCCAATAATTTTCCTGAACTGTCTTGGTGGCGTTTCTTTCAGGTATTGCTCGTGTTCCCGTTTCAGGCGCTGGAGTCGTAATCTTTCCAGGAATGCCTTTGTTACTCTTCTAATGGGCAATCCCCAGCACCTCCAAGACGCCCTCTGCCCATTTCACTTCTTCTTCGTTGCCCAGCTCTTTGATTACCGGCAGTTTCTTCAGTAGGAGTTTCTCCCCCACGTCGCTGTTCTTCCATTTTCTGTTGTACTCGACAACCATTGTGGCCCAACCAGGATCAAATACGGCGAGCGCATCCACTAGCTTCAGCAGCTTTCCTGTTTTCGTTTTTGGCTGGTCGTTAACCCCGTGGTTCCGTATGCCGTCTAGAATGCGCTCCACTTCCTCGTCTGTTATGTAGAACTTCTTCACCCATCGCTCTGCCCACGCCGCTCCAACCTCGCGATGCCCTTTGTCCACTACCGCGCGCCCGATGTCGTGCAGCCACGCCGCCACTTCGTCTATCCTGTCTCCCCCCTTTTCCTTGACCAGTGAAACGACGATCTTCGTGTGGAATAGGACGTACGGGTCTAGCAGTGCAGATGCGAGGTTCCTTGCCCGCATGAGCAACTCTGCTTTGCCGTGATCCGTCTTTACATCTACCTTCTGGGCGAGATACTCTAATTTCGTCAGTGCGTCTTCAAACGCGTTTGGATCCATTACTCTCCACCTCTATGAGCGCGTGCAGTATTCCGCGAGCAAATCCTGCGGCTTCCGGATCTAAGGAACGTGTCGCAGCTTTCGCATCGCGCATGATTTGTGCCCTCACCTCCACAGGCGTGTTCTTTACCTGGCGGGCAAGCTCGTAGCCTCTGGCGTACGCCTGGTCATGCACGTTTTTGCCTTCTTTCCATGTTTTGAGCATGAAGTATGCCCACGGTGCTATCGCGGCAAGCCCTAGCTTCAATCCCACCGCAGACGGATAACTTGCGCCCAGCTCCGCGGAGATCTTACTTACCCCCATTGCGCCCGCCGCAATCAGCCCTGATATTGTTGTAGCTCGTAAGCTTGCCTCAAATTCTGATGTATTTATCCTTGCTTCTCCAACGTTCTTCTCAAAGAACGACCTCAACCGCTGGTGTGCAACATCTGGTGGAATTCCTTGTGCTTCACGCTCAATTCTCGCAAGCAAGTCCGCTCCTATTACCGCTCGCTCTCTCACCCGCTTGAGCACGAAACAATAACGCGCTGGTGGAATAAAAGGGGTGTGGTGGATCACTCCACCACGATTGCTGGCTTGAATGGCAGCGCCGTCTTTGCCTTGGGGTGGTCGTACTCGCGGACAACCACCACGGGAATGCCGATCTCGCGCTCAATGAACTCCTTGGCCTCTTCCAGCGCCCTGAACTCATTGTCCTTGCTACCTATGACGTCGGGGATTCGCTTGGGGTTCTTGACAGCTGATGTAATGATCTTCGCTGCCTCCTTCCTGTGCTCCGCTGGAATCTCCTGCATCAGCGCTCCGACGTTCCTCTCGCTTTCAGCGATGCGCTCCTTGACCCTGCGGAACGCGTCGTACTTCCAGTCATCCGCCAAAATGATGACCACACGCTTGGGATTCTCAACCTTCGCCAGCTTCAGTACTTCGCGGATGTCGTCCACCGTTCTCTGGACGAACTCCTCAATCTTCTCCATGCGCTCGTCTATCTTGCCCTCGTCTGCCTCTGGGAACGGCGCAACGGAGATAAAACCATCTTTACCGAAGACCCCGTGCCAGATCTCCTCGGCTATGTGGGGCGTCACTGGCGCCATGATCTTTACCCAGTCCTCCAGCGCCTTGCTGAACACCGCGCGGTTCGGTTTCTCTCCGGTCCTCCTCAGATAGTACCGCACCGTCCTCCAGAACTCAAACCACGCCAGATTAACGACGTTCCTCGTGTTCAGCGCCTCGTACTCGCGATCCACTTCTTTGATTATCCTGTTCACCCTGCTCTCAAACCAGCGGTCAATATCCCTGTACTCGTCAACGCCTTTGCCGTACCAGCGCTCAACGAAGCGCATCCAGCGCGGCAGTTCTTCAACCATCTGATCTGCGATTTCAGTGTCAAAGTTTGCGTCCTCCAGGGTCAGGTTACCGGAATACGCCTCTGCGAAGCGCGTCGCGTCAGCTCCCCAGCGCTCCTGCGCCATGATTATCGTGATGAAGTTGCCCT
>JAADDH010000017.1 GCA_013154035.1 Candidatus Iainarchaeum sp. | reverse complement strand
GCTTTACTGAAATATAGTTACGGGGAATGAGCAAACATTTGCTTGGGTAATGACGATCTTCTGGAGTTGTGTTTTTGTAAACCTATTCAGAGCTCGAACAGACATTTTCATTTGTATTTGTCTATGTCTTACTAGACACCAGTGTGCTTGCTAGGCTGCTGTGCATCTTACAAACAGTTAGAATAGGGTGATCGGATACGTCAATGTGACGTCGTTCTTTCTCTTGGTATATGTTGTAGTGTCTCTTCACTATTCATGTAGCCATATGGCCAGTCCTCGAGAAAGGTAAAAGAAATGCCCCGATTTCGTTGTTGCTAGTTGGAATGACTAGCCGAAATGTTGAAAGGAATGGTTGGCCTAATGCTACCGAATCCGATAATATCATAACGTGCAAATCAATGGTTAAATTCATTTATGTTCCCATTTAGTCGAAATGAGAAAACGATTGGCCATTAACAGCACCAAAATAATACGTAAACAGTACGCGGAGATTCTCTTCTGATCGACTAACCCGATAACGAAGCAAGCGTTATTTAGCTATCGTTTTCGATTTCATTGTAAAAATCGAAGTACAGCAGTAGTATAGGTAATGGCGGTTCTGGAACACCTTTATTTTGCACCGCCGAGCCTCTCACGACCCTATCCTGGGGACCCGTTGAGCCTCTCACGACCATTTGCGGTTGTAGGACAACTTTTTTTGTCTGCGGTTCTAGGACAAGCCGGATTGCCGCGCCACGGAATTCTTATTTAAACAAGCAGGATCTATTGATATAACAGCAGCAGTATGGCCGAATACAAGAAACGTGAGTGGCTTATTGTTGGGAACACGGAGCGATGCGGAAAGCGCTGTGTCAATAATCTAGGTGGCATCCACAGAGCTCAACTGCGTAGAAGGCCAGGATCCAAGCCACATCCCTGTCGACGGTGCGACAGAGGGACGAAATCAGAGAGTTGGTTGTGAAGGAAGGACTGCGGAGCCGACCGCGTACAGAAATCCTTCAAAATGCCGGAGGTTCGGGCGAAGCGCAATCACGGTTTGGTCATGGACGAACTGCTGGCAATGGCGCGTAGGCAGAGAGAGAGAGAGAGAGCTGCCGTTTATTGGCTTGCGCGCAGGGCGAATTTTGTATGAGAGAGTTGTTCGCGTGTAGTATGTTCGGAAAATGGACGCCGCGCGAGAACTAAATAGGCTATTGCGCCAAGGGGTGATCGATCTCGAGACGTATACAGAAGGCCTGAGAGCAATCCGGGTTTTGCCCGAGCCAACACCGGCCCGGCGGAACACCAACCAACAGCGTGGGAGGCCCACCACGGCCCCCGGCCAGAGGCGCGAGAGGCCCACCCGGCCCCCCACCGGCGGAACTCCTGGTCGGGTGGCAGCTTACCAGGCAGCTTGGCTGGTGGCGGGTGTCGGTACGACAACGCAAGCGCTGGAAGTGCCAAGCTGCGAGACTTCGTGTCAGTTCCGACCGAACGCACGCAGTGTCGTCCGTTGGAATTTCACCGCACGCCCTGGGTTATCGTCAACTTCCTACGGGGCTGGCAGATGGACGTGCTTGCCACTTCCCGACGGGACGTCAGCGACATGGTGGCGGCAGATCCACAAGCTTTCCTAGAAGGCGTGCGCCACAAGATTAGGAAGAAGCTCGAAGAGGAGATCCGAGACCTTGGAGGCGTGAAGTTCCAGCTAGCTCTAAAGGTTGCTCTTCGTAAAACCGGACCTGATGGAGACAGTTCTCCAGGCCAACGAGATTGACGGGGCGCTAGATAAGTCTTTTCCATATATCGTCGAGTCGCTGGAAAATGGACCCAGAGAGGATCTGGCTGGGTGGTGGACAGAGTGATCACCCTATGGCTTGACATCGCCAGGTACCAGCCGCTGAGAGGCGCCAGCTACATCGCCCTACCTGCCGCGCTGAATAACAAGAAGGCAGTCGTAAACGTGAAAAACCGTGACGACGACTGCCTACGGTGGGCGCTGCGAGCGGCTTTGGCAAATCCACCGCCACTACTACACCAGCCCGGGGCCCTCTTGGGACGCCCTTCTCAAGAAGACGGGGTGGACGCTCACGGACTACGACCAGCACTCTTCATCGAGAAGGGGATGCGTGGGGGCATTTCGATGGTTTCGAAGCGTCACGCCAGAGCTAATAATCCTCTCGTCGAGGGCTACAATCCGGAGAAGGAAAACAGCTATATCCTCTATCTTGACGCGAACAACCTGTATGATTGGGCGATGAGCCAGCCGCTGCCCACGGGGGTATTTCGCTGGGTAGAGGACGACACCGAGTGTCAGCGACTACGTCGCAATATCAAGGAACACCCGGCTGGCAGCCCTGAGGGTTATATCTTTGAAGTCGACCTCGAGTACCCGCAGGAGCTCCATAACGCGCACAACGCATACCCGCTGGCCCCGGAGCGCATGGTGGTGCAGAAGGAGAGGATGTCGAACTACCAGCATAGCCTGGTACTTCGTGCCGGCGCCGGTGGCAGCTTCGCTGTCAGCAGAGCAATCGCGCCGACCCGGCACGAGGTCGTCCAAAAGTTGGTCCCCAACCTCCGCCACAAAAAGCGCTACGTGCTCCACTATCGGAACCTACAGCTATACATGTCTCTGGGCATGCGCCTGACTAAAGTACATCGTGCCCTCCGGTTCGAGCAGAGCCCCTGGATGGACCTCTTGAAGACGCTAGTGTACGACTTCTACTATAACCAGATGAAGGCCCAGTATGGCGAGCGCTGTGATCTCCTCTACACCGATATCGACAGTCTCCTCCTAGAAATCCCCAGGGACCCCTTTTACAGCGCGGCACAAACATTGTCTTGGCAAGATGAAAGACGAGTGTGCCAGGCACCCTATCGCCGAGTATATTGGCCTGCGCCCGAAGATGTACTCGATCCTTGAGGCCGGTGATAACAACATTAAGAAGGCGAAGGATGTAAAGAGGGCTGTCGTGAAGTAGAGGATCCGCCACGAGGAGTACAACAGATCTTTCGGCAGGGTATGGACGTCCTGCGGGCACAGGGGCACCGCATGTACGGGCAGCACCTGAACAAGATCTCACTCTCGCCCTTCGACTCCAGGCGGTGAATCGCCGAAAATGGGGTGGACACTCTGGCCTATGGGCACAAAGAGGCCGTTCCTTCGGAACTGGCTGGCTGGCGTGCCGCAGACCTGGGGTCGGAGGTAGATGCGTATATAACTACGTTATTATAACTAGGTTATACTGCTGGATATCTAAGGACTCCACCAGGCGGCAATCATTGCCGGGCCGTGGTCAGCGCGGCTGTTAACTGGGCTAGGTACATGCCGTATCGGTGGTACAATTCGCATGCAGCGCTACTAAGAGCGTGCCCGACAAAGGGGTCGGCCTCCAGGTCGGCGGCGAGCAGCGGCCGATTTTCGGGGGGAATCGGAAGAAACATGCTGGTGACGCCGGCGTACAGCTGCATAGCGGCCTGCCGCAGCGTTTTAGTCATCGCCGCCCCGAGGCGCGCTTCGTGGCGGGCGTAAAGCCTCTTGACCTCGTCATCGTCCATCGCGTCAATCTGGTCCACAGTCCAGGACCGTCCAAGATACTGTTTTGCCTGCCCCCCATCCGCCAGCGCGGCCAGCCTTTCGCGGCAGCTGGTCGTCATAACAACCCTGTCGCGGCGGCACGTCGAGGACTCGCAATCGCAGCAGAGTCTTCGACAGAGTTACCGCCGCCAGATGTATTGACCGCTTGACCGCTTGGCGTCGATCGTCATCCAGGAGGTCGTCGAGTAGTTCTCCCGGACGTCAGGGAGGACGGCGGTGCACTTTTGGGTCAAGACCTAGAGCGAGGCCAACAGTGGCGGCCGCTGAAGGCCAGCTCGGAGAGGGGCACAGAATCACGATATGCTGAAACCGACTGCAATAAAGGCCCTCGAGGAGGTCGAGAATGAAAACTGTTTTTCCGCACGATGTCATCCCACAAATGATTGCAGAATGGGGGTGCCGCGGAAACAAGGTAGTAGAGCGCCGAGACAAATCGGCCATCTTCGATGCAGAGCTGGGCGTCCATCACGACGTAGAGGTATATGTTCAATGCGCCCGGTGCCTGCGCCGTTTTCGTGATCTGAACGGTCACGCCCTTGCTGGCATTTTATAGGCACCGACCACTGCCGTGGAGCTGGTCGTCGTCAGTAGTCCGGAGGTCGAGCCAGAGAGCGAACTTGGAGTTCCCAAACTCCCCAGAGACGTATCGGCGAGAGCAAAGTCTTTGGCGACGCGCTCTACTTCGGGATCGCGCTTGCGCCCGCCGGCCCTGCAAAGTGCTTTTTCGCCTCGTCCCACTGCTGATAGGCGCGCAGGCCCTGGCAGTACAGCTGGTTGGGCACTCCTTCGATGGTGACCTCCACCTTCTCGATCAAGCGTTTATAGAAGGTCTCCATCTCCCGCTGGAATGGTTGTTGCATCGTGACATCCTCAAACATCATCAGAATGCGCTTCATCGAAGGGGCCGGCCGGCACATTGAGATTGATGTTCCACAGAGTGTCGCTTTTGTTGGCAGCGATCTTGCGGTGACACAGTACGCGGTCGTACAGGATGGCCAGGCGCCCCCCGTATTGGTTGCGGA
>JAADDH010000060.1 GCA_013154035.1 Candidatus Iainarchaeum sp. | reverse complement strand
TTTGTGCACGTGGGGTTGTATGGAGCGCCACAGTCGAAGTTCGTGACCATCTGTCCGTCGATATATATGCGAATCCTCGTCGCAAGGGGCTTATCCTTGCAGTCGCCAGAGTATGAAACATAGCCGTTTGCTGTAATAGTCACAGACCCCCCAGCACTAATATGTGTGGGAGTTACAGAAAGGGATACGTGCGGCGTACAACTGCAAGTGTTGGATTTTACCGTAAATGTGGTGCTGCCAGACGCAGTATGTCCATCCACATCCTGAACCACCGCACGAACAGTGTATGTGCCCGCAGTCTGGGGAGTGTATGTAATGGATTTGTTGCAAAACTCGGGATACACACTAGCAATGCGGCAGGATCGTTGGCCAACTGCAGCACCATTCACGTAGAAAGTAATCTCTCGAAGGCCATCACCGCCCGCGGCAGCCGTGATCGTAACGGGATTACCGACAACAACGGAGCTAGGAGACACAGACACGTCTGTTACGGAGAGTCCGTTCCCAGTAGGTGCAACTCCAAATACCCGCAGAATTGGCTGGAACAGACTAGATAAGCTAAACGCATACGCCTGCCCAACAAGCGCAATGAATATAAATGCCATGAACATTAGGCCCATATACCGCATGGCGACCACCCCTGTATTGTTACCACTACTCATAAGTAAATACAATGGGCCTCAAAGAATATAAACGCCGCCGAATTTCGCACCAAATTCTACATAACAGGAAATATACTGCGGAACCGCACCACGCGTCTGGTTGTGACAATACAAGAATAGTTTGGTCTGTCGCGAAGCAGCTGGTGTTATGCGCCGGCCGGGATTCTGAACGGCTGCAATGTCAGCCGGCACCACGGAGGGTTCCTTCGGAACCCTGCCACTGTGTGGTCAGCCCCGAACGAAGCGAGTGCTGGCCCCGCGCCAGCGTTAACCGATGTGGCGGTTATGCGCCGGCCGGGATTTGAACCCGGGTCGTCGGCTTGGGGGGCCGACGTCCTACCAGGCTAGACTACCGGCGCACAGAGAGCATCTATGGCTCGCCAGCCAGGGCGGCGGCAGTAGTGGGTCCGGCCGGATTTGAACCGGCGACCTTCGCCTTGTAAGGGCGACGTCATAGCCGGGCTAGACCACGGACCCATACAGCAAAGAATAATCCGTCCGCATAGATTTTTATTGTTGGGGGTTCTGCCCATCCTGGCCCTGCTGGGCCGCCTGGAGGATCATCATAACAAGGAATCCGCGAACGTCATACGGCAGGAGATCCTTAATCCCAATCCCGAAGCGGTGCAAAAACATATACGCCTGCTTCTGTTTCTCCGCGAAAACATTCGTATCGTTGCCGGGAAATTCCCTATAAACGCGGATAAACGTGCCGAGATCGGAGATCGTAATCACATCTCCGAAGAACTCCGTCCAGCGGAACTTCCACTCAGAGACATCAAAATCACCTATTGGCTGATAGCCCACAGATTGCAAGCGATATACAAGCTCGGATTTCTTGCCATGATCCGTAATATCTTCCTTCTGATTGCGCAGATCCTGACCATAGTGGACTAGAACGGCGTGCTCATCGTCCTCATTCCAAACGCGCACCCCGTAGAGATCAGGAGCGCCGTAAGCGCCGGCCATGACCATCAGCAAAGTCTCCTTATACGCCGTGGCGCCCTTCGGAATGACCTCCTCATCCGACTTCAGCTGAAGAAGCAATGCCTTAGGGTCCTGCACAGGAGCGACAAGTTTTATGCGCACGTTTTAATTATTGCGCACAGATTTATAACCATGGCAACCTACGAGGACTTCGCGAAGCTGGACATCCGTGTGGCAAAGATCAAAAAGGTTGAAGAAATCCCAAAAAGCAAAAAACTCTACAAACTCACGGTAGATCTCGGTAGTGAAGAGCGCACCCTCGTAGCGGGGCTAAAGGGATACTATACAGCGGAAGAGTTGGAGGGCAAAACGATTGTCATGCTTGCTAATCTGGAGCCAAAGAAGATGATGGGAGTTACATCCAAGGGCATGCTCCTCGCGGCGGACGATGGAGAACATGTCGCGCTCCTCGTGCCTGATCGGGATGTAAATATAGGTGCGCGGGTCAGGTAAGTGCCCGCACCTGCCACTTCCAAAGCAGCTTTATAATTTTCACGTAAATCCAGGAGAACACGGTCAGATACACATAATACATAAAGTTGCCAGTTCTCATGAACCAGGTCTTCCACGCGCCGAAGTATAGGAGAACCACGCGAATGTAGAGGTAAATAGCAATTATGAGATACAGAAGGAGCACAATAGTCCTGAAAACAGACCCTGGGCCGCTTTCTCGCCTACGCCTCATTTTCACTCACCTGAACGTGTTTCTGGTCCTTATACATATCAATGATCTCCTGCACGGTAGTCGCATCCTCTGGGCCTTTATCATCGCGAACCCAGCCAACGATACGAGGGAAGCGCAAGGCATACCCTCTGCTTCCATCCCAACCAGCCGTGTGATTCGGACTGCGCGTAATCTCATCGGCTGTAACCGTAATCACATACCTCGGTTCAACCCACACGTCCGGCTCCAAAAACGCCGAAACGCGCGCAGGTCTATGAGATACAGCAATGTCGTCAAGTAGTTTCTTCATCTCTACCAGCTGTTCCTCCGTAAAACCGGAGCCCACCTTCGCAATTGTCTTGAAACTATCTTCATCTGGATCATATACCCCAACAAGAATGCCGCCAAGCCCGAACTGCGAGCGCTTGCCACGGCCCTTGTAGTAACCGAGAATGACAACGTCGATCGTATCGGACAGTTCTCCGCGATACGAACGCTTGAGTTTAATCCACGACCACTTACGGGCACCCGCAATGTAGGGCGCATTGAGATCCTTTGCGACAATCCCCTCCAGCCCCCGCTCTACGCAAGATTCGAAGAATGCCTCCAACTCATCAGCAGAGTCTGTTTCAATCTTCTCAGACGGCTGAATACGCTTCCGATCCCTAAGAATGCCCTCCAAAATCTGCCTACGCTCACGATAGGGGCGCTCTATAAGGGTTTCGCCGTTCAAATACATGATATCGAAGGCAAAAAGGTATAGGGGATACTCCTTCGACGCCTCACTAACGCCATACTTCCGTTTGCGCTGTATGGTCATCTGGAATGGATAAAACTCGCCAGTATTCTCATTTACAGCAATGGCTTCACCCTCAAATACGATCGTATCCGCCGGCAACGCCTTCGCAGCAGCAATGAGATCTGGAAACATATCAGTCATATTCTCCATCCTTCTGGAAAAAATCCATACTTGGTCCCCCTTCTTGTGAATCTGGCAGCGGAAGCCATCGTATTTTGCCTCCGCAGCACAACGCCCAAGACGCGCAATGATTTCCTCTGCAGATTGGGCGCGCTGGGCAAGAGCGGGCCGTATTGGAATACCTACAACGATACCCATGGACCGTATTCCTTCCAGCCCCTTTTCGTAGAGTAGCTCTGCAACGTATCCCAAATCCGAGCACAAATTATACGCGCGCTCAACGTCGGGGCGATAGTCCCGCGATCCGAGTACGGCAAGAGCAAGAGCCTCTATAATTGTGGCATCACCTACGCCGAGGCGCAATTTACCCAATGGGATACGAATAATATACCTGGCCTCAAGGGGCTCGGCATCGTTAAGCAAATCCACAAGAAGACGCAGCTTGAGATCCTGCGATCCATAGCCAGATGCAGTGGCGATGCGGTAGAAGTTGGAATACACACGATCTACAGTCAAGGGCTGGGAAAAAAGAGTCATCTGCTTCTTGTTAGCGGAAAGCGCCTCTGCAACAAGCCCCAAATCCCCCTTCTCTTTATACTCGCGCTCAACATCTGAAATATCGACGCCGTACGCCCGAGAAATTGCTGCCATGGCTAATTTCTCCCCGATACCCAGTTCAATTCCAGTATATGGCGCTGCAACCCGCCCCTGAAGCAAATACACGATCTTTCTTGCAGTCTTACCGTCGGCAGAGGAGAAAAGCGATGCGAGGGTGTCGATCATTTCAAGCCGCGAGGACGTTGATTCAAGCCTGTCAAATACGCGGGCCAAATCGCGAAACTGCATATTGAATAAACCACCCCCAGCGATATAAACGCATCTGTTACCCCTGCAGAATGATTACAGGCAAAAAGAAGGTTTTAATTAAACCAGTCCGTGTTATTCACATGAAAGACGATTTTCAAGAAGCCATCCGAACACTTACGCTGGCGCTAAGCAAGGCGGGAAAGGGGAGCAACCCCGAAGAGGTTCGGAAATGGATGCAACCGCACGCGCAGGTTCTACCAGCGCTTGTGAAGTCCGGAAAAGATAAGAACCCATTGGACGCCGTAATAACCGATGTACTGCCGGAGGGCGAATGGCAGGGCACGATTGCACTTAACCAAATCCTCTACCTCATTCGTGCAGAAGAGTACGGGCCAGATCGAGCAAAGGAACTGCTCAAAAAAGTAGTGGAGGTCTGGCAAAGACAGCCACTCAACCTATCCGCCATGCTCATACGGTGGAGAATGATCGGGGAGAGTGCGAAGCTAGACCCCGAAGTAATCCTAGATACGATCACATACGATGCATCGGAACAGTCGCTATTTGACCCGGAAACGTCTGAGAAGCCCCTTGACTACTTCATGAACATGTACCGCATATACTACGAACTGGACGTTGATACGATATACGACAGCGCAGAAAAGATCGTGGGCAAGCACGCCGATGAGTTCTTCCGGCTGGTGGATGTGGATAAGCCGATGGATCCAGATGCGTTCGTCAGGAGAGTAGAGAAAGCGTTGGATATGCTGGCAGCGGCGAAGGAGCAAGGGATAGATCTAAAGAAGGTGTTCGTGGAATGGGATCGGCTGGCTGACGAGGGTGGAGAGAGAGTGGAGAAGCTGCCTGCGGCGATCAAGGCAGTGGCGGAGG
>JAADDH010000038.1 GCA_013154035.1 Candidatus Iainarchaeum sp. | reverse complement strand
GGGACGTGCTGGAGTATTGCATTCGGTACCAGAACCTTGGGGTGGAGGCGGTGCATGAGGTGCAGGTATCCGACCCCGTGCCCTTCTTTGCGGATGCCCTTGAAAATGCTTATGGCGAGAGTAAGGCAATATACTGGAGAAATGCAGCCGGTGATGTGCGTTACCTTACTGCTGTAAAAGGGGACGATGAGGGTTCGCTTGTTTCAGGCCTTATGGAGCTCCGAGCCGAAGAGATTTTGAACCCAGCCGAATATGGGTTGGTATGTTATAAAGTCCAGATTCGTTGATGCGATTGAGCTTTATAATGACTGCATGCAGCCTTAGACGGAGCGTTCTAAGGCGGGGAGAGAATGGGTCATTTAAACCGAGCGTGGCTACGTTCCCTCTTGGGATTCCTCGTCTTAATATCCTTACAGGGAAAAGCTTGGCATTTAGAGGTAGGATCGTTTCGAAGTAACGATACTATTCACGACGATCCTGTTTTCGAATTTTTTGCTTTTCATCAAGAATTTGACGAAGTCCCTTTAGTGTTTACGCTGATCGGAGACAAGGGATATAACCCCGCAGATTTACGGATTAAACAAATAGAAACTACAGGAATTACGGCTACTGTTGTGGAGCCTCCTGCGGAAGATGGCCCGCATTTAAGCGAGCCCGTTTATTACATTGCCATAAATGAAGGAATATTTTATTTGCCGGATGGGACTCCGATTTACGCGGGTGCGGTTTCTACTAAAGAAGTTCAATGCGATTTGTCTCCCGAGTCAGGGAGTGAAACCAATTATGCGGTTTTTGATGACAATCAAGATTGCAACCATGGATGGGTAACGATCTCTTTTCCAGAAAATTTATTCGATACTCCACCTGTAATTCTTGTCACTGTCCAAACTATGGTAAACGAGCCTAAAGAAGAGGATGCAAAAATCAATAATACGCCTTGTATAAATGCAGATGAAAAAGAGCCTCCCGCATGTTCTTCGCAGCCATGGTTTACTGCAGTGGCGAGCGATGTTAGCGAATATGGCTTCAAACTTGCGTTAGAACGTTCTGAAACATACTCAGAGCTGACTCCAGAAGAACTTGAAGAAGAAACCGTAGCTTTTTTAGCTCTACCCGCTTCGGTGGTTAGTTCTTTTTTCTTTGAATTGCAAAGCGGTGTGCAGAACGCACTTTATGAAACGCAAAAAGTAGAAAATATTTTAGGTTGGGGCGACAATCAAAATTCAGGCGGGACAAAGTTTGATTTTGCTCATGACTACGATAATTCTCCTTTAGTATTGGCCGGTAAGAACTCCAGAAACGAAGATGACGGCGGTTGGTTGCGTTTAGCTTCTCTAACTGAAGATAATGCCGGTTTAGTTGTAGATGAAGATAAAGACATAGATAGGGAACGAAACCATGCTGGAGAAACTGCCGGTGTGGTTGTTTTCTCCCGCAGCTTTCATGCCGAATTCGCGGAACTGGCGGGAGCGGTATACAACGATCCTATAGCGGCTGCGGATCCAGACAATTTCGAACCCCTTTCGGGCGTTTTGGTCTACGCCTTTTACGACGACGGCGATGGCGAGCCAGATGCTGACGATTTTTTAGCGGCGAAAGGAAAAACAAACTCCGACGGCACTTATAGACTCTCGGTTCCGGTTTGCCCGGAAGGAGACGGGTGCACTTACTGGGTGGTAGTGGATTCCAAGTCCATTAACCCAAGCTCTGGTTATAACGACGGTTATGACTTGAGCGACGTATGGGCAGAGCAAACTTACGGCCCCGCAGGGGCGCTTTGTGCAGATCCAGAAGGTTTTTTAGGCGGGACAGATGGATTATACCGACGTCGCGAGGCCGGGCCTTGCTACAGCGGTCGTCGGGGTGATGCAAGCGACGGTGTGCCCGCGGAGTTGGCGTTGGGGGATGCTTTTCCTGAAGGTGCGGAGCACGTGGCTGGCGTAAATGTGCAGCAAGATGACGTTTCCAATTTGGATTTTGCGTTTTCCTTTAACGTGGTAACCAACGTTAACGATCAAGACGACGATGCGGAAGGTCGTTATTGTCAGGGTTGCTTGCGTCAGTTTGTAATAAATGCAAACGCAATCGTAGGCGAAAATGCTATGCGTTTCGTTCCTGCGGTTCCGGCCAATCAAACGGATGACACCAATCGTTGGTGGCAAGTGGTTGTAGAAGATTTGGCGACCGAAACAGAAGAGCTGGTTGTGAAGGACCCCAATACAACGATTTCAGGGCGCGCTTATTCGTATGCGAATGGTACGGATGAGCGGAAAGAGAATTCTGCTTTAGTTCGCACGCCTGAAGGTGTAGGGGTTTCATCACCCATGGTGTTGGAATTCCAGGGGCCGCAGCTAGAACTTTATGTTAGGCCCGTTAGTTCTCCGGGCATTGCTATCGATTCGAGCGATGTTACGGTCGAACGTTTGGCTATTTATGGCATGCGGATGGCCGCTGCTATAGATATTGTCGGTTCTTTGGATGGCGTACTGGTGCAAGAAAACTTTCTTGGTGCGCGCGCAAACGCTGCCAACCCGGGAGCCGATAAGGCTGCGGCCATAGGCTTAAGTGTGGAAGATTCCGCTTCTGTTCATCTTTTGCATAACTATATAGCAAATACGATCAAATCTGGCGTTTATTACACTGGTGACGGGGAGATTGTGAATAACTTTATCGAAAATATAGGTATAGGAGATCCATGCGCTGATGGGATTTCCCTGCACGGTTTCGCGAGCCCGCTGGTTCAGGCGAACTATATCTACCGCACGGCGGCATACGGAATCGACACAGTTGATGTCAATCAGACCAATACTCCGTACCGTTTACTGGAAAACACCATTACTTTAACAGGCCAAGGAGACCAAGACGACGACGATGGCGATGGGGAAGCGGAACGCACTTTTTGCCCGTCGCGGGATACCAGCCCCGACTTAAATCAAGACGAGCTGGGAGGTATCCGAGCCGGAGGTGAAGAAGGACAAATTGTCCGCAACAAAATTTACGCCACCCCTGGGCACGGGGTGGTAGTTTTTGGAAAGAAAATTAAAATTTCGCAGAATGAAATTTTTGGAAATGCGGGAATTTCGATAGATCTTTTTAAAAAGACGCTTGACCAGAGCAACGGGGATGGTGTTACGCCTAACGATGGAGCGATCGATTCAGATTGGGGCAATCAGAAGCAAGACTATCCGGTATTAACCTCGGCAAGAATTTCTAGAAATGGGTCCGCGCTGGAGTTGGTGCTGGACGGTTATATAGGGACGCCTACATCAACGACTTATGACGATCAATCCTTTACGTTAGAAGTTTTTAAGGCGGACGACGATAAAAATAATAATGGCGACATCATTGAAGGAGATGGGGCAGAGGCTCCGCATGGTGAAGGGCGTTGGTATTTAGGTAAATGTGACGTCGTTTTGGCCGAGCATGGAGCCTTTTCATGCACGGTTCCGGTTGCCCTTCCTGAGGGTGAGACGCTATCACCAGGCGATTTCGTAACCGCAACGGTCACCGACGCTGAGGGCAACACCTCGGAGTTTGGGCCGAACCGCGTGGTGCACGAGCTTTCGCCGTATACTCAAATAGTTGTTATAAATGAGGTTTATTTTCAGGAAATTGGCCGTGGTGCCACCGCAGATACCAACGATGAGTTTATTGAACTTTTTAATGCTGGAACAGAGCCAATTTCTTTAGATGATTGGCGTATTGGCGACAGTGACTTGGTGGCGGGGGAGTTTGAAGGATTTTCAGCTGCGTTGTCGGGTACTCTTCAACCAGGGCAATACGCGGTGGTTTGGATTGGCAGTGAGGCGGAAGGTCACACTGCGCCTAATGCGGCAATTCAAATTTATGTTTACAAAAAAGCGTCTTTAAATAACTCTGGCGACGATATTTACCTGTTCGATAATCAAAATCGACTGGTGGACTATATGGCTTACGGCACCGGGAGTGCAATTGATTCTCCCCCAGTTTTCGGAATTTGGGATCCAGTAAATCAGTCTTCTTTAGATGATGTAGATGAAGGGCAAAGTATTAGCCTTACACCGAACGGCGTGGATTCGAACACAAGCGCTTGTTGGGAAAAAACCACGAGCGGTGATGCACAAAATTACTGCGGAAATGTTCCGGTTACGGTAGACACCGACGACTACGACGGTCGGATTACCAGTGTAGGGAACCACAACAACGGCTTCGACATTACGGGCCGGGTTTATGAAGACCTGGAACCGAGCGGCGCTTGGGATGCTGGCGAGTCTTGGGAGAACGGGGTTACGGTCTACATCAAACTGATTCAAGATGGCGTGTTAAAGCACGTAGTGGAGGTTGCGCCAGGGCTTGGCGAGTTTCGCATAGCGTCGGTACCTCCGGGCGAATACGAGTTGCTTCTTGACGATAACGAAGATGAGGCTGACCTTGAACCGACAGCCCCTGATGGCTGGCTATTTACCAGCCCAGAAGACGGCAAGCGCGGGGTGGTGATTGAGAGCGGGGCCGTTAGCGGCCAGGACTTTGGATTGTTCCACGGCTTCAAGGTTTCGGGGCGGGTGTTTTTGGATACCGGAGAGGGTGGAGGTACGGCGAACGATGCACTGCAGAATGGGGAGGAGAGAGGGGTAGCGAACGTTTTGGTTACGGCGAGCGATGGCGACGAGAGCCGAGGGGTTCGCGCTGACGCTGAGGGTCGCTATACGCTCTACGTGCCATATAACTGGGGCGAGGTGGTTGTGTACCACGACCGCCGTCCGGCGAGCGGATACAACTTAGACGGGAGCGTGGAGACGGCGTATCGAGTAGAGAGCTATGAAGAGGCCAAGGCTGCGGATTCTCCGGCTGCCCGGATCGAGTTGGGTGTAGCGGCGGATCTTGCGGGCCAAGAGCTTTTAAACCACAACTTCGGGGTGGTGTTTGCTTCGGAATTTCGGGCGGATCAAAGCGGGTCTGCAT
>JAADDH010000059.1 GCA_013154035.1 Candidatus Iainarchaeum sp. | reverse complement strand
GCCAGCCAGCCAGCCAGCCAGCCAGCCAGCCAGCCAGCCAGCCAGCCAGCCAGCCAGCCAGCCAGCCAGCCAGCCAGCCAGCCAGCCAGGCAGGCAGGCAGGCAGGCAGGCAGGCAGGCAGGAATAAATATGACAATGGAGGATAGGCGAATGCACGACATCAGCACCGACGGCCAGAACATGACAGATAGTCGTCTACAAGGCGACTGAGCCAGCCGCACGATGACAGTCACGTGCTGGAGTAAGCAGTCGGAAAGATAGCGGACAGCTCTCATGCATCCGAACAAGGCTCAGAGGTAGAACAGCTTGCCACTGATCGACAGCCAGCAGTTGCTTTTGGCATCCCTGGACATGCTCGCGACTGCTAAGAAGCCGACCACTTCTACATCACGGCGAGGTACGAACTTGTCGAGCAGCGACTTCTCATCCGCGACGGGTCCATCCGGACGAGCACATCACGCACTCCTAGCAACCATTGGCAGATGACCTCCTGGCGAAGAATACCTCCTTCTACACAAATATTACTGGCCAGAACATCAGTGCGAAAAATGTCTGGAAAATCTTTGCTTGTTAAAACATGGCAGACTACTACGATCTGTACCTACACACTGATATGCATGTCTCGACCGACCACCTCCACCCGACACTCTACTACACAGGCCTGGGGCTGAGCTGCAGTTGCTGACAGACTACGACTCGCATTTCCTCATCGAAAAGGGTAGGCGCGGTGCAATTTCCATGGTCAGCAAACGCTACGCGAAGGCCAACAATCCGTGCGTCCAGGGACCTTCTAGAATGTTTACGGCAGATTATACCAGAGCAGTCGGCCGACGAAGAGAACAAACACATCTTCGAGGTAAACCTAGAGTATCCTAAAGAGCTCCAGACCAGCATAAGTATTATCTGCCGGCGTCGACGCGCATAGTGTTCCCGAAAGGCTGGATATCGGAGCACCAGCACAGGTTTCTAAATGTTTGGCTAGCGCCAGACGAAGCGCATCAAGGTCTCTGGATGGAGTCGTAGATCAGGATGAACACAGATCTCCGCAAGAAGGCCACTAGCCGCTCGGAGAAAGGTGTAGGCTAGAAGCTGACGGACAAGTGGCTGTTCGGCCAGACCATGGACAAACTGTGACATTAAACGTTTGATAGCCAACGCAGCCTTTGAACGAGCCGGCGTCTTGGATGATAACCCGGCGACGATCCAGGTTCACCAGACTGTTAAACTGGTGTTAGGCCGACCCGCCTACGTCGGTATGAGCATTGTCGATCGTTTGAAAGCAGCCCGTATATTTATTACTGCAACTAGAAAGAGATGGGAGGGCGTTACGGAGAGTGATGGCAGCTATCCTACATAGACACGGACTCCATACTTTTGCAGATACAAGTGGCGGGCGTGTACGGGCGACTACTCGAAGGATAACCCACTTTAGAGTACGCTACACGAAAGGGTCCTGAGTAAGATGAACGACGAATTGGTCGCCCTACGACGGCCAAAGATATACTCGAGGCTGGCGGAAAAACACGAAGAAAGCCAAAGTCGTGAAGAAAGTGCATGTGAAGAAGCACCTCGGCCAGGAGCAGTACATGAAGGCCTGCCTCATGAAGAAGACATTCAGACACGGTATGGACGTGCTGCATCCTAGGGCCAGCGCTGCCCGCTTATAACTGGAAGAAGTATATGACGCAAAACACTGATTTTCCATCATAAGGACGTATTACCATACCATCTATCAGGTGGCAAGCAGCTTTCCCGGCGTGCTCTGTCCTGAAGGTAATAGAGTACGGGCGTGCCAGGCTTGGTGACCGAGACCCGGACAGACCTCTCGGGGTCAATCGCACGGTAGCGCCCTCCGTCCAACTCCTGGCTGATGTAAGTGGCAAAAACGAGAGCAGTTTCTGCTCTCGCCGATCAACAAAGCGACTTGCGGAAAGCAAGGCTTTTGTGGCATGGATTTCGCCTTTATTGCATCAGAACATTCCGCTTCGGCTCGCCTTTGTATTCGGCCAGCAGCTCTTTCGCCGCTGCCATAAACTGGCGCCGCGGTAGACACTTGTTGCAGCTTAGGCCAGTGGACGGAGCCCCGCTTGAATATGCACGAGAGGGCGCTTGCAACGCTACTTGCTTGTTTTGTAGCCAAGGACTAGGTGAGAGTGTATTTGTGGATCCAGCGCCAACGAGCAAGGAGACCATGGCGCAAATAGAGGATGTCGGCCTGGTGGACGTTGGTTTGGCTCTGACACATGGAACGGGCTCGCGGGCAGGTAATATCTGCTAGAAAGAGGCCGGTGTCATTTTGGATTGTTTTAGTGCAGAGAGTAGTCTCAGAGACTGTAGTACACCCAGGCCAATTCGTCTCTTTTTTAAACTCGATTGCCGCATATAACAGCCGGCCACACCAACTACTACCGTCAGGCTAGTTAGCGAAGGTGCTGATATTTGGAGGGCGTTTAGAAGTGAGAGAACTGTGTATAGAAGACAATCAATAGTTTTGCTCGTGAGGCTGGTGTCGAAGATTTGGAAGGTTTGGGCGGCGTGGCCTAGTCGGCCAATTCCTTGTTGATCCAGTCCAGGCGTTCAGCTCGCCGACAGGACCATTCATTGTTTGTCGGCGCTTTTACGTTGCTCATCAGTCTCAGACGAGCAGAACATCGATAAGAGATGGTTGCTTTAGGAGGGTGCCAGGGTGTTGACGAGCGCGCCGCCGAGGAGCGCTGCGGCCGAGACAATTTTCCTTCAGGATATCTGCCGGGACGGTGCTTTGTTTAATTTTCACATCTTTGGCCGGCATCGCGAACGTGCCAACGTCGAGAGGCGTGTAGTCTAGCCTCGGGGGCTGGCCGCCCAGGGCCAGCTTGTCAAGTCGGGGCAGTCGTGTGGCGGCTGCCGCCCTGGCTCGGCCGTTCTGGCTCTCAATCATTCTCTTGCCATACAGCGTCAGCACGCCTTGGAAGACCTTAAAGAGCGCGCTGGTGTAATTGATCAAGGAGTCGTTCAGACGGGACGAAAGCGTAAACACAGGCGTCATAGAGAACCTGGGGCCGTGCTTGATAAATTCTGTTCCACTGCAGCGTGGCATAGAGAATGGTTTTGTTCGGGAACAGCCGTCGGTTGGAGTCCTCCGGTCTGGTCGGCAATTATAGACCAGTGGGCCTCCCCGAGCAGCAGTGATCCGTAGAGTACCATCGTCGATGTTCAGCTGTGCGTGCCTCATGACGTAGAGATAGATGTTTAAAGATCGGGATACCTGTGTGTCTTTTGTCATCTGGATACCGACGCCTTGGCCGGAGATCTCTGTGCGCCGGCCGCCGCCATGAAGCCAGTCGTTGCCGGTCGTGCGTCTTCCAGAGATAGGCGTATCATCAGTGGTAGTGGTCACTGTCGGCCAGATGTTGCTCAGCAGTAGCAACCATGACCTGGTTGTTGTACCCGCTTGATCATCTCGGGTAGATCCACGGACGCCGTCGAGCTAACATCTTCCGCCTTCTGTGACCCGATTATCTCTGCCAGACGTACGTTCCGATGTCATCGTTCAAGCTCTCAGACCAAGGCAGGCTGAATCCTTACGGCGTGTCGGTGATGAACGAGCTCCAGGCCCTAGCGGCCGGATGGATGAAGGCACGCAAGTGACAAGTCTTATTTCCGATGCCGGTAGCGGTGATCTTTTGGCAATTTCAAAAACCGACCGACTCTTAGCTCACACCACCCTCAACGGAATCGAAGTCCATTTGCTTGCTTTCAATGTGCCATTACATTCTGTACTGTGTTCGAGGCCAATTTAACTCTTGCGATGACACGGTGCTAATCTGTGCCCAGAAATACAATGAAGACACTTCTCGACTATACTATCATTTAGACGACACAGCAACAACTATCTTCACCTTCGCCCCATCTATATCCCATAACGTAATCAAATGCTTTAAATCTCCATCCAACGGCGATATATATGGTCTCTTAGCAAAAGCTAAAACATGCATTCTAAATTATCTGTTGGTGGCACACCACTCGGAGCGTTGTGGAGAGGAGGACTGTCCTGGAACAATATATTTGTGTATCTTGTGTGTTATTTTAAGACGCGGAATGGCTGGCTACACGTGTTACAAATAGAAGTGGAACTAATGGATCATAAACCTAGGAAACCTGTTGCCGGTGAATGCTTGAAAATGTGGACTTCACTATAAAACAGTTCTTAAAGGCGAGTGTTTCATTTCTGTCGTTAATGCAAATCAGATTCAAGTAGAAATTCTGCACGACTAATTGGAAACATCCTGCAACACTGGTATTTTTGATTTTCTAAAATGCAAAAAGCGAAGATTATGCAATAAATAATAATATTTTTATCGCTCCTTAAACAACTGCCAAACTCGGTCGATGATGCGGACTAAGATAATTTGGTAGAATTGCTCCGGACCCCACGGATCTGTATCAGAAATGCGAAGAAACAACAACAACAACAACAAACAAACAAACAAACACACAACAACAGGCCATTAAACAGATACATGGTCAAAGCTAGACTCGGACTTTGTTATACCGAGAGCCGCCTTCTGCCGACCACCCTGTGCCGCTTTTTATTCTGGCCAAGCCACGAGAGTAAGAAGAATATCAGAAGAATATGATCTGATGAAGAATCTAATGGAAGAATATTGCTGGTGGGTTAATCTCCTTTTTACTTTCGGATGTAGCGTTGAAGTAATTGTTTGGTATTACCAACTGTGGAATGCGGGCTCGATTATTCTTTACGAACGGAGCAAACAGGAAAGCGAGACTTCTGATGTTGACGTAAAGTATTCCATGGTAAAGTCAATGGTCATCGGGTGGGTGACAGCTGATTGCTGAATGCATCCCACCAGCAAGGTTCCTCCTCGCTAGCTCAATTGCATTTACCTTTGCATGGATGTATGTATGTAGATATCTAACAGACAGACAGACAGACAGACAGACAGACAGACAGACAGACAGA
>JAADDH010000018.1 GCA_013154035.1 Candidatus Iainarchaeum sp. | reverse complement strand
TTCCCCAAGGACAAGGATACGGCGAACGTGGGCATCGGTATTGACGCACGTGACGAAAAGACGGCGAAGTACTATCTGGACCGCTGGATGAGGGAGCACGATGACGAGTATGGCTTTTCCGACGCGTCCATCATAGAGGTGCGCGGTGGGGGAATTCCTGTAGGCGGCTTCCTGAAGAAGATGACCATGGATGGACTTATCGTCATCGGCGATGCGGCGCATCAGGTGCACCCGCTCCACGGCGGCGGCATGGCCCTGGCCATGGAGGCAGCAGCCACCGCCGCGGAGGTTGCAGCGAAGGCACACGAGAAGAACGACTTTACAGATGCAACGCTTGACGAGTACAACAAGAAGTGGTGGGGCATTCGTGGTGGCGAGCTGGAGAACACGCTGAAGATGCGCTACGCGTTTGAGCGTCTGGACGACGGTGATTTCAACTACTTCGCAGAGCTGCTCAGCGATGAGGACATCCTTGCCATTTCTCGCGGCGACGTGGACAGGATCAAGGACATTGCGCTGCGTGCTCTCAAGGAGCGGCCCAAGCTCGCCCTGAAGTTCCGCGAGTTCATTGGCGACGCGGTGAAGGGGCTGCTCGGCTGATTTTATTTTGCTTTATCCCACACAATTCCCTCTTTCGCCACCGTCGCTCGCACTTTTCCTTCCGACCTCCAGTGCCACAATATTGATCGTATCGGGGTCGTGTCAAGCAGAACGAATTCCAGATCGGTTTTCAGGCCATACTGCTCCATAAGCCGTATCGTAATTTCTTCAAGCGTTCCTGGCGTTTCTAGAACCTGCCAGAGATCCTCTAGCATCCGCTGAATTGCTTCTCTGTTTTTCTGCACGAGCGCTATTGCTTCCTCGCCGGATACAATGGACCCATGGCCCGGGACGATCGTTTTTCCATCGTGTACGAGTTTCTCCAGAACGTCCAGTGATTGCATCGCCTCGAATACGTCCGTGTGAAACGGAATTCGCACCCTTTCCAGTAGACGGTCGCCAAAAATCGCATCACCGGCGAACACGAACTCTTTGTATGTGAACGCAGTGTGTCCAGGCGTGTGTCCGTGTGTGTCCCCTGCAACTATGCCAAATATCTCGTCTCCCCACCAAATCTCGTCCGTAACTGGCACGCTATCCGCCGTTATGAACTTGAAACCCTTTGGATCAACCACGTTGAACTCGCAGACGTTCCTGCATGTCGCACTCTCCGCAAGTATTGTTTCCCACCGGTGTGCGAAGACGCGCTCAAAACCCTTGCACGCTGCCATGTGATCCACGTGCGCGTGCGTGAGTATGGCAAATCTACGCGCAATGCCCATTGTGGTTATCTTTTCGTGGATTTTTTTGGCTCTGTCCCCCATCCCCGGATCTATGACAAACGCAATGCCATTTGCTACCACAATTCCCGTATTTGGCGATCCCTTCTCTCCGCGAAGCACCAGCACGTTGTTCCCAATTTCTTCCCATCCCATGGTAACAGAATGCCTTCCAGGTTTTTATTCACGCTTGCCCATTTCTTTGCGTGAGGGGCTACGCTGGAATTGTTGTAGGCTTTGTCATGGCCGTTATTCTCCTTTCCATCGGATCCTACGTTATCCTTTCCAGCATGAGCAACGCGGCCCGCGTATCTGAGGCCCAGAACTTTGTCTACCACCTGCAAGCCGTTCAGAAGAGCATGGGTGTAACCATAACGTCCGTGGATTGGCGTCAGATCAACGATACAATCTACATTACTGCTGAGAACACGGGTTCGCAAGGTTTTGATTTGAACAGCGTTGATCTCTTTGCCGGCGGCGTTTTTGTCGGCAGTTGTGGCGAGCTAAACTGTTCGGACGCCAGCGGCGATGGGTTTGTGGCCCCCGGAGAATCCTTTACCATTGTTGCGCCCCTTGATTCCTGCCCCTCCAGCGTTGTGATCTCCCCCGGTCCCGGCGTTTTCTCCACGCGGTCTGTGCGTTGTTCTTACGCGTGGCTCTTCTTTGATTCTCCTCCCACACCTGCGTATAATGCGACGATTTCCTCTGGCAGCACCGCAGATATTCGCATTCGCGCTACCTCCACCGATGTAAATCAGATCTATTTGGACTGGAACGGCTACGCCCCGCTTTATCGGCCCGCCCTTGTTGGTGACTCGTCGATCCATGATATCTCCGACGCGAACCTCGTTCTTGCCATGAGTTTTAACGACGTCGCCGCGGCGGGGGAGAACTACGCAGACTCCAACTATGTTCATGATTATTCTGTATACTCCAATAGTGGGCAGTATTCCAATGTTACATACACTGCTGGTCCATATGGTGGTGCGTTCTACTTTGATGGGGACTCAAATATCTATATCCCGGACGCGCAGAGTCTTGACATTTCTGGCAGTCTGTCTATCTCCGCGTGGTTGCTCTCCCACGGTCTGTATGGCACAATATTGGCAAAGACGGGTTCGTATGCATTAGTAATTGATTATAATCGTCTCCGTTTCATAATTTGGTCAGAGTCTAACTCGTATAACATATATGGGCCTATTGGAATATCTGACGGACTTTGGCACCACGTTACCGCCGTTTACGATTCTGCCTCAGGTACGCTGTCCTTGTATGTGGACGGCTCCGAGGTCAATTCTGTCAATGTGGGTGTACTGTCGATTGACGTCACGTCTAATCCAGTGTATCTTGGCGAAATGCAGTATTGGACAGGTTATGATTTAAACGGCATCCTTGATGATGTTGCGCTTTACTCTCGTGCTCTCACACCCTCTGAGATCTGGTGGAACGCTCACGCAGCTACATACGCCCTGGACGGTAACACGTACTTGGAGTATAACACCCCCGCCCTGTCCTCCGGCACATATTATTACTATGGGTGGGCTGAAACGACTTCGGAGCTCAGCGACTATACTCACGACGCCACTACGGGCGAGGAGTACAACGCAGACAACCCGTGGATCCTAAACGTCACGTGATAAAAACAGGGGGTGCGTAATGTAATGGTGCGCGGATTCACTAACACCATGAGCACGCTCATACTCTTTATCGGTGCAGTTCTCGCCGTTTCCCTCGCAGTTTCCGCCATGACCGTCATGCTGAAGGAGATTCACAATGCTATGAATCAGAAGACGGAGGTTCAGACGCTTAAGACGCTGACCGTGCTTGAGTTCATCACTGGCTCCGGCGACGGTAACTACATGTGGTTCTACATCAAGAACATCGGCAAGACGAACCTTGACGTGAATCAGTTTGACGTTTTCGTGGATACGAAGATGGTTGGGGTTTGCAATGAAGGCAACGTGATCTGCATTGATCAGAACGGCGATTACACCCTCGTGCCCGGCGAAGTGTTGGAGATAAACTTCCCGTACCCCGCGACGTCCGGTGCATACACCGTGAAGGCTGTTTCTCAGTATGGCACGTCCGTTGAAGGCCAGGTGGTGGTTCCTTGAACAGCACAGAGGCCCTCATACTCTTCATCGGCGCGGTGGTCGTGGCATCGCTCACCGTGTTTGCACTCTCCGCCCAGTTTCAGTCCGCAACATCTAAGGCCAATGTCGTGTCTACCAACGCTGCTCGATCCGTATCTACCGCGTTCCAGATACTAAGCGTCTATGGTAATGCGACAGATACGAATGTTGTTGTAAAAGGCATCCTCGGGACGACTGACGTGAACGATCTCGTTGTTTTTGTTGATGGGAAGCCGTATCGCCCGTCTTCCTTTGTTTTTGTCCGTGATTCTGGTAATGATGGCTATCTGGATGCGGGTGACGTGTGTGTTTTGACAATTCCCGCGCCCGTAGATACCGACAAGAACTGTATCAAGGTTGTTTCGCCGGATACTGTGGATATTTACGGACACTGTGTTTAAACAATCCGTATAACGTGGCAGTTCTCGTCAACCTCTACGAAGTGGTGCGCTTTCCCTTCTAGGAATGGCTTGCACTGGTTCTGGGGTATGTTGTCTACTGGCTGTCGGGGGTTGTGCGCCACATCACATACCCAGTCGGGAATATTCCACTCGGGGGAGTAAAGATCGGAGAGGCAGGGCCCATTTTGCATGGACACGCCCGCCTTTTTTGCCGCGTTGCACAGGAGCACGCATTGCTGTGCGGCAGCCTGTCCCGCTCGCTTTTCAAGTATTCCGTAGGTGACAAGCGTCATAAACACCGCAAACCCTATGAATATGACGACGAGGGCAATGAGCCAAGGCGATGTTCCGCGCATGTATCAATATGGTGTTAGATCTTCAAAACCCTTGCCGCCGCGTAAATCGCACCTGCCACCACCGCGATTTCTGCCCAGTCACTGATGCTGAGCGGCGCGACGCCCAGCATAGATGCCAGAGGGGTATACACCACCGCCAGCTGGAGTGCCAGCACAGCCGCGACCGTTGCCAGCAGGTACTTGTTCTTCCACAGAGGCACGTCGCGGATCACGTCTAGACGCACGAGCTCAAGCACCACGAAGCCAGTGAGTGCTACCCCCTGCGCCAGCGCAATGTCGTGTGCGTTGAGCAGATACATTGCGAGTATGCCCGTACCCAGGATCGCGCCAAACCCTACAATTCGTACCCATATGTCCCTCCTGCTCAGTATGTGTTCGTTGCGTTTCCTCGGCGGCCGCTTCATAATATCCTCTGGCGCGGGATCTGCAGAGATGGCCAGTGCGGGGGGCCCGTCGGTCAGAAGGTTCATCCACAGGATCTGCGCGGGGCGGAGTATGATGTATCCAAGCAGAGATCCACTAAATATGGCGAATACCTCGCCCATATTTGCGGATAGGAGATAAATCACGAACGATTTGATGTTGTTGAATATGCGACGTCCCTCCCTGATTGCGGCGACGATTGTGGCAAACGAATCGTCCAGGAGGATCATGTCCGCAGCCTCTTTCGCAACCTCCGTTCCCGAACCCATTGCAATGCCGATGTCTGCCTTCTTCAGCGCAACCGCGTCGTTCACTCCATCGCCCGTCATCGCGACGATGTGCCCCCGTTTCTGCAGAGCCTCTACGATTCTGGGCTTGTGCTCCGGGGAAACCCGCGCAAAGACTCCAACATCCTCTATTATTTCTGCTAGTTCATCGTC
>JAADDH010000057.1 GCA_013154035.1 Candidatus Iainarchaeum sp. | reverse complement strand
GCTCTTCTTACCCATAGCCATCACCACCTATTCCGGTGCGTGTAAATAGCACCTAGTGTTGCGCCAGATACAAGAATAAGAAACGCCATTGCTAGACTAACGTCAAAGATGTCAATCCATAGCGCAACATAAATACTAAAACAGAACACCAAATGTATAGCAAATAGTGTGTACGCTATTATGTCAATACAAAGCAACTTTGCCATCTCTCGGTCGCCATTGCTTAGATAAAACACACAATCCCAACCATTTAATACAATTAGCCAAAACACTATTCCGATGGCAAATCCAATACCGCCAATAGCAAAGACACCTATTGTCAGTAGTGGCGTCATCGCTAGTATTTGCATCAAGCACTAGAACCTTCGCAATTAAACCATTTTCGTCCAGCGCATCACCCACCATCCACACGTACGTTTATCTACCAGATAAGTTCGAAGTGTAGCCGCCCGCGCCGGCCACCATACCAACACTCAAGGCGACTAGAAGACAGAGGGGGTCAGCGCCATAAGCCGTGCTGTACCACCAGATGCTGAATGTTGCACCTAACGCAATGAGCGTGAGCAAAATCGCGTCCGTTGCGATCTCGCGCTCCGCCCACCTCACCAAGTATCTCCTACCGGTCTTGCTGTATACACGGCGTTTTCCAAGCAACCAGGCAATGAGCGATGCCATTACCCCAATCGAAAATCCCCAGAATACTGTGGTGAGAAAGCCCAGCACGATCCAGAATGCATTACCCACCATCCACCTCCTTCTTTAACACGCCGAGCACATCCGCCGCCCGCATACCGAGCTTTGGTTCAGCGTAGAGCTTGACTATCTTGCGCTGAAGTTCATAAGCGAGAACCGGATTGCCAGCGCCGATAGCAAGGCTCTCGCGCATCAGTTCCAGCATCTCGCCCCATTCCTTGTCCGTGAACTTGGCACGAATCTGCTCTGGTGTCAACCGCTTGACCTTGATGCGCTTTGGTACGCCGTCGTACACTTTTCTATTCATCATCCACTCCTGGCCAAATCTCTTCGTGCACAAGCTGGCCGATCAGCCCGTAGTTCGCAATATCGCGCCACGAGTCGTAGATAGACTCGTTTTGTGGGTTTTTGTTGCCGAACAATAGGTTGCGCAGACGTTGTACTTTATCATTCACACGAATCAGGACGCCAAGCTCACCGAAATCTGCGATATTCCTTGGTCCGTAGTCTAGCTGTTTGCGCATAAACAGGGCAAAGTTCTCAGCAAGCTTGGACGCCGCTCGCATAAATAGGTCGCGATCGCGTGGTGGTACATGATCAGGGTATGGAATGAGAATCTTCAGATAGCGCTGTTCGTCATCGTGCTCAACTTCAACCTGCACCGGCGCATCGCCGGTGGCGTAGTTCTCTACAGGCTCAATAGATCCACTATCCTTCATCACACACCTCCCCTAACACCCTAAGTGCCCATGCGTAGGCAAACGCCCTACCGCCTGGTAGAACTTCATCCAACCACTTCTCACCGGCATGGTGGACATGATCGTGGTGCGTCTTGCATAAGGGAATCGCCGTGTACGCACGGGAGTCCTTGTGGGAGCGCACACTCCAGTCGCGTGCCTTTAGTGAAACCGGGCGTAAGTGGGCAATGTCAACGCCGTACTTGCCGCACACGAGGCACGGCTCCATCTTCAAGCGCTCGTAGTAGCGGCGAAGGCACTCCGTCATCACGCCGCCCTAACACCCGCAAGCACGGGGCCAGTCTGCTTCTGGTACTGGCCGGCGTACTGAGTCCACTCATCGGCGCGGATGAAGACGAGCTGGGCAATGCGCTCGCCGATCCTGAACTGAGTGCGCACGATAGCGTTCAGCTCAAAGGTGATGTAGCCTTCCCAGCCGGGCTCAAGCCAGCCTGCGTGAAGATGGTCTAGGCCGCGGCGGCCAGCAGAGGACCTGAGGGCGAGAAAAGCTCCCATGTTGCCAGGAATCCTGATGTACTCCTTGGACTCGGCAATGTAGAGCTTACCTGGTTCGAATGTGAAGACTTCTCCATGCTCCTTCTCAACATACTCGAATCCCCGGTACTCAACCACGCCATCCTCCGCAATGATGATCTCTGACGATTGCGAATCGCCGATGTAAAACTTATTGCCAAGCCGCACATCAATGCTGGAAGTTCCGACATGAAGCTTATCTTCCGATAGCGACTCGGCAATAGATCGTAGAGTCCTACCGGTGATCAGCATGTGCACCACCTCACTCCGCATCCATCTTCCTAAAGATGTCCTGGTACACGGAGAGCTGGCGCTTGCGAATGTCGAGCACGGCCTCTGCCATGACTTCTTCAGCCTTGAGCTTTGCCAGCTCCTTGTACCGGTTTTCGAGCAAGACCTTCGCCCGCGCCTTGGCCTCAGACTCGCTAGGCTTCTTGCCGTTCTCGTCCACCCGGTTGCGCTCTTCCAGGTACTGGTAGTAGAAGTCGAGCTCGAGCGCTTCCTCAAACTTGATGCGCTTCATCCGGGCCTTGGCGTACTCCTTGGCCGCCTCTGCGTACCTCTCAAGTGCCTGCTTTAACCCCTTCTCACTAACCATCTTCCCACTCTCCATGCTCCTTTAACCAAACCTCCTTAAGCTCCTCGATATCCGCATCCTCAAGGAGCTTCAAGGCAAACTCCAGCACCTGGGTCGGTGAAACCTCGGGGCCACCGGTGGCGAGCGAGATCGCGTTCAGCTTACTACGTACCCGGTCAAGCATCTCGTAGATGGGGCGCTCGACCTTGATGGTGGCAAACTCGGATTCCCGCTTCTCGTCGCCAAAGTGCTCGCGGATAAAGGCAGTAGCCTGCTCGGTGGTCATGCCGCGCACCTGGTCTAGTAGCTCTTCCACCTGGTCGCGGCCAAGCTTTGCTCGCATGGCGTAGGTGCGAAGTGTCATGAGGACCGGAAGAGGAATACCCTGAATCTTCTCAAGTAGGCCAAGCTGGGCAACATAGTATTGCCACAGGTTGCGGTAGGTGGTAACGGTTGACCGGCTCAGGCTCACGCCGCTCTGCAAAAGGCGGTCGCTAATCGCCTGGTCGGTGATGCCGAGGCCGTGAAGCTCGTAAATGATCCGTGCCACATCGAGGGTGGCACGCTCAATGTCCTTGTACTTCTGCACCAGCTCCAGAAGAAGCAGGTCGGCATTCTTCTCGCGCTCTTTAACAATCACCTTGGCTTCTTGAACTCTCTCTTTGACAGGCAGGTCCACGCTTCACCCCCTTTTCATTCTATGGCATGCGCATTCTTTTGTCAACCAGTTGACCTATGCACCTAGCCGCGTCCTTAAAATGTCCGTATTTCTGAAGCGTCCAGTAGCGGCGCAGAACCTGCGTTGTCCAGTACGGCGGATCGCCGTACACATTTTTGTACCTGTATTTCGGGCACTCGCAGTACATGGAGTAGTAGAGGATGCGGGCGAAGCCGAGTTTCCAGCCATTGGCTTTTGCGGCCTTCAAAAGCTCAAGCCACGCCTGGTATTTGTCCGCCGGCGCGTTGGCCCACGGCGTGCAGCGCTTTCTGATACCCTTGCGCTCGAGCTCGATGGCGCGTTCGTACTCCACCATGGTCGCCGGGATGATCGGCGGTGCATAACCCGGTGGCAGGCGGTGGAAGTCGTAGCCGCACTTGGGGCACTCCTTCAGCCCAGCTCTGAAGGTGGTCCCGCAGATTGGGCAACGGCGCTCGCGCTCGCGGTTGATCTTCTTCACGGCGTGAGCGGGGATGGCGCGGTTGGGGCGAGCGGGCTCGAGGGTCCACTCAATATAGTCCTCCACGCGCCCGTGCTGTTGTAGAACGCCGCCATGGTCTACCACGATCGCCTTCTCCTTATCGGGGGCTGGTCTGAGCACCCTTCCAACGCGCTGGATGTACTTTGGAAGCGAGTTGATGGGGGTTGCGATGATTGCAACCTCAATGTCCGGCATGTCGAATCCCTCTGAGAAAATGTCAACGCTTGACAATATGCTGATGTTCCCGGCCCTGAAGTCCTCGAGAATGCGCCGGCGAACCTTGTCCGGCGTGCGGTAGTCAATGTGGGCGGCTGGGATACCCTCGTTGCCAAACTGCTCGGCGATGAAGATGCTCTGTTCTACCGACCGCGCAAATACGATCGTCGGTCTACCGAAGAAGTTGTCTTTCCAGTTCTGGATTACATCTCCAATGATCGCTTTGTCGCGGAACCACTTGAAGACCTCTTTGGCGTCGTACTCATCACCCTTGATTGGGATGTGAAGGCGCGGGTCGAAGTCAATCGGTTGCATCATGTAGTACTCAGCAGGCACCAGATACCCGCGCTCTTGAAGCTCGACAATGCTTGGCCCGTGGACAAGCTCCTCGTAGACCGAGCCTAGCCCAGGACCCTGGTTCGTCATTGGGGTTGCTGTCAGCCCAATAAAAACGGGATTGATGCCGTAGGAGAGAATGTCATCCACGATGCGCTTTTGCCGAGCAACCCCGATATGTGCCTCGTCAAAGAATACAAGCTGGTACTCTTTGTCCAGCCAGTCGCGGCGGCTCTCCCATGTTTGAAACGAGGCGACCACCAGCTTCGCGCTCGGGTCGAAGTCGTGTCCCGCCATGATGATGGAAACATTAACGCCGTACTTCATAAACCTGCGTGCAGTCTGCTCGACTAACTCCCTGCGGTGCGCGAAGATTACCGATCTGTACCCTTTCTCCCAGGCGCTCTTCATCATCGCGATAGCTTGAATCGTCTTTCCAGCGCCGGTGGGAAGAAAGAAAAGGAGGCGGCGTTTGCCTTGTGCGACAAGACGCCGCGCCTCCTCAATCATCCTCTCCTGGTAGTCGCGAAGTTCTACTTCCACCGCTTCTCTTCGTAATACTCTTCAGCTACACAAGTTGGAACCACGCCTGTGCCGTTGCAAAAACTGCACGGCTCCACAAACTCCGGTGGCGTGTCGCAAGTGGTACACCCTCCCGTGTAAACCCGCTCTCCATACCCGCCGCACTTGGGGCAATCGGTATAGGACTCGCGCCTATTTTTCGCTTGCATCACACCACACCTCCAGCGTGTAGCACCACGCGCTGGTAGTCAACGAGCGCGTCATGCTGGTCGTA
>JAADDH010000058.1 GCA_013154035.1 Candidatus Iainarchaeum sp. | reverse complement strand
CCTGAATCTCTGCCTTCTTGTAGGCGAGCTGTGCGATGGCTGCAGAAATCTCCGCAGCGGATACGACGTCGCTGGCTGCTGCGTTGCTACCCACGACGATCTTGGAGTCAAGGTACCAAGAGCGGTCTGTGGGCAGGTTGTTCGCTACCGCGGCCGCAGCGGTACCCAAAACCATAGTGGCACCGACAGCGAGAGCCGCCAGCTTCTTTACATTCAAACTCTTCATGTGTCTTCACCTCATATTTTGCCCAATCTATTATAGGGGCTGAACCCCTCGGAATGTAAGAGTGATTTGCAGTTTAAATAGTTTGCCTTTTGGAGCGGAAAACGGGAAAGAAAGGGGGATTGAAGTTAAACCCTTGGGAAAGCCAGGTCCGTTGATTGCCGAAAAATTGCAAAAATTTAACGCCAAAAATAGCACGGGCATTACCGCAAAACAGTATATAATACGACAAAAATAGAAGAGGACATACGACGAGAAAAGAAATGTCACGCGCTCTGGCGCTTCATCACGCGGGTGATGCGGCCGGCGATGATGTTGCGCACGTGCTTGGACGGACGGATGCCCAACTCGTCCAGAACGCGCTTGTTGTACTCGAAGTCTGCCTTGAAGAGATCAGGATACTTTTCAACGAGCTCGTCAACCACGCGGCGAAGCCTCTTAGATACTGCCTTTCCCATGAATCACACCTCTACACGCTCAATTCGGCCATCCGCAAGCTCACGGAGGACCACGAAGGGCAAAACACCTTGCTCCAGCTCAATGAGGGCCAACTCGTAGGGATCCTTCACGCCCTCTGGCGCTTCCACCAGTGGGGGAGCTCCAAAGGCAAGCTGGAGAGCGCGAGCAGAAAGTACTCTAGCTCGCTCAAAGCGGGTAAGCATGTATGATTCATACCATACAAACCGCTATAAACCTTTGGCTCTCGCTGCCGCAGCTGCCAGCCAGAAACGAAGGACTCCCTGCCAAGGGGTGTGAGTGCGTTGGAGGACGCCAAGTAGGAAGCAAGAGGGAGGAGGATATCCGCAATGGCCTGCATGTATGAATATGCAGATACAACATCCGTGGAATGCGTGTGTGATGCAATATCTACGATATCTCCAGAATGCGGAAGAACAGATGCAAACAACCGGTGGAACATGCGCAACAGGGAATGGACCGCCGAGGGAATCACCGCTCGTGTGGTGAGACTGATGGTTACAGGATAGACCACGTCGTAGGACTCACTCAGAAGTAAAGCATCGGATAGGGGAGCAACGTCGCCGGAGGAATAGGAAAGGGGATCTCCACCCCTGCGGTGGGCAAAAATGGGATCGGTGGACTTCAAAGAGACTGGCATCGGAAGACTAATGCGGACGCGGGTGGCGGGGAGAAGTACATCGCCGGTACCGATAACCTCCGGGCTGAGGTTCAACTCAAGGAGCACGCGGAGCGCGTCGGGAGACAGAAATGTCCGATCAATAAGAGCGGTGTCTGCGGCAATACGGTGTTTGAACAGCACGTTCTCCACAAAGATGCGGGGAGCCAGCCCGCGGGGGGTGCGGAGAAGATAGGCGCGGGCAGATGCAGGGGCATCTACGCTCGGAGGGGAGAGGGAAGGCATACCATCAACGATCTCCGTCCCAATACTGAGCCCGGAGTCAAGCAGGAACTGACGCTCGGGAGGGATGAAGAGATAGGCTGGCGTGAGCGCAGATACTTGCTTCTGCACGTCTATGAGCGCGTGCAATGGGCCTCGGATCTCCAGCCCATGGGGATGGTCGGTAACCGAAAGTCCGTCCAGGGAAAGGAAATCACGGGCGAAACGGGGAAGAATGATTGCCGGAGTGTATTCTCTCTCAAGAACATCGTTGTCCGTTTGGATGTAAACGCGTCCATCCTCGTAATCCACTGAAAGGATCCGCACGGGGGAAGAACAGACGGCTTATTTATAAATACAGGGGAAAGACCTGATTTCCCCTGATCCCCTAATAAGAACAACGATGTAGTGTACAAGCATGGAAGCATACGTGTTGATACGCACCCACGGGAGAGAAAAGGAGCTCCAGCAGTATTTGGAGAGCATTCCGCTCGTAAAGGAAGCGAAAATTGTCTACGGCGAATACGACATTATACTGCACGTGGTTGCAGAGGATATGAGGGAGCTAACGCACCTCGTCCTGGACGACATCCGCCAGAGGTTTGATATTGACCGCACGAGCACGCTGATAGTGGCGGAGGATTAGAGAAGGGCGAGATCCTCCTCCACCTTCTGCATCTTCTCCTCAAACTCGCGGGCCATCTCCACCAGACTCTTCTCATACTTGCTCTCCTGGGACTTCCTGCGGCGCACTCGTACGAAAACGGGGAAGTTCACCGCCGCACCGACGATGATCGCCTCCCCAGGGCGAAGGTTCGTTATCATCTTGGCGGAGCGCGAGTCAATACCCTCAGAGGATTCCGCAACGTGGTTCAAGTCGTAGGGGTTGGTGATGCGGAGGATTATATGCGTATTACACTGGGAAAGCGCCGTGGAGGAGAGCTTCACGGGACGCTGAGAGATGAGACAGAGGCCCAGCCCGAATTTTCTCCCCTCTCGTGCAATTGTCTCCAACGTTCCCCTCGCAAGGGCGTCAGTGCGCTGGATATCGGACGGAATAAAGTTATGGGCTTCCTCAATAACCATGAGCGTTGGAGGGATCCTGCCCTCTCGCCGCAGGTCAAAGAGGCGCTTGGAGAAGTAAGCCACGACCATCTGGCGGACCTTTGCGTCAAGGGTAGATGAGAGGTCAAAAACCACCATCTCCCCCGGACGGACAATGCGATCCACCGCAGGACGTTCAATGGCGTCAAAGAGTCCCGTCTTCTCCAAACTTCTCAGCCAGGAGATAAGCGCTCCACGCGTGCTATCCTTCATAACCTCATCGGCGGCTATACGGTCAATGAGGTCCGCAAGATCGTAGGGGCCAGAGCCGTGCTCCATGTCAGACTTCATGGCAGATATGATCCGATCCAGCTCCCTCCTCTGTGCGGGGGAAAGATCAGGAATAAAATACGTAAAGTCGTTGGCTGAAAGGGAAGGAACAGGGATGCGCAGGTCGGAAACGCGGAGCACCGTTGTCCTGTCAGAGTAGTCCACGTGCTCGCCATCTGATACAGGATCACCGAAGCCCACATACTCGCCGTGAACGTCAAATACCACAACTCCAATCCTCCCCTGCTCGGGACGGCGGTCCAGGATCTCTTCAAGTATGACAGACGTAGTGTATGACTTTCCCGCGCCGGACATAGCGAGGATAGCAAAGTGCTTCTGTATAAGGCGATTGATATCCAGGGAAACGAGCACGTCGTGGAACTGAAGGGAACCGATGTGCAGCCCGTCCTCGTTAAACCCCAAGAAGCGTTTAAGGTCCTCGGGATGGGGAACCCTTACCTCCGCGCCGGGAGAGGGAGGCAGTGTCGGGCGCTCCGTCCCCGCATCGTTCCACACAATCATGGGACGGGCAACACCCACGAGGAACTCCCACTCCTTAACTGGGAAGTTTTGGGAGAGGGAAGAACGGAGCTCGTATTCCCTTACTATTTCCGGCTGGCCAAAATAGCGGTTCGTCTTAATAACATCCTCCACAAGTGCTAGCATTCTCCCCTGTGGCGAATCAATCTCTACATACTGGCCCTGATGCACGACGCCCTCTGTAACCACAAAATCTACTCGGGTCGGCGAAGGACCATCCTCCGTTGATATGACTACACCTACCTTCATGATATCACCTAAAACGGCTTGTTTGCACCCCTCATTCTGAACAGGTTGTACTCAATGCCCAGGCGCTTCTCAAGGAACTCGCGAATGTATGCCATGGACTTCTGGGCAAGGCGTGCGCGTATATCCGCCTCAAGAAGGAATGGGGGAATCGTGAACATGCGGTTAGCAGAGGAGAGGGGAAGGAGAATGGATGCAAGCTCCTCTCCAAGATCGGGGGAGTCTGCATAGAACTCCACGCGGAAGGGAAGATCATAATCCGAAGCCTTCAGGTAGAAAATCCATACACGGCTGGCAAGATCCTCGCCGATATCCTTGAGCGTCGCCTGATCAGAGGGATTGTCAGCATAGGGGATTGGCTCGGTCATCTCTCCGAGATTCATGGCGTATTTCAGCCAAACGGGGTCGCGCATCCGCCCTTCGTTCAAATATGTGGCCACACGGTCACCCTTGGAATCCTTCACCACGCCGGCAAGCACGGTGCCCCGTTCACTGCACTCCTTATATAGGGAGCGATACGTGCGTATAACGTCCTTATACAGCTGCTTGAGTTCAGAACCCCCACCCCTTGGCTTATCAACGAGCTGGGGAAGGATGGATCCATCCAAGAAGAGGTAGTCTAGATCCACGTTTCGGACAAAATCCAGGGCGGTGCCGATCTCGACCAACAGACGGGTCAGGGAACGTAGGGGACCGATGTTCTCCTCCTCCACAGGAATATCATACTGGAAGAGCTTGGGATCGGGAAGAGCAGAGGGAAAGTAGGAGACAGAAACGAGTGCGCCATCGTTATACTCATAGCGGACGCCTACGGCACGGACGAGAACAAGTTCAAAACCCTGATACTCTTCAGACAGGAGGCCGCCATCCACCGCACCAAAGTAGCCGTTCGCCGGCTTCGGATCAATGGGATGGAAGAAATCCTCGTGGCGCTGACGAATCTGAGCAGAAGACAGCCGCCTCTCCTGCTCACAGGCGAGAATGCGCGACGCAAGGGATTCAAGATCGTCAAGCACAGATTAAAGAGGGTGCCCCAGATTATAAATCTGTGGAAGGTGCGTTTCCCGTAATGCCCGTAATGGGCGCTCCCGCAGCGATGGCTGGAAAAACGTTATTCATTGCAGACCTGCACGTGGGCATCGAGAGGGAGTACTGGAGAGCAGGAGTGCGAGTTTCTGGACTGTCCAGAAGGGTGCGAGAAAACGTAGAGCAAATACTGGACGCAACAAACCCAAAACGCATCGTTGTGGTGGGGGACCTGAAGCACAACATCCCGGACTTCACCCTGCGAGAAGCGGAGGAAGTGAGAACAATTGCTGAGATCATTTCATCACAGGGAGAGCTCATCATAGCAAAGGGAAATCACGACGGAGATT
>JAADDH010000001.1 GCA_013154035.1 Candidatus Iainarchaeum sp. | reverse complement strand
CCCATGACAGTTCGGAAACTCCGCAAGTTTCATGATGGCGTCTCTAATCTTTCTCTTGTCGTGCTTTGGGATATCCTGGAGGTCTTTGCGTGCTCTCCGGTAGATCAGAACTTTCACTGCTTAGAATTTGGAATTTCTGATGTAAAAGGGTTTGGTGGGGAGAAGGATCACTCCCTCTTGCCCACCACGTAGCGGATGATCTCCGCGAAGGCCGGGCGGGTTATGGTTATGCCCACGAGGATTCCTACGATTGTCGTTAGGGCGAACCCTGTGAGCGCAGGTATGTTGGAGAAGAACACTGGTACCATAACGAAGCCCAGCGCGCCCGCCGTCGCGAAGACAATGAAGAATGCGTCTCGTATCCTCTTAAGGATACCGCGCTCCTTCTTGCTTTCTTCGCCCCTTCTACCGCGCAGAACCTCATCCGTGATAACGATCTGATCATCTACGCCGGTACCCGTTGCTGCTATCATTCCAATCATTGAGGATACGTCGATCTTCCAGTTGATAAGCGCGGCGAAACCGAAGATTAGGAGAATCTCCGAGAATATCGTCAGGATAATGGGTGCAGAGATCTTCCAGACACGGTAGCGCCATGCAATGTACAGGGATACCGCGATCATTGATGCAAACATCGCCGCGAGGAACGTCCAGAATGCGTAGCGGCCGTAGGTTGATGGTACACTCTGTTCCGATTCGAGGCGAATTCCCGCGGGTAGGGCACCGGATCGGAGTATGATTGAGAGTTCTTCCACGCGCTGCTCCGCCTCCTTGCGGTTCTTGGCCCATCCCGTGATCACAAGGGTATTGGGTGCATGTTCGGGATCTGTGTTGGTTACACTGGGCGTGAGGCGCACCACTGATCGGAGGTTGGTTGCCCTCCAGATCCATGACATCCCCTGTTCGGGCGGGACGATGCGATAAGGTATGTTGTGCTCCTGGAGGAAGGGGACGAATCGGTTGTCCTCTGGATGAAGGATGACGAGGGGCGCGTTGTATTCGAGGATTTCGGTTACCTCAAAGTTCTCGTCCGTGACGAACGCATGGACCCCCGCGTTTACTATGAACTCCTTGAGGGGTATCTCCCTATCGGGGGCATCGAGCATGGGCACGGGGGCAAGCATGTTCTCCTCCTCTGCAACCCTGGGGGGAATGAGGAGAACCGCTCCCACTGGACGGTCGATGTACATGAAGGTGTATGCGCACTTGCCCGTGGGATCGCACTTGCCTCTTACGCCCGTGTAAAAGTGTTTCACGCCCTCTGGGGATAGAACGAAGGGCAGCTGCCACTTTACGCCGTTGGGTAAGGGGGTGTACGTTGCGGGTTTTACCGCTACAATCTCGTCACCCGTCAGGACAACGTTTCCGTCTACCACGGTCTCGAACTTACCCTGGCGAAGAATGGACTCCTTCATGTATTCAATCTCTTGGGGGTCTGAGGTCGAAAGTTCCACGAAAACGTACTGGTCACCCCAGCCACGAACGTTGACGCTTGCGAGGCCTGTCCAGTTCACACGCTGGGAGATGATCTGCACGGCCTGCTGCATTTCGTCAGGGGTGAGCGGTCTGTCAAAGCGGAATATGAGGATCGTTCCACCGCTGAAATCCACGCCGAGTTGGATTCCTTTAACCGCTATGATTGCTGCAGAGAGTATGAGGGCGCCTATAAGCAGCCTTACCTTCCAGTTCTTAAGTAGAGGATGCATGCTTTCTCACCCACGCGATCATTACAGGGGCGTTGAAGAGCCACGTTATGATCATATCTGAGAGAACACCGAAGATCATGACTGCACCGACGCGTATAACGTCGGGGTTCCTCGTCAGGTATCCCACACCTAGGATAAAGAGCATTGATACGAGGGTCGTTCCGCTCATGTGCAGACCCGTGTCCGCAGCGCGTCCAGCACGCTCGTACTCGTCCCCCTCCTCTTTTCCGCGCTTAAGCAGGTGGGTGGAGAGCACGATGTCCGTGTCGATGGAGTAACCCACCATCATGAGGAGGATCGTCATGGTCTGGAGCGTGAGCGGCACGCGGAAGAGTGCCATGAGCGCTAACATGCCCAGTGCGTCGAAGACTGCCGATCCGAGCATGATCACAGTGGGCGTGGCGTCGGCAGATACCCACATGAGTAGAAGGGTGTCTGCGAGTATGAGCGCAAGTGCCACCGCCGGCTGGCGCATGGCGAGGCCGACAACCGCGGCTATGAGGAGGTCGAGGAAAACGATGCCGAATACCTTTGCGAGGGGCAGTTTACGGCGGAATGCAAAGAGCACAACCATTTTAAGGAGGACAACTGCCCAGAGGAGCATGTTCATCGCGAGCGCCCAGAACGTTGCCCCGAGGGTTGGCGCCACGTCGCGGATCACCATGTCGGACGCGTCGGGGACTTCCTGCTTTATGATCTGAACGATCTGCTCCTTGAACTTCTCCGTTGAATCTTGGGCGTTCTTATCGGCGGATATCCCCTCTGGATAGACCACTTCCACAAACCCGCCGTACTTGCCCGTTCCTGGGATCTCCGTGGGCGTTACACTCACATCGGACACGCCGAGCTCCGTTCGTATGCGCTCTGCGATTCTGTCCGCTGGAATTGGTTGAGACGAAGAGAAGGAGACCATGACACCGCCACGGAAGTCGATACCGTATGAGATGCCAGGGTGTATGAGCGCGAGGTACGCGAAGACAACGAACGTGATAATGGGTATTATCAATATTTTCGTGCCGTACTTCCTATAAACGCCCGCCAGATTCATGGTAACACCCGGTGATGACAATGGATTGGCTCTCAGTGGGACTGTTGCTAATAGTATTGGGAATGCTTTTTATTGCTATGGGTATTTTGCGCGTCCCTGCCTCTGAGGCGAAGGTAGAAGCTGCAGCAGTGCTCTTTATAGGCCCAATACCCATAGTACTTGGTACCAGTGTACGTGCTGCCCTTGTGGCACTCCTCGCCTCGATACTGATCCTCATCATGGTGATAGTATGGTTAAAACTGTAGATACGATCTACGGGACGGTCATTCGGAAAACCAACAAATACATGGGGACGGTCAAGCTGCCGGGACGCTTCTCCATTGACAAGGCGAGGAAACTGGAGCACATACGCATAAAGACGTATGATAGATACTTCGCAGAGGAACTTCGCGCCATTCCCAAGCAGTTTCCCGATCTGGGGCGTCTCAACGCCTTCCAGCGCGCCCTCCTCGAGGCGTATGCGCCCATGGATAGAATCCGCGAAGAACTGGGGAGGATAAGGGCGATCATGAAGATCCTCGCATCCATACGTGACGACGCGCTCTTCCGCATCACACGTGCCAAGAACGTCTCCGAACTCAAGAGGATACGCAGAATGTACCTGGGCCGCGTCTGGGACGTCCTGCACAAGAACAAGAGGACCTTCGATTTCCTGCGAAAACTGCACCGCGTCGTCCGGAGATTCCCGAAGGTGGATCCCAAGAAGAAGACCATCGTCCTCGCCGGCTTTCCCAACGCAGGAAAGTCTACCCTCCTCCGTGCATTTACGGGATCTGAGCCGGAGATCGCTCCCTATCCCTTCACAACCCAGGACATACGCATCGGCCACTTCGAGCATAAATGGGAGAAGATACAGGTCATAGACACGCCCGGCCTCCTCGATCGACCTGTTGAGCAGATGAACCCAGTTGAACTCAAGGCGGTGGCCGCGCTCAAACATCTGGCCGACGTGATCGTCTTCCTATTCGACCCACTCCAGGATCGGGATATGCAAAGGGATTTATTAACTAAGGTTAAGAATCTTATTCGGGCACCCGTTATAACCGTGGTGAACAAGGGGGACCTGCTGGAGGACCCCGATGCCGTGAAGGCGGCATTCGGCGCCGATTTCGTCATTTCCGCACAGACCGGCGCTGGGGTCGATGAACTGAAGGCAAAGGTCCTTGAAAAACTGGGGTGATCGCATGGACGCCGAGGTTGAGGCAATTGTGCAGATTATGGACGACATCATAAACGACACGTCCGTCCCGCGGAACATCCGCCGTTCCGTGGCTCAGGCGAAGGAACTGGTTCTCAAGAAGGAAGGGGATCCCGTGGTCAACGTCACGGAGGCTATATACCTGCTCGACGAGGCGAGCAACGACATAAACATGCCCATGCACACGAGAACGCAGGTCTGGCAGATCATGGGCGCCCTTGAGAGCTATCGCGAGAAGATCAAGGGTTAATCCACACATATTCTTTTCCCGTTACAATGCTCCTTTTTTACTTCAACGCTTCAGCCTATTATAGATGGATGTTGCTGCGGTCCAGCGGGACGAGATTCTTAGTTACGCGCTCTCAAAAAAGGTTATACTCACCCCTGAAGCCCTTACTCTCCTCACAACCCGTGCAGATTATAGAGAAATCGTCGATGCCATCGTTGCCCGCGGTGTTTTCGTAATAGACGCGGATCTCGTCCGATCAGAGATCCTCGCCCGCGAGCCAGCCGAGAAGATAGAGGAAGAGATCACGGAGGAGCCGGAAGCGCCAAAGGAAGAAGAGAAGAAAGAAGTCGTTGTGGAGAAGACGAATTTCCACCCCCTCGCAAAGGAGTACGACGGGAGGATACGCATCTTCGACGAGTTCGACGTTACTGGCAAATCCTACTGCGAGGGAAGTGTGGAGGACTTCGTCCGATACTTCCGGGACCGCTTTGAGCGCCTCTCAAACATACTAAGGACGAGGCCGAACCTCCATCTGAAGCCCATCTCCCGCCTGCCCCGCCTTGCAGGGGAGGAAGTGGACGTTCTTGGCATGGTTTACGATATCCGCGAGAGCCGAAGGGGCAATCTCATAGCAACCATAGAGGATCTCGAAGACTACACGACGGTGGTCATCCCTAAGAACGACAGGAGGCTCGCCGCCAAGGCAGAATCCTTGTTGCCCGATGACGTGGTCGTCCTCCACGGCCGCGTCACCCCCAAGGGAATGTTCATCGTTCAGGACATCTATTGGCCAGATGTATCCGAACACACGCCGCACTATGCCGACGTCCCTCTCTCCGTTGCCATAACATCGGACTGGCACGTTGGTAGCCGTCTCCACGTCGAAAAGGCGGTGAAAAGGTTTATTGACTGGCTACACGGACGTGTGGGCAACCAGAAGTCCAGGGAACTTGCGGGG
>JAADDH010000002.1 GCA_013154035.1 Candidatus Iainarchaeum sp. | reverse complement strand
TCGACAGAAGTTGGGAAAAAGGAAAAGAGACTTTCCCGAGATAAAGGGAAATCTCTTACCGTTCCCTATCCTCGAATACGCTTTAAACAAAATTTCCACAGCTCCTCTGATATCCACGGCCGTATACGTGGAGAAAAACAACACATACGGAAGAATCCGGCAATCCCCTGCCCAAAGAAAGCGGCACTACAACTACATCGTTAGAAACGCAATACAAAATACCGTTCTTCTTCTCCCAAAAACGCAAATCAAGCTTAAGATCGAGATGGATAGGTACCATGCGAACAAAATTGACAAAATGGAGCTCCAAACGTACCTCTACCACCAGATTGGACCGTACGTCGAAAATATAGTAGTATCACAGACAGATTCCATGGGCTCGCCCGCAATACAGATTGCTGATCTCATTGCATACTCTGTAAACAAATATCTACTATTCTTGGCAGGAATTGACACGCGAGATAAGGCAAAAACCGCGTATTACGGCGTCTCCAAGCTGATCGATCGAAATAAGCTGAAAATAATAAAGCTTTATTAAGAGGTCGGACCCCGGGCCGCACATAATGCGCACAATGTGCGCGGCGGACACCGGGCCTTACCCTCATCCCCAAAGTATAGTACGAAGATGGGAAATATAAAAATTCATCTACTGCAATTTTTTCTCCCGAATTTCTGAGCCACCTGGAGGCAAAAGAGCGTTGAGATCGTTCAGATGTATTTTATCTTTTTCAAAGAGAGAAAGGATTTTCTTGGCGATCTCCGTCTTATCCGTTCTACCGGGGGCGATGAGGACGTACGGCCCTTCCGGCTGGAAGGGGGACACGAAGAAGCGGTTCTTTTCCTCGTCGAAGGACACGTATAACTGTAGCGGTGCGTCGCGCACCCAGTTCTTCTTCCCGTATATCATAACACCGCCCTTGGGACGGTACTCGCCGGAGGGGGGAGTGAGGGAGACCTGATCAGGGGTAACGTAGAAGACATCCACGCTGGGCCAGCCCGCCTTCCACGCACGGGAGAAGGATGCAGCGAGAATTGCCGCTTCACGGATTTCTTCCTCGGAGGCGTTCTGGCCGTCCTTCAGAACGGTGGATGGGGCGCCAACGACGTCTGCGTGGAAGAAGAGGTCATTCTGCTCCAGATACTTGCGAACAATCGTTTCGTTGGTCCTTGCATCGCGCCCCGCTATCACCAGACGGCCGTTAGATGTGAAGGACCAGCGGAAGTGCTCATACCAATCGCGCTTTCGCTTCTTCACAATCTCCACGGACTTTTCTTCTTTCTTTTCTTCCTCTTTGGGTGGATTCGCAATGAGTTCCTCCAGTTTGCGGATCTTGCGCTTCAGTTTCTTGGCACGTTCGTGGTAGATGGCGATGTTCTCCCAGAAGGATTTCCGGACGTCAAGCCGCAGCTCCACCGGCATCCCCGAAGGATTCGCGTATTCTGTCCCTGTTCTGCATCAACTCGTCTAGAACCTTGGAGAGCAGATCCTTGGACTCAGAGACCACGTCGTCCTTTCGCTTCTCCCCCTTCGCTATGCGGTCCATGTCTGCCTCCAACTGCGCGGTCATGTTTGGCGTGACGATATCCGGCGCGTGACGCTCGAGGACTTCCACAAGGCGGCGGCCAAGCTCCGTGGGCTTTATTTTCTTCTTTCCAGAGAGATACTTGCGGGCGAAGAGCTTTGCAACGATTTCAGCGCGGGTACTCTTCGTTCCAAGGCCAAGCGCCTCCATACGTTTGATCAACTCGCCCTGGGAGTAGCGGGAAGGTGGCTGGGTCTTCTTCTGGACGAGTTTGACGGATTTCACGGTAACGGGGGCGCCGTCGGGCAGATCGGGAACCTCAACCTCCTTTATGTTGGTGGGGTAGACGGCAGTCCAGCCGCGCTGTATGATCTTCCGGGCCTCCGCGACGAAGGGAACGCCGTTGATGTTTATATGGACCTTCCTACGCTCCAGGGTTCCCGGCGCCATGAGCGTTGCGAGGAAGCGGCGGGCGATGAGATCATATACTTTTCTCTCCTTCTCGGAGAGTTTACCCTTGGGCACATCCACTGGGTGTATGGGCGGGTGGTCCTCCGTCTTCCTGCCGGAGGATGGGCGGAACACATCCTGTGCGAGAAGTTCCTCCGCGAAGGGCTTGTAATCAGGGATCTTTGTGAGATTCGAGACGAGTTTGCGCAGGTTGAGGGAAGGGGGATACGTCTGGTTGTCCGTGCGCGGATAGGATATGAGACCCTTCATGTAGAGGGACTCCGCAATGGACAACGCCTCGGAGGCGGAGATGCCAAGAAGGTGGTTAGCCTCACGCAAGAACGTGGTGGTGTCGAATGGGACGGGACGAGGGATCTTGTCGCTACGCCTCTCGGTTCGGACGACCTTGCCCGTCTTCGCCTTCTTGGCCGTTTCATAGAGCATCCGCGCCATGGGCTCCTGCCAGATCTGACCCTCCGCGTAGTTGGCCTTGAAATCCACGCCGCCGTCGTGGAGAACCGCCTCGATCACCCAGTAGGGTATGGGCACGAAGCGTTCTATCTCCCTTTCACGCTCAACGACGAGGGCAAGGGTAGGCGATTGGACGCGGCCCACTGAGAGGAAGTTCTTCCCCCTTCTGCCTGTGAAGAGGGAGATTGCCCTCGTCAGAACCGCGCCCCAGAGGAGATCGATTTCCCTCCTGGCGTAGGCGGAGGCTGCAAGGTTGTAGTCCGGTTCGCGGAGGTTCTCAAAGGCATTCTTTATGTCCTCCGGCGTGAGTGCGGAGAAGTATGCGCGACGGACAGGAACCTTTCTCTCACGGAGGACGATCTCCGCTGCCTCGAGACCGATTGCCTCTCCCTCGCGATCCGCGTCCGTGGCGATGATAATCTCCTCGACGCTAGGTGCAAGGGATTTCAACAGCTGGACGACGTTGTACTCCGTGGCTCTTGAGAGTAAAGGAGCGGAGAGCAGGTCCCTTAGAGTGTCCTCGCTCCATCTGTTCAACTCCTTGGGAAAATCGACGTCGATTATGTGGCCCTTCAGCGGAACAAGGACTGCAGGGCGACCGTTGAACTCGAACTCCCAGTATGGGTGCTTCTTGAACGTCTTCTTCACTGCCTTGCCGCCGGAGAGGATCGAGGCAATGCGTGCGCCCGCCATGGGCTTCTCGGCAAGAATGAGTATCATCTTCTCGCCCCCAAGGATCTCTGGGAGATCCTGTCTGATATATCTATGGGTTTGGATTCACTCTCAAGGGCGACGGATGATTTCATATCCAAAACGCCGTCCATCCTTCCAATGGTATCGGCTAACGTCCGAACCTCGTCCATGCTCGTGGCTACTGCCTTGACGAGGATAGGATAGTCGCCAACGAGGAGATGCGCTTCGAGGACGTTGGGCAGGCCGAGAACACGCTGGAAAACGTTGTTTGCCATGGCGGGATCGGGCTTTATCTCGAAGAAAACGGTATATTCGTAGCCTATCTTCTTAAGATCGATGTCAACGCGGAATGAGCGTATAATCCCGCGCTGGACAAGCTTCTCCACTCGCTTCTTAACGGCGACGTCAGAAATGTTCAGATTCCTCGCAATGTGGGAGAACGGCGTTCTTGCGTCGGCGCTGAGGAATCGGAGGATCTTGACGTCCATGGGGTCCAGTCCCTGCATGTAAGAATTCTTACCTCAAACTCTTTATATGGTTTGCATTTCTATCTTAACGATGGGCGTTCCGGAGAAATTCCTATCTGTTGCAGAGAAGTTGAGGGAACTCGGGGCCACGAACATCGAGATCGCATACGTATGGGATCGGACAAAGGAGAACGAGGGGTACAGGGACGACGCGAAGATACACGCCGCCCTGAAGGAGATCAATCCGGAACTTGCGGAACGCTTCTTCAAGGAGATGCGCATAAAGGTTTGGAGAACAGATTTTCGCCGTGAGCACTTCAACAGGAGAAGGATCGTAGAGTCCCTCCTCCGCGAGACGAAAATCACGAGGGGCCTCGCCGAAAAAATCGCAAGGGAGGTGGAGGAGAAGATCCGATCAACGGACGCGTCAATCATTACATCGCCGCTCATTCGGGAACTGGTCCTCGCACGACTGATCGAAATGGGCATGACAGAGGAGTACTCCCGCTATATGCGCCTGGGAATTCCCGTATACGATCTGGAAAAGGCGATGGAGAAGGGCGATGTGGAGGACCGTGTTCTGGACAAGATCCTGGAGCAGTACGTGCTCTTCGAGGTGCTGCCACAGGGCGCGGTCGAACTCCTGCTGGACGGAGTATGGAGAATAGAGGGAATGAGGAGACCGCACAAACCGTATGCAAGGACGTTCATACTCCGAACGCCCAGCAGGAAGACATGGCTCCGCGGGCTGGCAAAATACCTCTCAGAGAGGGACTACGTGGATACACCCTCCGTCAACATACCGAGGAACATGGCGGACGACGGGACGGTAATGGACGTGGTGGATGCGCTGAAGGACTTCGTCATATTCTGGTCGGAGGCAGATGTGCCCGGCGCGAAGAGATCCGAGATCCCAGTATATTCATTCGGCAAGGTGGATGCCAAGGTCGTAGCGGACGTCATCAGAATAGACGCGGCCAAGATCTCCGAGTCCGTATCCTCCCTCCAGGCGATGGAGAGAACCGTTGAGACGATATCGGAGGGCATAGAAAAGTATAGAGCGTTCAAGGAGCGTTTCGTCAAGCGAGGGGAGTTCCTGATCTTCGTCGAGGGCATTGACACTGCAGCGAAGAACCTTATGGCAGATAGGAAGAAAATAGCGGAAGTTTTCTTGGGCTTAAAGCCGTTCCAGCTTGCTTAGAGCCGCCACGACGATGGGGTAGCGGTACAAATATGTTAAAACGACGTGCGTTGTCAACCAGGGTATTGCAAGGAATGTCATGAGTGCCACCGCAAGGACGGATCCGAAGAGGCCGCCGACGGTATCTACGAGGAAGATGGGAATGAGAAGGAGGAGAGAGAGGACAATGAATTCTAACACGTGGGTCCACTGGTCACGCACGAGAGATAAGGACGCCTTGAACGCGCCGGCGATGCTGTAACCGTCAATGGCAATAATGACCGTTGCGTAGATGGCGAAGAGCGTGAGGATGAAGGAGAGTATGGCGTCGATGGGGTAGGGCACGTAGTTGTAGAGGAGGAAGGTGATGGCGTACATTACCGTCCAGAGGAGGAAGATGCGGAAGCCGCGGACAGCAAATTCCTCGCGGGAGAG
>JAADDH010000052.1 GCA_013154035.1 Candidatus Iainarchaeum sp. | reverse complement strand
CAGAGGTGCGTAATGGTGCGTACGTCGTAGGCCCGGCGTATATCGGTCCTGGCGCGGTGGTTGGGCCCAACGCCTACGTGCGCTCCTACTCTTTTATCGGTGCTGGTGCGCGTGTGGGCAACGCTGTGGAGATCAAGGCGTCTGTGCTTATGGACGGCGCCCACGTTTCGCACCTTTCATACGTTGGTGACTCAGTTTTGGGCCCGCACGTGAATTTCGGCGCGGGAACAATTACTGCAAACCTGCGCTTTGATGATCGGCCGATTCGCGGTGTTTCGCGGAAGATGGGGGCATTCGTCGGCGAGGGTGTGAAGACAGGGGTGCACGTGTCCCTCATGCCCGGTGTGCGCGTGGGTGCTGGCGCGTGGATCTTCCCTGGCGCCGTGGTGTACTCCGACGTTCCGGCGGGGACCAGGGTGTCAGGCATATATAGAACATCCGCGTGATTTTTTCATGGCTGGGAGGAGGGGGCGCCCCAGATCCCCCGTTCGCATTACCTTCAATTATTCTCCCCGCGAGTTCTATACGGCCGATGCCACTGAGTTCGTGGTGCTTGATTTCTCAGAACTTGAGGCCATGCGCCTCGTGGATCTCCAAGGGCTTACGACAGAGGCTGCTGCCCAGCGGATGGGCGTCTCCAAGACTACCGTGTGGCGCCTACTTTCCTCTGCGCGCAGAAAGCTGTGCGATGCGGTGGTAAATGGAAAAAGAATAGTTGTGAAGGAGCGAACCGTTAGCCCGCGTAAATCGTGAGCTCCTCGGGTACGCGCTCCAGTTTCGTTTTCTTTACGCCGATCAAATACTTTACGCCCTTTGCCGCAGCCGCGTCCACCAGGCGCTGGGTTACGATGCCGTCCATGATGATGGCGTGTGCGCCCTCCAGCTCCTTGAGCTTCTTCCAGATCTCCCTGACGGGGACCTCTGCTACGATGTTACCGCTCTCATCCAGGACGCGCGCCGTGAGGGATCCCTTGAGTTCATCAAACATCTTCAAGTACTCTGGGGGCACGTTTGGTGCAGGGGGCGCTTCCTCCTTCTTCGCCGCCTCCTTCTCTGCCTTGGTCATCTGGGCCTTGCGCTTTGCCTCTGCTTTCTTCAGCCCCACGTGTGCTGCATATTCGTCTGCCGGGATCTTTCTCCGCAGGCTCTTGAGAATCTCCTTTTGCGTTAGCTCTTCAACTTCTTTTCCATCTGGAGCCTTGGTTATGAAGTCTATGTCTGCCTTTTGCAGCATCTCGCGTATGATCAGGTCGCCTCCGCGGTCTCCGTCCACGAAGAGCGTTGTTGTCTTGCGCCTTGCCAGGTCTATGATCGTTCGTGGGATGCGGTTGCCGCCAATTGCAATGACGTTTTTTATCCCGTGTTTCAGTAGGTTCAGAACGTCTGCACGGCCTTCCACAATGATAATTTCCTCAGATTCGTCCACCGCAGGGCCTGCGGGGAGTTTCTCCTTTCCGTACTGCTGGACATCGCTGATGCGCAGTTCACTCTTGACACGCTCAATAACATCCTTCGTGTCTGGTATCTCCTCTGTGAGCATTCTGCTGAGGAGCTCCTTTGCACGTGTAATGAGGTATTTTCTCTTGGCATCCCGCGTGTCCTCTATTTTTTCTACGGAGATTTTTGCGTCGTATGGGCCTACTCGGTCCACAGTCTCGAGCGCAGCGGCTACAATTGCCGTTTCAACCATTCCGAGGCCAGAGGGGACGATAATTTTGCCCATTGTCTTCCCGCTCTTGTGCTCAAGTTCTGCCTCTATTCTCCCAATTCTTCCGGTTTTCTGGAGCTCGCGCATTTCTAATTCATCGCCTAGAAGGCCCTCTGTCTGCCCGAATATTGCGCCGATGACATCTGGCTTGTCAACGAGGCCGTTAACCTCTATATTTGCGTGAATTTGGTACTTTACAGAGTCTATGTATATTTTACCCAATTTTCTCACCCCTTATGATCCTGGCGAGGTTCTCCACGTAGCGGACGTGCGTTACCTCGCGCAGCTTTTTTCTAAGATTGTCGTTTACGCGGATTCCTGCGGAGAGGGCCAGCTCTGCGAGTCGTTTGTGCAGCTCCTCTCCGCGGCGATCGTAGTCCGTGAGTATGATTATCTCTCGTGTTCCCCCCTCTGCCAGAAAATCAATGGTACCCACAGGTCCGCCGTGGGCGTTTACGCTCACCACCGAGAAGATTCCCAGATCGTTCAGGGCTGCTACATCGTTCTTTCCCTCTACAACGATTGGTGCCTCTTCAGAATACTCTCTAATAAGATCTATGATGTGATCTGGTGATGTGGTGAGCATGATGAACACCGTGAGTGATGAGGGGAGTGTACTGCGCCTTGTTGACCGCCGGTCATGGTTTGTCGGGCGGCCACCCGGGCGCAGCAATACTATTCTTGCGGGTATATGTTATTAAATCTTGGAGCGGGCCAACGGCAGATGACGATGTTTTTAATAGGAGGACGCATTTTACTCTGTGGCTTACAGAAAGGGGGCTGCCGCGGAGCGCGAGCTCATGCGTCTGCTCTGGGCGCGGGGAGCCGCGGTTATTCGCTCGGCCGGATCAGGAAACTCATACTCGCCAGATGTTGTTGCAATTATCAATGGGCGTGCCGTGGCCTTTGAGTGTAAGGCATGGAGCAAGAGCGAACTCTTTGTCCGCCGAGAGCAGTATGAGAAGATGGCGGAGTGGTCAAAGCGCGCCAACACCCCTGTTTTCATTGCATGGAAGTACCCCCGCGCCGGCTGGTTTTTCATCCCCCTTGACTACCTTGAACACAAAGAAAAGCACTACGGGATTCGGCTTGAAGATGTGCGCCGACTCACCACGACGCTGGACGTGATCCTTGGGTAGCAAGGGGTTCTATTCTCCGAGTAATCGTCTGGTGACGTCGTAGACTTTTCTTGCAGCGTCCATTTTTCGTTTTGCCGTGTGCTCATCGTAGTCTACTGTTCCAACCCCTGGAATCGGATATCTTGTGACGTAATATGCGTCTGCAACTTCTGCTACCTCTGATCTAACCCCTATTCCGAGTTCCCTCGCTAAATACTGTATATTGTGCGTTTTTGGTGGTTCTTCGCGGAATTTTTCTATCCAGAGTGCCTTTAAGCACTTTTCTACTGCTTGCTGCGCGTGAAACAGAGCCATCTCGTATATACCTTTTCCGTAAAGTACTTCTGCTGCAGCCATATCTCTTTCAGCGAGTTTCAACCAGTCCTTCGTCTCAGGCCTCAATCACTTCCCCTCTCTTGTATGCAATACCAATAATGTTTGTTCTTTGCCGCTTTAGCCTCTGGAACTCTTCTGGTGTGAGCGGAATTATATCTACATCTATTGGCGTTTCTTCAAGAATTCTGGAAATCGCGCCTCTCGCAAGTTCTACTCTTTTTGGGTACGGAGTATCTTCAAATTTGGGATCTACTATGATTATATCTATGTCTGAGTGCTTCAGCGCGTCTCCACGGGCCTGCGAGCCGAATATTTTGACCTCTCTGAACCGTGCTTTTAGGGCAGATATTATACGCTCTTTAGTGGAATCCACGGTAGTATTTTGTTGTTCGTACTTATTAACGTTTTACTCTGAGCGTTGTTCCTCTGGTTCTCCCCTCTCTACGCTCCCACTCTTGATTACCGCGCGTACGTAGTCTATGAACGCTCGAACGGCCTCCAGTTCGTGGTCTGGAATGTGCTGGATCTTCTTGTTCTTGCCCTTATACGTCAGGAGCTTGAGGAGCGCAAGCCTACGAAGTGCAGTTTTTGTGTCTATTTTTCTGTCCTTCCAGTCGCGCCAGATCGCGTTGGCTATCCCATAAAACTCGGGAATGCTGTCCAGGCCGGGCGCGCCGACGTCCAGGACTTCTTTGCCGAGGTACTTATACCTCCGCTCCTTTTCCTCTGTTGTGAACGTTTTTCCAGATTCATGCGGGTATTCGTAGTCAGTCATGCTAATAATTATGTATAAACTCCTTTTAATCCCCATCGCTTTTTTCAAGGAGCTCCTCCATGCGCCTCAGCCAGTCGCTGCCCCTTGGAATGATTTTACCCTTCTGCCACTTCGTCAGCAGTTCCACCGCGGCTCTGTGTGTGTCTGGAACACCCCCCTTTAGCAGAAAGTTCTTCTTCAGGGCGTACTCCTCCAGCGTTGCTGGAAAGTCCTCACCCTCGGCTGAGAGCATGCGCAGGAGAATTGTTGCGGCGAGTTCAGGATCATCCATGCGGTTGGGATCGTACGACCCGATTAGTACTAGCTTCGTCGGGTCCCGCATGGGTATAATCCCGGGCGTGTCAATGAGGTATATCTTGCGGGATATTTTGACAATCTGCTCCCCCTTGGTCCATCCGGGAATGGGTGCTGCCTGCGCCGCAGTCTTCCCCTTGAGTATGTTTATGAGCGACGATTTTCCTACGTTGGCGTAGCCGAAGACTCCTACGAGCACAGGGAACTTGGGCGCGACGTCCTTTATTGTTCTCCGCAGGATCCTAGTTCCCCACCGCTTTTTTGCGGAGACGAAGACTGCTGGGTGTCCCTTCTTCTCCAGTATGTGCTTCCAATCCTCTGCCCAATCTTTGGATACTAAGTCAGCCTTTGTTAGAACGTAGATCAACGGTTTTCCCATCTTCTCCGCCAGCTTCTCGTAGCTGGGCAGGCGCGTAAGGTCTGGGAATCTCGCGTCTAGCACCTCTAGGAGAACATCTGCGTCCCTGAATATCTTCAGCACGCGCTTCTCGGGATTTTTGGTTTTCCGCGGCACTTAGCTATATTGTGCACACCATCTAAAAATCGCGCCTGCTTTCGTATACTGGGGTGATGATGAGCCTGCCCTGATCGATGATGATCGTGAGCGACGGCTGACCGCCCGTCCCCTCGTCCTGCCCGTGGAGCACCGGTGCGTAAGCCGGAGCCGTGAGTGCGGGTCTGCGGGGGCGGGTACACCCTTTCTCTCTGCTGCCGAAATGGGTTTTTCGATGTGGTACATTTATATACTTGCTTGCCGTCCTTTTGGCGTGCTCCACCGTCTTAAGCACCTATATCTCCTCATAAATGCACTGCGGGAGATGCAGGCAGATTCGTTTCCTCTAGATTCCTTTTACGTTCTGACTATGGACGTTCTCCGGGACGCGTTTTCCGAGGTGCGGGCCATTGCTTCTCGATTCGGGCCTACGTGGCGTGATGGGATTTACGTTATCCTTGAGGAGCGCCCGCGGGTGGCCAGCAAGCTCATTCCGCTCGTTGACTCTGTTTCTTCAAGCGAGGTGGATAATCCCGTCCGCACGGCGTCTCTTCTCGGTACCGCGCTGCCCCTGCTCCGCGAGTTCTACTCCGCCGCCAGGGA
>JAADDH010000010.1 GCA_013154035.1 Candidatus Iainarchaeum sp. | reverse complement strand
CTTCGCCCCTGGGACGGAGGAGTACACCGCGTCGTAGATATCCTCGATCGTCTTTATGGTAAAATTCCCCTGACCAATGATCACCTCGTAGTCCGGCGTCCCGAAATCCAAAACTTCAATCTTTGCGCCTGCCATATTTATATTACTGCATCAAATTCCTTATAACGTGTTCAACTACATACGGCTGAACGGGGAGTTTCCTGTCATCGTCTCTGAGAAGCGCGCTGTGCGCCCCCATCTCACCGGCGACAAGAAGCACGGAGCGAAACGTTGTCCCTTCTGTCCTGGCAATGAAGAGGATACTCTGCCACCTGTCTTGGAGCGACGAAGGGCGGATGGTTCTTGGTACATCCGTGTTTTTCCGAATATGTTCCCCTTTGTCCATCCTGATAATGCAGATGCTTATGGCTACCACGAGGTAATTGTTGAGACAGATGAGCATAGCACACATTTTCACTCGCTGCCCGCCGGCCACATCGCTGAGATTATTGAGGTTTGGGGCGAGCGAGAGTATGTGATGTATCAGGACGAGCGCATCCAATATGTCTCTATCTTTAAGAACCATGGTGCTGCCGCCGGCGCGTCTATTCCGCATTCTCATTCTCAGATAGCCGCAATTCCTTTCATTCCCCCGCGCGTTGAGTATCGTCTTCGTAACTTTCCGCCATCTCCATCAATCCATGTATTCTCCGGGGAGTACTGGTCTGTTGTGGTGCCTATGAATCCGCGCTACGTATATGAGGTGCGTATTGTCCCAAGAGTGCCTGTTTATCATGTCTACGACCTGAACTACGAGCAGCGTTTGGAGCTTGCTCAGATCTTGAAGGCGCTGCTGCAGAGGGTCACCACAGTGGTTGATGCATACAATATCGCCGTGTTTACATCTCCCCGCGAAGGCATGGTTCCTCTCCACCTTGAGATCTATCCGCGAAAGAACAAGCATGCGGGATTTGAGTTGGGGACTGGGGCATATGTGATATCTGTTGCACCGGAGACGACCGCAAAGTTCTACAGCGTGGAAGAGCTTTTCAAGAACCTTCTTTAATACTTCTCCTCACATACGTTTTGACGTGTGGGCCCGTAGCTCAGCCTGGCAGAGCATCCGGCTTTTAACCGGAGTGTCGCGGGTTCGAATCCCGCCGGGCCCGCATCTTTATATTCCGCATACCATATTTTCCCGATGCGCGTCTATCGGATCTTCGTCGATCGTTTCTCACGGGGAATAAGCACAGAGACGGCCAGCTCGCTGGAAAGACTGCTAATGGATGGCTAGGCGGTAATCTCAAGGGCATCATCTCCAAACTGGATTACATCGCTGATTTTGGCTTTGACGCAATCTGGCTTACTCCCCTTTACACGGGCTCGGCATACCATGGGTACATGTAACCGACTTCTGCCGTGTGGATCCGCGCTTTGGGACGAACGAAGACTTTGCTCACCTCGTTCGCGAAGCCCATTCTTTCGAACGGTAAGGCCATTCTCCGTTGGTAGCCCCAATCTTTAAAATCTCAACTCTTCATTTTGGTGTTGCTGGCTGGGACCGTAGCTCAGCCTGGTTAGAGCGTCCGCCTGATAAGCGGGAGGTCGCCGGTTCGAATCCGGCCGGTCCCACCTCTGATTTATACGAATTTTGAATACGTTTACATCATGCTCGACCATTCTAGCCTCGTTGAACTGGATCTGCGGTTCTTCACCGCAGACGATGGCGCAAGGATCGCGTACTGGGTGGCAGGTCCGGAGGATGCTCCTACGCTTATGCTTATCCATGGTTGGGCTGTGTCAAAGGAATATTGGCGGCCACTGCTCCCGAAGGATCACCCCCCTCGCTATCGTCTAATTATTCCTGATATTCGTGGACACGGGGATAGCGAGCAGAAGCCCCCATATACCACCATCCAGGCTGCCAAGGACTTCCTAGCGCTTTCCAATCATGAACATGTGGACTTCGTTGTGGGGCACTCGTGGGGCGGAGTTATTGCTCAGCGTGTTGCGGCGTTGGGGTCATTCAAGGGGGCAGTTTTCGCATCTACCTTTGCCAAGCTCTCATCATTTCCTACCCATCTTGTGGAGTGGGCGCTTCCCTTCCTTGAGAGAATGGATATGGAAACATTTGCGCGCCTGTCCGTTCGCTTCGGGTATCACATCGCGCACGAGAACGTGGATTGGCTCTATGATGTATATCGTAGCGCCAAGCGCGATGTGGTCATCCAGAGCGGGAAGGATATTCTGCGCTACGATGGCAGGCACCTTTTGCCGCGCATTAAATGCCCCGTGCTAGTGGTTCACGGCGAGAAGGATATGGTTGTGCCTCCTGCTCACGGCAAGTACTTGTGGAAGCGTATACGCGATGCGGATATGGTGATTTTCCCAGATTCTGGCCACGATGTTGTTCTCGAGGCGGGGCGAACTTTCCGCAGGGTCCTTTACGGCTTTATAGATGATGTCTTAAAATACGACGAAGCCTTTTAAACGCTCCTTTCCCTTTTCTTCTGTTGCGGTTGTGAGCCCGTAGCTGGGCCGACGCGGCCCGCGGTCCGCGGGTGCGGTACAAGACCGCACGCACATTTGGGCATAATTGCCCGTGCGGGCGGTTGGCGTTGGGAATTGGTGGGCCCGTAGCTCAGTCCGGCAGAGCGCCCGCCTTGCACGCGGGAGGCCCCGGGTTCAAATCCCGGCGGGTCCATGGCCAGCTACTCTGGCCGCGCGTCCGCGGGTACGGCACTCGCTGACGCTCGGCCGTACTCACAACCAATATGGCCTCCCATATCTGGCGCGCTCTGCGACAGAATTTTTGTTTCGGTGCCGCGGTAGCTCAGTCCGGCAGAGCGGCCGCCTCGTAAGCGGCAGGTCGCGGGTTCAAATCCCGCCCGCGGCTTTCATTCTTGGATTGTTCCCTTCAGAAACAGCGGTAGTGCTTTTGTGACCTCTGTTTTCTGAAATGTTCCGAGGAGATCTCCCCTTTGCACGACAACTGGCTTGTAGTGCTCAGTTCGTCCTATTGTGGCTCCGTGTCTGCCTTTCTCCACAAAGAGTGTTCTGAACGTTCTTCCCACGTACTGCTCGTTCCACTCTTTGCCCACGCGCAGGTGCACATCCGTTAGATACTTCGATCTTCGCTTCTTCTCGTTGGAGGAAATCTGACCCTTCATGCGTGCGGCCACGGTTCCAGGGATTGCCGAGTAGCGGGAGATGTTCAGCACGTCTATCTTTAGTTCCTCTATCAGGCGCGCAGAGTCCAGGAACTCATCCCACGTCTCTGTGGGGAATCCGACGATAATGTCCGTTGCGATGCTGGCTAGGGGGAACTGCTTTCTTATTTTTCTAACCACCTCGCGGAAGTCGTCGACAGTGTTGTTCCTCTGCATGACTCTCAGTATTCGGTCGTTGCCGCTCTGCACGGGGATGTGGAAGAATTTGTAGACGCGTTCGTCTCGGAAAACGTCCAGCAACCCTTCATCTATCAGCCTTGCTGCGTGGTCTACGTTCATCATGCCCACTCGCATTCTGTAATCCCCATCTACACTGTCCAGAATCTCTCCGATGAGTTCCACGAGATTGGTACCGATATCTATGCCGTACGCCCCTGTATCTTGCGAGGTCAGCCGTATTTCCTTTCTATTCTCTTCTACCGCTTCTTTCACGCTTCTTACGATGTCGCCCGGCCTGAAGCTCGTTATGTACTTTCTTGCGAGCTTCGTTGCACAGTATGTGCACGTTCCCGTACAACCTTCGGATATGACAACGGAGGCGACGAAAGGTTCTGTTCGGATCTGCGGCACCCCTGCCTTCTTTTCGGGCAGTTTTATCCCGAGAATTTCTGACAGTTTCTTCCACTCACGGGGACCAGCGATCTTTGCATCTGGCCGTTCTTCCAGGATTTTGTCGGGGAGAACGTTCGCCAGGCAGCCCGTAACTATAAGTTCATTCTCTTTCGGCAGCCGACGAACCCTTGAAAGCATGTGGGCAATTGTTTTTTCCTTTACTGCGCAGGTGTTGAGTATAATTGCGTCTGCTTCTTCAGGGTTCTCCACTCTGGTCCAGCCACTCGACGTGAGCGCTGCCATGATGATTTCCGAGTCTACTTTGTTGGCCACGCAGCCGTAGGTTTCGAGGTAATACTTCACATCTTTGATTGTCCATGGGGGTAATTAAAAAGCCTTGAATCTCTTTTCTCTCGTGTCCGTGGATCGCAGCGTTCGCAGAATCCTCCGCAGATATGAAGTGCAGTTGGGACCCATTGTCCATGAACATCTGTCTAACCACTATCCCAGTTATAACGCGTACAAAGCTCTTCGCCTCGGCCACATCAATGAGCCCGTGATGCGTGTGGTTCGGAGCATACTCAATGTTGCTGGAGACAAGACGCCTGGCATATATCCCGTGATGTCCTCCGGGTACTTCCTTGGCCGCGTTTCTGCGGATGTTATCAGGGATTTGGGCCGTCGTGTTTATTTAATTCCTGTTAAGAAAGAGCAGGGCCGGTTTTTTGTAGGGAGCGTTCCGCAGAAGGATCACGTGCCCGTTATTCTTGACGACCTTGTTCGTACGGGGCATACCCTTGAACGTGTGCGCCGCGACGTTCCACTTCTCGCAAAAGCCCCCGCAGTTGTTGCGGCAAAGGGCAGGCCACGGGATTTCGGTACCCGCGCGCTCAGTGATCTTTCATACTTGCTCATATATGCTGAGGGTGGGCCACACCCCCGCGAACTTCTCAAGAAGAAGAAAGGGGGCAGGAAGCCCTTCGATGTGATGTGGTAATTATCTATCTCTTTTTATGATGTACTCCGCCAGGTCTCTCAGCACGTCCTTTACTTCCTCTTTGATCGGGGCGGTTTCCAGGGATGCAATGCCCCTTTCCATGAGCTCTTCCATGAGTTTCTTGCTGTAGTCGAGGGAGCCAGTTTCCATGATTATGTCTTTGATTTCCTCAATCTCTTCGGCGGTAGCACTTTCTCTGCCCAGCACCGCTTTTATAAGTTTTTTCTGCGCATCTGTTGCGTTCTCGTACGCTTTAACGATGAGTAATGTTCTCTTGCCCTCGCGGATGTCGGAGCCTACCGGCTTTCCTGTTTTTTTCTCGTCTCCAAACACACCAATGATATCATCCTGCAGCTGGAACGCAATACCCACTGGGACTGCATATTTGCTGTATGCGTCGAATATCTCTTTTGGAGCATTTGCCAGCTGGGCACCCATGTGTAGCGGTCCCTCCATCGTATATTTAGCAGTTTTTAGCTCGTGGACCCTTAGAACGTCTTCTTCTCGTACGTCCTCGATGGGAGTCATTTCAAGGGATACATCAAGTACTTGCCCATATCCTGTGCGTTCTGCAATCTCGTGGAGCTCTCGAACTGCATTGACTGCGGTTTCAGGTTCGAGTCCTGCGTTCAGTAGTGCGAGTGTTGCATATGTTTCTGCGAGGTCCCCTCCAATTGTTGCTAGTGCCTCAGCGTCGTGCCGCTCCAGATCTCCCCGTACGTAGTGATCCATCATACTCTTCCATACTGTGGGCTGACCGCGTCTTAGCTCGTCGCGATCCACGATGTCATCGTGGATGAGTAAGTATATGTGAAGCAGCTCATAGGCAATACTTGCTTTGATCACTTCGTTGGGTGCGCTCTCTCTTGCTCCAAGGTATCCGGCGATGACTAACGTTGGTCGGACTCTCTTTCCTCCTGCCTTTGCGAACCTATATATGTCATCAACCACGCGCTTATTGTATGGATCTGTTTGCTCTTTCACCTTCTTTTCCAAAAATGCATACAGTTCTCGGTCTATCTTTGGCACCCACTCGGCGAAGAATGCCTTCATTCGTTCGTATGGCATGGTTTGATGATATTCCCAAAGTTTTAATATCGTTGAGGTGCGTATCCGACGATGGACGAACATCCCTGCAGTTTCTGTTTTATGAGAATCGATTCATTTTGCTGGGGGTGCCATGGATCTCGCAGACTTCCAGGACATGTTGAGGGCACTGGGTGCGAAGCATTCGGAGATACGTGTTCTTTTGGCGCTTATGCGGGTCGCACGCCCCCTGCGATTTGCCGAGATTCTGGAGCTGACGGGTCTGTCTGATCGAACGGTTCGTCTTGCCCTGAGATCTCTGCGGGATATGGGGTATGTACATGTTGTTGGTCACGGCCGTTCGACAAGATATGTTTCTGAAACGCCGGGGAAAATAGCAGAAATGCTAAAAAAGAGGATGGAGGAGAGGATCTCTGCGATCCTCACTCATCTTCAATTCCATTCATAGTCACGCGGAAGACTGCTTCTCCCTCTGGCAGGTGTGGGGAGTCTACGAGTCTCGCAATGCGCTTCTCTCCTTTGCTCTTGCGTATGTATATGCGGTATGTTGCCGCGTGGCCGATCACGTGCCCACCCACAGGTTCCGTCGGGTCGCCGAAGAACATGTCTGGCTTTGCCATTACTTGGTTCGTGACCACTACTGCGATGTTATACGTGTCAGCAAGCTTCTGGAGCGTGTGAATGTGCCTGTTCAGCTTCTGCTGGCGTTCGGCGAGAGCTCCGCGGCCAACATACTCTGCGCGGAAGTGTGCCGTAAGCGAATCCACGATTACAAGCTTTATGTTTTTCTCCTGGACGATTTCTCTTGCCTTCTCCGCTAGAACCATCTGGTGGTCTGAGTTGTATGCGCGGGCGACATAAATGTTTTCCAGCGCCTGCTCAGGGTCTAGTCCAACGGCCTTCGCCATCTGCATGATTCTCTCTGGCCTGAATGTATTCTCCGTGTCTATGTATAATGCGGACCCATTTAGTCCCCCCTTCTCGTACGGAAGTTGTACGTTTACGGCGAGCTGATGGCATACCTGCGTCTTTCCGGATCCGAACTTACCGTAGAACTCTGTGATTGCCTGCGTCTCCACGCCGCCGCCGATGAGTTCGTCCAGCGCCTTGGACCCTGTTGTTATTCGGCCGACAATGCCCCTCTTTTCCAGGAGCTCCTTTGCAGACATCCAACTCATTTCCAGGGCTTCGCGAGCCGCGTTAATCACCTTCAGTGCGGTTCCCTCTCCCAGGCCCGCTACTTCCATAAGCTCCGCAGGGGATGCCACTGCGACAGATTCGAGGGTAGTGTATCCTGCCTCGCGGAGTTTCTCCGCAGTGGTTGGTCCAACGCCTGGAAGATCCTCCAGCTTCTGAGGCTTGTCCTTCTTATCTGTTGTTTCTGCCATGTAAGTATTCAGGAATTGGCGTTAATAAGGGCGAATAGTGGCGCTATTCCCCTGATTCCCCTAATCTTGTTTTGAGCGTTTGGAGTAGTTGCAATATTTCTGAGTCGTAATCCACCTCTGCAGCGTCCCGTATGAAAAATTCGAGGCGATCGCTGACCTTCGATTTGCGAACGTTTCCCGTTGCAAAGATTTCTGTACCTGGAAGGCGGTCGGGCCCCCCCACTGCATTTATCATGTTGTTTGCCAGGTCCCCAAAGATTACGCTGCGGATTCTGCCGTATCCGTCATCCAGTTCCAACGAGAGTACGGTTCTTGGTGCCGCTTCTGTTTCCCCGCAGTTCGGACAGATGTATTTGCCGTCTTCCTCTGTAACTTTCTTTCCACATTTCTTGCATACAAAGATTTCACGCACGCCAAATATCCTCGAGATCGTTGCCATTACAGCAATGTATTTATCGCCATCCTTGAGCTCGTCGATACGTTTTCTCGTGATTGTCGGCCGGTTTTGCACTCCATCCTTTGCAGAAACCTCTTCTCTACTCGGCTGTAACATCCCCAGACGGCCCAGATGTATTGACAATCCCCTTTCGTCCTTCTTTGTGTATGCAGATGTAATTACGATGCTATCTCCCTCTTTGAAGCCCTTTGCCTTGTCAGAATCCCAAATTACAAGTCTTGCTGTTCCTGTTTCGTCCCCAATGATCATTGCGATCATTTTCTGCAGCCCATTTTCGGTTTGGAACTCCTGTTCGGGGAACACGCGTAGGATCTTTGCCCGTAGGTGAACGATACTCTCGTTTCCAGTTAATTCTCCAATCTTTTGGAACGGTCGCTGCCCTTGCGCATCTACTCCTTCCGGATTCACTACGATTCGGCTATCAAAACTCATACTCAATGAGGGTTTGCCCTGGTACTCACGCACGCGGACGTTGACTACTTCAACTACATCTCCTATCTTTATCTGTCCCTCTTCTACGTATTTGACATCTCTATTCCACAGCGTAAGGCCTATCTCCCCCGTTCCGTCGCTGATAATCAGCCTGCAGTATTTGCCCTTTTTCCCATCCTTCTCATACGTTGATGGTGGAAATATACGGACGATCGTTCCTGCTACGGTTACGCGCTCCATCCCCGGTTGCAGCTCAGAAATTTTGACACGTTTGCTAATTTCCCGCTCTATGTCCACATCCACACCCAGCTCCTTCGCCACGGCATATGCTGCACCCACTTCGGTTAGTAGGCCTGCAAACGCCTTGACCTTGTCTGATATGCGTTTTTTCACATCTTCCTCGCTCAGACCACTCTTCTCAGAAATCTTTCTTACGAGCTCGTTCAGATCGCCATTCACAATAAAGATTTGCTCCCTTGGTATTCTTAATGCGCTACGCCTTTCGAGTGGGTTACATTGGGGAGGGCTTTCACGGCCTTGCACGCCAGCCCAATGTTCGAACAGTGGAAGGGGAAATTATACGTGTGCTTACGGAGCGTGGCTATCGCAGAGATGACGATTTCTTCCTCTTCTCCAGCCGAACGGACAAGGGGGTAAACGCATTCGCAAACGTCTTCGCAGCGGAGATTCGGAAGGAGCCAAAGCTCGGGGAGATAAACGCACGCCTCGACGGTATATGGATCTGGGCCTACGCGCCTGTTCCACATTCTTTTAACCCGATCCGCGACGCAAAGCTCCGCTGGTATCGATACGTGTTTCCCTATCGTTTTACCGTTGAGCAGGAAGCGCTTATGCGCGAGGCGGCAGAACTCTTCGTGGGCAAGCACGACTTTTCCTCCTTCGCCATTCTGGAGGACAAGAATCCCGTGCGAACCGTGAAGCGGATCGATATCTTCAACACAGGATACACGGTCATGGATATCTACGCCCCCGGCTTCCTCCGCCAAATGGTCCGCCGGATTACCACGGCGCTTATGCGCGTGGCGCTTGGCGAGTGGGATATGGGCGAAGTCGCCCGCCGCCTTGAGGAGAGGAACCCCGTTCCGCCGGCGCCGCCCGAGGGCCTTATCCTCATGGACGTCCACTATCCCAACATCTCCTGGACGGTGGACACGGATTGGTACGCGCGGATGATGGACTACTGGGCAGAAGAAGAAAGAAAGAGCATGGTTCGGGCATCCCTGGCGAGGGCTAGATTATTCTTCCAGCCGTAGCGGCCCTTGCCGTATTTTAGTGTGTTTTACGTTTGTTTTCTATGCTCGCTCCAATTTCGCTTAGTCTCTCTAAAACGCCTTCCTCTATCGCCTTCTTTACCGCTTCCCAAGTTTCTCTGTTCTGCGGATCGTAAAGGATGTGCGGGCCGACTACTTTTGCCGTTTTTTTCTGTCGTTTTGAGTACACTATTCTTCTCACGTCTGGGTATTGTACAGGCGACAGATCTTCCCGGTCCATTGTGGGTATTCTGCCGTGCATCTTGTAGAATCTGAACGAGCCTTGTGTGGCTAACTTTCTAATTCTTCCATCTATCTTTTCACCGTTGTATGCTGCCAGCGAGATTACCTGCACAGGCAGTTTCTGCCAATACCAGCGCTTCCACTCCTTCGACTCGTCCAATTCCTTCACTGCATCTACTACGGCTTTACGGACCATGTTCGCTGAGGACCCACTTACAACTTCGTCTATGATGTATATTTTGCTATACTTTCCGCGGTTCTTCTTTAGTATCTTGGAAACGATTTCACGCACGTTCTTGTCCCGATTTTCAACGATTGAGGATGCCGGCAGGTGCACCGTATGTATTTCCTTGTGCCCCATCTGCCCGAGCGCCCTTACGAGTCCCTGAAATATGGGCCCACCTCCCCTTTCCGGAACAATGAACAGTGCGTTCTCGATGTTTCCGTTCTTGTGGAGATCTGCTGCCATGTCTGCTATTGCTCGCCCCATTCTTTTCAAATCCTCCTTTTCTCTTGCTTCCAGCACCTTTACGCCTCCAGCCTTATCCGTTTGATGACGAACTCCCTGTCCAACGAGAGCAGGAATCCTGCTGCCCTTGGTCCCCTGTCGCGCCCGATGAACAGTCTGTAGATCCAGGGGAAGAACTCCCTCGGTGTTGAAACGCTCTTTGCCGTCTCGAAGATGATTGTGTTCAGTTCCTCCTCGGAAACACCCCGCTCAATGGCATCCGCGATTCGTGCCAGCCCCTCGCGAATGTTCTCTGGCACATTTAACTCTGGCAGCGATTCAAGGATCTGGAATTTGACGTTCTCCGGCGCGTATTTGTTTATCCAGTTCTTTGCTCTTTCTGCCCGTGCCAGTACCCGTTTCCAGTCATCGTCGCTTATGTCCTCCGGGATCTTGCCCATTCGGATCAACGTTGCGCGCATCCGCTTCTCCGTCATGCCCGGGAGCTGCACAATGTTCACTAGGGTGGAGAATGGCACTCGCAGAGGTTTCTTCTCTGGCATGGGCTCCATGGCGATCCAGTACGCGCGCAGAAGGTCCTCGTCATATTCCTTTCCTCCCCAGTATGTGTCCTCCGTTCTATCGAACTCGTCGTACTGCTTGATCAGGTCCAGCCCGAGGTCTATTTTGATCTCCTTGTTCGGGCGGTACCGCGCGTAGTAGAAGAGCACGAGTTCGGGTTCCATGACCTCGAGGAGGTCAGAGATGAGGATAACGTTGCCCTTTGAGCCGCTCATCTTGCCCTTCTGCCCCTTTATGCTCACGAACTCGTACATGAGGGTGCTGGGCGGCTCCCTGCCGAAGACCCGTCGAATGATCTTGCTGCTCGTGTCGAAGGAGCCCCCTGCGGCATGGTGGTCCTTTCCAGCCGGCTCGAAGTCCACGCCGAGCTTTGCCCATCGCGCCGGCCAGTCCGCACGCCATCGCATCTTCACGTTGCCATCGCGTATGTGTGTTTTTCCCTCATGGCCGCAGGCGTTGCATTTGTAGTGCACGTACTCCCCGTCAAAGGAGAGGATGACTGTATCGTCCTTCCTGCACTTCTCACAGTATACATAGGCGGGCCACCAGTCTTCTGGCAGCGGTTCTTGCTTTGCCTGTGCGCGAATTTCGTTGAGCACTTCTCGTATCTCTTCTCTCTTTTCAAGCACCGTGCGAATCTCGTTCTCAAAGAAACCTGCCTTGTAGAGCTGTTCGGCATGCAGGAACTCCGTTTCCATGCCTAGTTCTTTTATCTCCTCCTCGAACTGGTCCATGAAGTGGTGCGCGTAGCTCCTGTGGCAGCCCCACGGATCCGGCACCTCGGAGACCGGTTTTCCTATATGCTCCTTCCACTCTGTGGGCACGTTCTTCGGCACCTTGCGGAATCGGTCGTAATCGTCCCAAAAGTGGACCACGCGAACCTTCTTGCCCTTGGACCGAAGCGCCTTGGCCACTGCCCAGACGGTGAACGCTTCGCGGAAGTTACCGATGTGCACGAAGCCTGAGGGGGTTATTCCCGACTCGAACACGTACTCATCTTTATCGCCACGCTCGCGAACGATGCGCTCCGCCGTTACGTCTGCCCAGTGCATGCATTAAATCATTGTGGACTTTATTATAAACATGCCGAGAATCGTGAAGATCCGCGAGGGCGTCTGGGAGATTCCCCAATCCGAGCGTCCGGACATGCGCGTTCCCGCCAGAATCTACGGAACCGAACGCATAGTCAACGCGCTGGACGAGGGTGCAATTGTCCAGGCGATGAACGTTGCAACACTCCCAGGCATCCAGAAGTACTCCATTATGCTTCCCGACGCGCACCAGGGCTACGGATTTCCTATAGGCGGCGTTGCAGCCTTCGATGCGGAAGAGGGCGTTATTTCCCCCGGCGGCGTGGGCTTCGACATCAACTGCGGCGTCCGGCTGATCCGCACAGATCTGGAGTACTCTGACGTCAAAGACAAACTGGACGAACTCGTTGATGTCCTCTTCAGGAACGTGCCCGCGGGTCTTGGTTCTGAGAGCCATATCCGCCTTTCTGACGGCGATTTCGACGAGGTTATGACGGAGGGTGTTTACTGGGCGGTGGATAAGGGCTATGCCTGGGAGGACGATCCAAAACATATCGAGGAGAACGGCAGGATGCCCGGTGCGGATCCAGACAAGGTCTCCTCGCGCGCGCGCAAACGGGGAAGGAAGGAACTGGGCACCCTCGGCTCTGGCAATCATTTCCTTGAGATCCAGCGTGTCTCCCGCATCTTTGACAAGAAGATCGCAAAGCGGTTTGGGTTGTTCGAAGACCAGGTCGTCGTCATGATCCACACCGGTTCCCGCGGCTTCGGTCACCAGATCGCCTCTGACTACATACGGGTGATGGAGGGGGCGGGAAGAAAGTACGGCATAAAACTCCCAGACAGACAGTTGGCCGCCGCACCCTTCCAGAGCGACGAGGCGCAGGACTACTTCGCGGCCATGAAGGCTGCAGTGAATTACGCGTTCACGAACCGCCAGATGATCACGCACTTCGTCCGCCAGTCGTTTGAAGCTGTGTTCGGCGAGGATGCGGAGGATCTGGGGATGCGCATCGTCTACGACGTGGCGCACAACATCGCTAAGCTGGAGGAGCATGTGGTGGACGGGGAGCGAAGAAAACTTGTGGTTCACCGTAAGGGCGCGACGAGAGCGTTCTCCGCAGGCCGCACGGAGGTCACGGAGACGTATGCGGACGTTGGTCACCCCGTTCTCATTCCGGGGAGCATGGGTACTGCGTCCTACGTGATGGTGGGGACTGAGAGGGCGCTGGAGGAGACGTTTGGGAGCATATGCCACGGTGCCGGTCGCGTGCTCTCGCGAACGAAGGCGCGCAAGGTTCACCCCGGTGAGGATGTGCTTAAACGTCTGGAGGCGCAGGGCAAACGTGTTCGCGCCGTCTCTATGAAGGTGCTCGCGGAGGAAGCCCCCGACGCGTACAAGGACGTGGATGAGGTCATAAAATCCGTGGAAGTTGCAGGAATCGCCAGAAAAATTGCTAGAATGGTTCCGCTGGGCGTGGTGAAGGGTTAACGTCGAATGTTTGCGGCGATTGTAGCGGCTGTGCGTACATCCGGGTGGACGTTATACTCTCCTTTCCTCTTTCTTAGGAGGACTGCATATGTGATTGGAGCTTCTGTGAAGAGCTTTGTTAGCAGGGCAATGTAATATTTGCGCTGTTTTGATATTTCGTCTATCCGTTTCTGGGCACGTACAATCTCTTGAATGTTGTCTACGGTGGCTCTTAGATTTCGGAGTCTCAGATCTATGGGCCCCTCGGACTGTATGTTGCTTGCTTCCAGCAACTCCCGAATGTGTTGCTTTGCCATCGCTTCCTTTCTATCCATTTCTATTAGTCGCGATTCAATCTGCCCGATTCCGTCACATATTTTTTCTGCGTGCGGGTGGGCAATCAGCTCCTTTGCAGGCTTCCCTGTTCTCTGGAGCTCCTTACCAATGCGTATTAGTTCTTCAATGTGCCTGTGGAGATTTGGCTCGTTGGCGGGCATTGCAATCGACCGCACCCAATGATGCTATAACGCAGATTAAAACATTTTCGCAACAGTTGTTAGGTAGTAGAGTGAGAGGTGAGAGTAGATGTATCCGTTTTCTGGAGCAGCGGCGTATGACAGGGCAATCACGGTGTTTTCGCCCGACGGGAAGCTATATCAGGTAGAGTATGCTACAAAGGCAGCGGAGTTTGGAACTGCGGGTGTCGGGATCGTCTATGACGACGGCGTGCTTCTTGCTGCAGATAAAAGGGTTAATTCACGGTTGCTCGTATCCCCTACCCTTGAGAAGCTCTTTATAATCGACGATCACATTGCTCTGATCTATGCTGGCCTCGTTGGCGATGCTCGCGCGCTGGCGGACTATGCAAGGGATACTGCTGAGCAGTACCGTATCCTTTACGACGAACCGATCCCCGTGGAGCGCCTCGCAAAGGAAATCGCAAAGATAAAGCAGGCATACACGCAGTATGGGGGCACCCGCCCCTTTGGCGTGACATTCCTCATCGCCGGCTACAATGACGGTCCGCACCTTTACGAAACGCAACCATCTGGTACGCTCTTGGAGTATCACGCAGATGCCATTGGCAAGAAGAAATACGATGTAATGGGTATCCTGGAGGAAAAGTGGAAGGCGGGCCTGTCCAGAGATGATGCTATTGCGCTGGCCGTCGAAGCAATTCGTAGCACCCTTGATGAAGGGGATAACTTGACGCCAGAGCGTTTGATCCTGGCTACAATAGAGTCTGATAAGCGGGTTCGTGTGTTCGACGAGGCCGAGGTGGCGAAGTACCTCGGGTGATTTGCATGGTGAGCGTGGATAAGGCAATTGTCGTCCGATATGAGAAGGGCGGCCATCGCTTCGAGATGCTGGTTGATCCAGATCTCGCCTGGAAGCTGAAGAAGGGCGAGGATGTGAATATGGACGACCTCTTGGCATCCCCCGACGTTTACAAAGATGCAAAGAAGGGCGACCGTGCCTCTGAGGAGCTTGTTAGAGAGACCTTCGGCACTACAGACCCTTACGAGATCGCCCGCTATATCATCCTTCACGGCGAGTTGCATCTTACCACAGATCAGCGCAGGCGCCTCTATGATGAGGTGCGGAACAGGGTAGCGCACATCATTGCCAAGCGTGCTATTGATCCGAGAACGGGTGCCCCCCATCCAGTCCAACGCGTTCTGGCAGCAATGGATCAAGCGAAGGTCCATGTAGACATTTTCAAGAAGCCCGAGGAACAAGTGGAAGATGTCGTGGCTAAGATACGTAAGGTGATACCGATTCGCATGGAGATGCGCAAGATTGCCCTGAGGATTCCCGCGACGTATGCGTCGAAGGCGTACTCTCACGTGCGCGCATACAAGGTGATTCGTGAGGCGTGGGGCAACGATGGATCTTTGTCTGTGGTGATCGAGATTCCTGCAGGTATGGTGGAAGAAGTGCTCCATGATTTCGCCCAGATTACCCATGGTGACTTGGAATCAAAGATTTTGGAGTGATACGTATGGCAGAGGATGAGAAGCCCCAGAGATGGTTGGTTACACCCGGTGAGGTAATCACCGAGGAGCGCTTGCGGCTCGGTCCGGGTGTATATGTGCAGGATGGCAAGATCGTTGCGAAAGTACTTGGTCTTGCTGAGATAAAGAACGGGATGGCGCGTGTTGTCCCCCTTGAGGGCAACTATGTGCCGAAACAGGGGGATACCGTGGTCGGCATCGTTGTTGATGTGAAGATACCTGGCTATGATGTGGATATCAACTCCCCCTACAAGGCGTTTCTCCCCCGGGATCAGATACGGGACGCCTTGGAGTATGGAGATGTTGTCGTAGCGACGGTGCGGTTTGTGGATGAGGTGAAAAACTCCGTCCTCGAGAACGCCCGTAAGTTGGAGGGCGGTCAGTTGATCTATATTGCATCTCCGCGCGTGCCCCGTGTTATCGGCAAAAATGCCAGCATGATTACCAACATAAAGAACCTAACTGGCTCCAAGGTAATTGTTGGCGCTAACGGTCGCATATGGATCAAGGGTGGGCATTCAGACATTGCCCGTGATGCCATCTACAAGATAGAGCGCGAGGCACACACGCACGGCCTCACAGACAGGATTGCCGAGTTCATTCGTGATCGTGTTGCTGAAGAGGAAGGAAATTCGGAGAGTGATTCCCATGGCGAAGAAAGCAAAGAAGAATGATATACGTTCTGATGGGAGAGGTTTTGACGAACTGCGGGAAATACGCATACAGGCAGGTGTTCTGGACCAGGCCGATGGATCTGCCCGCGTTGATTGGGGCATTACAATGAAGCGTATTGCTGTTTCCGAGAAGGTATTCAAGAAGGCAGAATCGCTGAAGGAGCAGTATTATATTATTCCCCGTGGGAAGGAGGGGGGAAACTACGTAGTGGACGTTCCTGCAAAGCTGCTCGACAAGATCGGCGACGAATTTGGCAATTATAAGGTAGTGGGGGAACACTTCAAGGGCAACATAGCAATTGTGGCAGTACATGGCCCGAGGGAGCCAATTCCGCGCCATGTTGCGGATCCATACCGGGCGGTTCTCCGCTTCAGATATACGATGGCTCCTTTCTCCGTTCCCGAACGTAAGCGTCCTGCCCCCGGGCGCAGAGAGGTTGAGATCTCGAAGGTGTCCCGAGAGGCACTTCAGGGGGTTATTTTCGCCAACGAATATCCCATGACTGCGATAGATGTTTTTGCCGAGCTGCTCTCTGCGGATGCGGGCACTCGCGTTACGGCGATCACTGCAGCATCCGTCGCTCTCGCAGATGCTGGCATTCCAATGCGCGATCTTGTTGCTGCGGTCGCCGTCGGAAGGGCTTATGGCCATCTTGTGGCGGATCTAACGAAGTTTGAGGAGGATGCGCCTGACGCGGTGGATCTTCCGCTTGCCGTGGTCCCCCGCACGGAGGAACTGACGCTTGTCCAGATGGATGGACGTATTTCCCGCAAGGATCTGGACGAGTTGATCGAGCTAGGTATTAAGAAGGCAAAGGAGATATCTGCTCTCCAGCGCCAGGCCCTTAAGGAAAAGTATCAAAGGGTGGTAGGCAATGAGCAATGAATTCATTTGGGAGTTTGATAAAGATCGCGTGCGCCGTTTCGCTCTCCGCGGTCTTCGCTTGGATCGCAGGGGCCCTCTAGATTACCGCGAGATTAGCATACAGACGGACGCCTTCGCCAACGCCGACGGGTCCGCTGTGGTAGACCTCGGAGGCACCCGCGTTGCGGCAGGTGTGAAATACGAGCTGGGCTCTCCGTTCCCTGACACGCCGAACCAAGGCGCAGTTATGGTGGATGCAGAGCTGCTCCCCATGGCCAACCCGACATTTGAGCCCGGTCCGCCCGATGAGAATGCAATAGAGCTGGCGCGCGTTGTAGATCGGGGCATCCGTGAGTCTAATGCGATTGATCTGGAGAAACTCGCAATAGAGCCGGGCAAGTGGGTTTGGCTCGTTTTCGTGGATCTTCGCGTCCTTGACGACAATGGCAACCTCTTTGATGCCGCCAGCATGGCTGCGATTACTGCGCTTGCCACGTCCCGCATCCCAAAGGTAGAATGGGACGGAGACACGCCAAGGATCCTTCGCGGAGACTATGAGCGGCGGTTGGAGGTTGCCGAAATACCTTTATTGACTACCTTTGTTAAGATTGGTAACGCGATCTTCGCCGATCCCAGTGCGGAGGAGATGCGGGCTGCGGATGCAAGAATGTCCGTGGCGACCGTGGATGATGGCTCCATAACTGCCCTGCAGAAGGGCGGTGAGGGCGCGTTCACGAAGGAGGAGCTCTCGCTCATCTTTGAACGTGCTATTGATAGGGGTAAGTACCTCAGGGATATCGTTAGGAAGGTGATCTAATGGCACACACGAAGAAGGTTGGAAGTGCTGGTCGTTTCGGTCCTCGCTACGGTGTTAAGATTCGCAAGACCGTTAAGCGCATTGAGGAGAAGCAGAAGGCAAAAATGGTCTGTCCTCGCTGCGGTGCGAAGGCAGTCAAGCGCGTTGGCAGTGGTATCTACCAGTGCCGCAAGTGCGGAGCGATCTTCGCCGGTGGTGCATACACGATTGTAACAATCGTTGGGGAAGAGGTTCGCAAGTCTTTGGAGGCGAAGAGGGGATCTGCATGACGTATGTGTGCCCATACTGCGGCCACAGCTTTGACGAGCTCCCGAGAATCGCCGTGCGCTGTCCATACTGCGGCCACAGGATGATTCTCAAGGCCCGTCCCGCGGTGGTGAAGCTAGTAAAGGCGCGGTAGCATGCTCCTGCTGACTACGTCTAGGAAGCCATCGCGGCGAACACGGCGGTTCTGCCGGGAACTCTCCTCTATTATTCCACATTCTTTGTGCGTTAATCGCGGTAAGGCGTCTGTGCGAACCGTTGCCGAACGGGCTGTTGCTGATGGCTTTTCACAGGTGCTGTTTGTGCTGGAGACCAAGGGGAACCCCTCCGCCATTCGTGTTCTCCGCGCAGACCCTGCCGGCTGGGAATGGGTAGGGCAGCTTTATATCTCTGGGGTTTCTCTGGCGCGTGATCGGGGTGTGCGCGTGCCCCGCATTCGCGCTGACGGGCTCTGTGTTCGTGCGCAGGCTTGGCGGGATGCGCTCGAGAATGTGTTTCTTCCGAACTGCGACGATGATTCTGTCTCCCTCCTTGAGGAGGATGGACACGTCCGCTTTGAGTATGGTGGGCGAGAGATCGGACCCAGATTTGAGGTGACAGGATGGGATGCAGTCCCCACAGCATTGGATTGGTGATTCGTGAGCGACTCTCCTCCGAGTCGGCGGTTCGTGCAGCGGTTACTGCGCTTGCCCCAGAGACTGGCACCTCGCGCAGGTTTTCTGTCGATGTCCGCGCAGATGGTAACTGTCTTGTGGTGTCTGTGACTGCGCGCGATCTATCAGCCCTTCGAGCGGCTCTGAACTCCTACGCCCGCTGGGTGCACCTCATTGCCAATCTTGATAAACTCGTGTGATCATATTTTTCCAAGAGGTGAGTATTGTGGAGATTCCTAAAGAGATTCAGGCAGACATCGTGAATTATCAGGCGCTACAGAATCAGTTGGCAGTCATTCAGAACCAGCTTGCGCGGATTGATGCAGAACTGCGCAGCATCGACGATGCGCTCGCGGCGCTTGAAGAGACTGAGGACGATTTTGCCTATAAGGCTGCTGGTCCCGTTCTCGTCAAGGTCCGCGTATCCGTTCTTAAGGAGGAGCTCCAGGAGCGTAAGGAGGAGCTGTCTGTTAAGAAGACGTCTTTTGAGAAGAAGGCGAAGCAGATCGAGACAGCGCTTTTGCAGTTAAAGAAAAAGATCGAGGCTGCGCTTGCCAAGACTCAGGGGGCTGGGAATGCACCCACGGGTGCGTGATCTTCGGGCCTCCCTTTTGGCCCTCCAATCTCCAGTATGTGTGATTCCTCACTCTCGCGCGGACGTTGACGCAATATCCTCTGCACATGGTGTCGCGTATTTTCTAAACGCCCATGGTATTGATGCTCATGTCTGCGCACCATCTGTATCTGCAACTGCGGCGATGGTGGAGGAGCGACTAGGGTTTACACATAATGATTCGTGTGGCGTAGAGGGCATTGATGTGGTTGTTGTGGATACCTCTTCGTCGAGGATGCTTCCCTATGATCTCGAATCTGCACGCAACGTTGTGGTTATCGATCATCATCGTGGTGGCGATCTTAAGGGGTATATTTTTGACGCCCCCGCAACTGCTGCTGTTGTTTTGGATCTTCTCGAGTATTCTGCGGATTGCAGGCTTTTGCAGTTCCTTGCCGCAGGGGTTGTTGCAGATACCGCAGGACTGTACGCCGCAGATTCCGTCGCGCTTGAATCTCTCGCGAGGGTATTGTCTGTCTGTGGAGGCCAAGTTTCAGATATTGTGGATCTTTTAGACTCGCGACCCCCACTGTACGAGCGAATTGCTCGCTTACGGGCTCTTGAGCGCATGCATATTTACGCGGTCGGAGATTATGTTCTCGTCGTGTCCCGGGTTTCATCCTATGAGGGTTCTTCTGCGTGGATGCTCATACAGGCTGGCGCGGATCTCGCGTTCGTCGGAAGCAGAGATCGTATATCTGCCCGCCTTTCACCACGCTTCATTGAGGAGACTGGGATAACGCTTGAGGATGTTTTTTCCAGGCTTGTTTCGGATCTGGGGGGTTCGTGGGGTGGCCATGAGGCTGCCGCGGGAATGCGTGCCGAGAATGTGGATGTTGTGCTCCGTGCTATCCCTGCCGTCATATCTGCGCTACTTCTCGAGCGGGGACTCCCACACAGTCTTCGGGCCTACTGATCCATGATTATCTTGATATCTCCGTCCTCCATTTTGACCCCGTGCTTTATGATGTAGTGCACTGTGCTCTTGGGGATTCCGTAGTCCTCTGCAATTTTTCTGATGGATACCCCCGATCTATACAGCGATATGATCGTTATGGCTACTTCAACGGGCATTTTTGCGAATCTACCCCTTCTGCTTTCTATTCTGTATCTATTTCCTATAATTTGCTTCGCCTTCCTGCTTAACCTCTGCCATGTGGATTTCGGCATGCGATATTCTCGCACGTGTGGATCTATCTCCGCGATAATTTCTGCGGGCATCGGTCTGGGCAGGTATACAATAGCATCGTTCACACTCCGTATGATCTCTTTTGCACTCTCCGCGTTGTCCCGCTCTAGAACAATGATCACAATTAATGGATGTACTAAGCCCCCTTAAACGCTTATTCCCATATATGCACATATGGACAGTCGCAACGTTGCTCTTGTTGTAGCGGCGTATGTGCTCATATTCGTGGCCGGTTTTCTTTACGGTGTATCCTATAGTGCAGATCTCCTCGGCCGTAGTGCCACAGTCTATGCTGCTGCTGTGATTTCGGGAACGGATTCGGGAACTCTTGCTACTGTGACTGCACAGGTCATTCCAGGCACCGGACGCACATATATTACGGTAAATCCGAGCGCCGAGCTGGATACGCAGGAATCTGCCAGAATCGCCGCTTCTGTGGCATCAAAGTTGGCAGGCAAGTCTATTCCAGTCTATGACATACTGTTCACGATTGATGCACCTACCCCTATTGTTGGTGGCCCCTCCGCGGGCGCCGCAATGACTGTGGCGGCGTATGCCGCGCTCACGGGCAAGAAGCCCCGCCAGGATGTTGTCGTTACTGGAGAGATCCGTCCAGACGGTAGCATTGGCCCCGTTGGTGGGCTTGTTGCCAAGCTTCATGCCTGTGCTGACCATGGAATTAAAACGTTCCTCATACCTGCGGGGGAGCGATACGTGCGCGTTGCTGAGCCTGTGGTGGAGCGGGAGTCCCCAGCGCCGGGAGTCGTGATTATTACTCATACTGTGCAGTGGAAAACTGTGGATCTTGTTGCGCTGGGCAAAAAATTGGGAGTTAGGGTGGTGGAGGTATCCAATATCCACCAGGTGCTCCCTTACTTCTTTTCAACTAAATAATTTTTTGTTTAGGAATTCTTCCAGATCTTCTTTTCCGCCGATGTTTCCAAGGAATACCTCGCGGAGCGCGTCGTTTACTGCGATTGCCAACTCGCCCGGTTCTTTGTTGCCCTCTCTGTATGCACGAATGCAGGTGTCTACGATGGGTTCCCATACTTCGGATTCGAGGAACATCTTTGCGCCCATGCGATCGAGCCCTGCAATCACGTCGGAGATGTATTCCAGTTCCTCTGCGCTCGAAGCTTTGTTCAAACCTATTTTCTTTATGGCTTCTGCTATCTCCGTGATTTTATACATGGGTATCGGTCTTGCACTCTTGAGCACGCGCGCTACGTTTTCCACAATTCTTTCCATGCGGTCGATGGATACCTCGCTTCCATCGATGTCCGCAAGGCCTAGGTAGTATGCAGTCTCAAGGATGTCATCTGGTATGTCCCCGTCGAATACCTTCACACCGTTTTCACTCATTTTCTCCTCTACACTCTTCCAGAACTTCTCCCGCACTGCTTCCTCCGCCACTGCCTTGATCGCCGCAGGCAGCTTCTCCACTCTCTCTCCACCCTCGTCAGCCAGCC
>JAADDH010000080.1 GCA_013154035.1 Candidatus Iainarchaeum sp. | reverse complement strand
TCGAGGTGTAGACCATGGAGAACTCTCGTTTCGCAATAGGGGTATTTTCTGCAATTCTTGTTGCAGTTTCGCCGGTGTTCCTCGCGGGCGTATCGCCAGTGTCGTTGGGCGCATTTCTTATACCAAATCTGAATGTGTGGTGGTCCTACGCGATCGCCATTGTGCCCGCAATATTTCTGACGCTTGTTGCAGCAGTGCTGCTGAAAGGGTTCGTGTCCGATCGTAACGCGCGTATTCTGTTCTGGACTGCCGGTGCGCTTACTGGTTTCGCGCTCTTTGTATTTCTTGGAATTCCAATAGTCCCCGGCGTATTCCTTTTTGCCACGTATCTTGGCGGATATCTACCGCTTCTTAGCGATGATCCCTGCAAGCGAGGGGTTTGGAAGACTGCCACTGCTCCAAAATCGTTGGGCGCACTTCTTGTGTTCATTGTTGTTTATTTCGTTGCGTCAGGTAGTGCTCAAACCTTGGACCAGCAGTTTGTAAATCAAGTGGTGCAACTCAGCCTTACCTCTGCAGGCAGTGGCCCTACTATCGATGTGAACAGCATAATAAGCCCGAACATCACCCCAGAAGAGCGCGAGCGGCTTATTGAGCGAGTACAGGCAGACACTCCCGATTGGAACCAGCTTACCGCAGAGCAGCGCCAACAGCTCATTGACAACTATCTCAAGGCGTACGAGCAAACGAAGAAAATCATATACGAAACCCTTGTTCAGAGCATACACGTTCCGGATAAGAACACCATGGCCGCGGCGCTAAAGAAACAGGTGAAAACGATGCCCATCATGCAGCAGATCATGAAATATATCCCAGCAATCGTCGGATTCAGCGTTACGATATACTATACGCTCGTCGAGTTCCTCGCAGAGATTGCAGCATTCGTCGTGGGTCTTCCGCTGGTGTGGTTGCTGAGAAGGGCCATGAAGCACAGTTAAAAACGTTATCTTTCTTTCATTATCGCTGTGCCCCCTGGAAAAACCCAGGGATTGATTGACGCCCCGGTAGCTCAGCAACCGCTGTATCGGTTGACGCTACCGCGAGGTCCGTCTGCGACGGACCACACACTCGCTTTGAGCTTCGATTGGAATGCCTGATGCCCCGGTAGCTCAGCATGGTAGAGCGCTCGCTTGGTAAGCGAGAGGTCGCGGGTTCAAATCCCGCCCGGGGCTCTGATTCTCTTCAAATTTTCCTCTTCGGCTTGGAATTGTTTGGGAAGTGCATCTTTCGCGGATGAACTCCTCTAAGAGTAGGTTAACGATCTGAGATATAGAATAGCCGCGAGTCCGTAGCGCTTCTACCAGATCAGAACGCAGGCGGAGGGTTACGTTTCGTTTTGTGCTCACCCAGTTCACAGCTCCTTTTCCAGTGTCACGACGTCTCCCTGCTGCCCGATTTTGCGAAATCCCATACTTTCGTATATGTGAAGCGCTGGTGCGTTGGTGCTCAGCGTCAGGATCTTGATGCGCTTGAACCCCATGGCTCGCAGGAAATGTACTGCAAATTTTGCGAGAGTTTTGCCTATTCCCCTGCCTCTCCAGTCCTCGCGCACCGCCAGCCCTGTAAGCATGGCAGTGTCGTCGTCTATTCGTTCCATATCTACAAAACCGACCACGTCTTCATTCACTTCCGCAACGAAGAAGTAGTATTTGAGCATACGCTCCATAAAAAACGCTGCGGGCTCTTGAATATAGTCAAAACTGCTCGCACCGATGTGTATGACGGATCTCCAGTCTTCGGGCGTTACCGGCCTAATTTTGACACGTATTCCTGTATTTCCTGTTCCGATATTGCACACCCCGCGTATTTAAGTGCGTAGAGCGCGGCCTCGATGTATTCTTTGTTCTTTGGTCCAAGAATGCCCTCTTCATAGGCGTAAGCCACGATATCCGCCGATCTGAGCATGAGAACATCTCCCGCGATCTCCTGCAACCGCTCAGTCATATCCCTGTTGTGCCGAATGTGCGCGCCTGTTCTGCGCTCCAGCAGGTATTTCAGTTCCTCAGGGTCCTCGAGGAGGAGCCGTATTGTTCGCTCATCTACGAGCAACACGTTATCCATGATTTTTGCAAGTATTATTGCCTCTGCTTCGCCACGATGGATTATGCGTAGTGGTCTGTGATGTGCCACATATGCCGAGTTTGCTATGCGTGTAAACTCTTCCACAAGTGCTTCGCCCTGTTTTCCCAAATCCTCCCTTCGGAGGCGGCCCTCAACAATGTACTGGTGTATTCTCATTGCGCTAAATCTATACTGCTTCGTGTGCATTGGCGCCCTATATGATTCATCTACCACAGCAGGAGGCACGTAGAAGTCCATGGGTAGTTTGTCAAGCAGCCAAAGCAAACAGGTGCTTGAAAGCGAGATAAGTGGGCCAGTATCAAGTGCGACTCTCATCGATAAGCCTCCTGAGTGCCTCTACGCGTTCCTTTATGCCGATCTTCGGGAGCACCTCGTCGTGAACGCGCATCTTCCCAACATAATCCGAGAGATCGTGAATGTCTGCTCCGAAGAGATTACCCGCAAGCCGCAGGGATATTCCCGTGGAGTATGCCTCCGCAGCCATCTTTGCCCGTGCCTTCTCGATAACGTTCTTTATGAAGTGCCCGTCGCTCTCGTCGATTTTCCATATCGTTCGCTCGATACGGGAGAGTACGTCCGTTTCTCTGCCCATTTCAGCGTCTTTAATTGCAGAAAGGATGGCGTTGCGGTAGCGTGGCCAGAATGGGCTCTCCACGATGTGGCTCTTTGTAAGCAGCTTCGAGAGCGCGTATGCAATCACGGATGCCTGTGCAAGGCCTCGGTTGTGCTCTATTGCTGCCCTGTGTGCAAAATCTAGTGCAATTTGGCGCAGCATTACATCATCCGACTGCTCGAATGCCTTTCTAATATCGTCTAACGTCCCAACCACCTTTTTTCAATCTCAGACAGTACCCCAATCACAGCGCGTAGTTCCTTATCCGTCTTGGCGCCCCTGCGCAGGATCGCCTTGAACGCGTTCATCGTCTCTTGGGGGTTCTGACGGCCAATAGTATCTATGAAATGCTGGAAGATCCGTTCGGCTAGTTCGTATGACTGTTCGCGCGGGGGATCATAAACCTTGCGGTTCATCCGTTTTTGCATCGCCAGCTCGTAGAGAATGACGCCCACGGAGTGCGAGAGATTCATTGCTGGATACTCTTGGCTTGTAGGGATAGTAACCGCAATATCCGCCAGCTCCAGCTCTTCATTTGTTAGACCGCTTGGTTCCCGGCCAAATAAGATGGCCACCCGTTCGTCGCTGTTCCAATATTCCGAAAACTTTTCTGCGAACTCGCGTGGTGTGAGAGGTGTGCGACGGACCATCTTCGGCCCTGGTTTTGCAGTGGTTGCCGCGACTACCGCACAATCATCGATTGCCTCTTCGATGCTCTTTACAATTCGAGCGGACTCCAAGACGTGCTTCGCATGGACTGCCCAGCGCATCGCCTCGTCGCCGAGAGGATTTGCCAGCGGGTTGACGAGGTAGAGTTCACGAAAACCAAAGTTCTGCATGAGTCGAGCAACAGATCCAATGTTTCCCCCATAGTGTGGCTCGACCAGGACTACGCGAAACACGTCATAAAGATGAATGGAGAGTTTAAATATGTGGACGGGGTATTTTGGTCATGAACCTCGCCCTCCTTGTCCTTCCCCTCGTGTTCGGCGCGGGTGGATCGGATCTAAATACCTTTCTTCAGATCCACCCGGGCACACCAATTACCGTAAACTGCGATGGAAACTACACGGCATACGTGTATACGAGTGGAGATACGATCTCCGCGATGATCTTGGTGCAAAACGGACACCCTGTTTTTGATCCAAAAAGATACGACCCTGTTGCACGCGCATTGCTCTACAAAATGGATCTCTCCAAAAAATACGGCAACGTGCGAATAATGCGAACGGACGTTGCCAACGCTCTCCAATCCCTCGCGACAACCCTTGCTAACGAGGAGTACTCCTACAGCCTCGCAAAGAAGACCATGAGCAAATGCATGCCCCAATTCGTGCAGAATGTGGACACTCTCGACGCGCTTCGGAAAAAAGCGATATCTGATATTTTGCGAGTTGCGCCGGTGCTTCGACGTGATGCCTTGGGCGTTTCGGCATATCTAGACAGGGACAGCTATGTAAATTGCGCATTCTCGGTGAACACAAGCGTTTACGCAGGAGTCAAGCAGATCTGGAACGATCTTGTCAATCTGGATACGTACTCAAAAAAGATCATAGCCGGTGTCCAGATGGCGGATACGAACTGCGACGTTCAAACCGTTAAGGGTATAATTGATCTCCTAAAAACACCCTACGACCTCAGCCAGCTGGAGTTTCTGAACACAGCCTCTGATGCCGAGGCTCAGATATTCCAGAACTCTGTTGCCCAGAGTGACGTGGATTCCCTGCGCCGCGCGTCCGAGACGATGTATTGGAAAACTCTTTACAACTGGTTGTTGTCCGCACCCATATCCACGAATCAAGGAGATATCACGATCTCTGCAGCATTTGCACTCCTTGAGAACCCCCAAATCCATTGGCAGCAGCGAGCTTTGATTCCAGAGGCTAAAAAGGCATATAACGAAGCATTATCTGCCGCTGGGCGGGGGGATTATGGCAATGCATACATATACCTTCAACAAGCCCGCAATTATGTTCAGAGAATCATAAATGCCGGAACTGCGGAAGAGCAGGAGAGTAATACGTCAAACCCATACATATATGCCGGCGCTGCGATTGTTCTGGCGATAGGAGCATTTTTCTTGCTAAAACGGAAGAAAGGCGGTGACGATGAAGAGATGGATGATTTTAGTGAGTATACTGATGATTATGACTGAAACGGTATTTGCGGATGTGCTTCTTTCAGCACAGTGCCCGAACACTGTGTACAGCCACGAACTATTCGCATGCACCGTGAAGATGTATAACGACTCAACGGCGGATGTGAATCTGAATTACACGGCCTCTTTTAACAGAGGCCTTGCAAACATTCTTGGATCGCCCGCTGGAACCATATCCGTCCCTGCATTTGTGGAGAAAAACGTGGAGTTTAACGCGTGGGCAAAGAGTACTGGAACGGACGTATTTACATATCAATATGGGCAGGGAGAGATCACATCTCTGGTGGGTCGGCGCGTAGTGATCATATCCACTCCACTAAAGCTAGATTTGGCAAAGTTTCAAGTAAATGCGGGCCAGAGAACGACGATTCGCACCCGTATATCCGGAAAGGGTGAGGCAGTGGAGATACACATAGCTCTCCCTGCGGGCGTGTATGGAACGAAAACGGTGGTTGTGGGCGATGTTTCCGGCAGTAACGATATCAACTTCGTAGTAACAACGGATCCGTACTACGTCGGATCCGTGCAAATTCCGTTCTACCTCGTGTTTTACGACAAGCTGGGCAA
>JAADDH010000047.1 GCA_013154035.1 Candidatus Iainarchaeum sp. | reverse complement strand
ATGAGAGGCGGGAAAGTTCGTACAACGTTGTCCCCAGGACATGAGAAATTGCCGGACTTGCTCCCAGATCAGGCATTGGTTGTGGAGGTTCAGGTTTATCCTTCTCAAACAACCGCTGTGATAGAAGCAGAGTTTCCAGTTTGGCATACCCTTTCGGAATCTTGGCAGTCCTTGCGTTTTGCATTACCCCTTCAGATTTTGGAAGAAGGGAGGCAGTCCCCCAAAATAGTAAACAACCAGTATATTACAAATATCTCGATTGGCGATGTGGTTGAGATTATCAAAGGAGGGAATGAAGGCGGGCTGGTGTCATTATTGCAGCAACTTCAATTTGATGGAGCCACGGCTTTGCAGATGGGCGATGTCGTACATACAAGAAGGAGGCAGATTTATGAGCGGCCAACATAAACTTTTACCTGTCGTCCCACAACGGGTACGGATTTGTGAGAAGTATCCTTACCATTTTTCGTTTGGTGAAACAATGGATGTCCAGATCGAACCATCAGGAGGCGTGGGAGAAATTACCGTTGAAGTGCCTTTTGATGGTTATCGTCATCTTCCGAGAAAATCTGTAACATTGCTACAACAATGGCAGGGAGAAGATGTGCGGCAGGTACAGATTGGTTGGTTGGCGTTAGGCACTCCTCTGAATTGGGAACAAGACTGGGAGCAAATGCCAGGAGTGGACATGCTTCCGGTGATTATGCCTGTTCAGACGCCGGGGATGATCTTACCTCAAGACTGGAAGTCAGATCGATACCGTGCTGTTATCCGACACGCTTTTGAAACCAAGGAGCCGCGTTTTTGGCCCGTGACCCTGGATTTTCAGGTTTATGATAATGAGCAAGCATTGCTGGAACTTTCAGAGGATCAACCGGATTTATTAACCGAAAATCGTTTGTTGTCGGACATTCAACTTGTCTGGAGGCTTAATCTTACGGTTTGGCTCCCTGAGGTTTTGCCCTTGAAGCGCGCAAATGTTGAGCTGGAGCGATTGCAGATTTTTTGGCCCACGGTGGTTTCTTCACAGGAAATGGATATAAGATATAGGGTTCCAGCCGCAAAAACTGACCCAGAAGAAACGTCAGAGGTAATCTCTGTAGGAGATTTTCCAAAGGCATCTTGGCGTTATGCAATGGAATCTCATAGTGTGGAAATCTATACGCTCGCGTTGCATCCTGGAGAGCGCAAAGAGGGATCGCCTTTGGTGCCTTATCAAGTGCAGGTATACTTTCTCTTCCGTTTATTAGGGCCGGTGTTGTCAGAGGATTTGCTGCGAGGAAGTTTTCGTTTGCGGATAGATGGGGTTCTTTTGAGTGGACGAGAGTCTGCATGGTTTGATGCGACGGGACGATTACGTAGCGGTGTATTATTGGAACAGTGTACGCTTTTGGAGGGACGATTCGAGGGGTTCTTGAGCGAAAGTTTTGCCTTTCGTCGTGCAGCAGTATATCATCGGTGGTATTTTTCGGGAGTGGCGCTTACTGTCACTCGGCTGTCTCAAATAGCATCCGTGTTGCAAGATATGGGTTATCAAACACGAGTGAATGAAGTGCAAGAGGAGAAGGGACTCGGGTATCTTCAAGCCACCCAGCAAATTAAAGATGAGGATGGGGTTTGGCAGCAAGTTCGGTTTGATATTTGGGTAGAGCGTTTGTCTAAACACACAACAACGCGCCGCCGAAAGATACCACCTGATACGGAGATTACAACCAGATTTAAGGTTGAGAATTTATGTATTCACTGCTGGGTACAATCCGACCGACCGGGAACCCTGGTTAGTGCGGAGGCCACGCGTTTGCAGTTAGCCTTGTCCGATCGTCTTGCTGTGGTCGCGGAAGTTTTGTGAGGAGGGAGTCATGATTGAGACGAAAATAGAACGCCGTGCTTCTCAACTGCGTTGTTATCAATGTGGTTCGGAGGAAATACATGCAGTTTGTCATCATTGTGGACGCCCAATGTGCCGGAAGCATGGGCCTGTGCGTCCGGTACTTTGGTGGTTGACCGAGAACAGGGAGTTTTCTCGTCTTCCTTTGGGGCAGACGCCTTTTGAGCAAACCGAGGGCGCACATTGTGCAGATTGTGTGCATAGTAGCCCGAATTATCGGCGCATTTTTCTCTATCCGGGGATTTTGCTGTTTATATTAGGGTTAGGCTTTACTTTTTACTTTGGAAGGCAGACGCTAAATTGCTGGCAGCATCGGTCATTGCCCGTATCGGGTATAGTTGAAACGTATTCAGAGGCTATGGTGGATCCTGCTGTATATCAAGATTCTGGAGCGCAGGTGGGCTGTTACTTGCCGACTTTAGTGGAGCAAGGCGGTGGCTGGGTTCAAGCGTTGTTGGTCAGTTTGTTGGGCGTTGTTATGACGGGGATGGGCTGGTATTTGAATCGAGAGCGTGTAGCCGCTGATTTGGCGGGATGGCGTCCTCCTGTGCCTTTAGGGCCAGTAACTGATCGGATTGTGGTGACAGAGGAGTGGCATTTTCGTCATGCGTTAGATAAAAACGGTCATGTGAATATCAAGTTTGTTTCAGCAGAAGGTGAAGTTCTTCCAGGGTGGCAATTTACGGCCTTAGATCGTCAGAGAGTACAAGCGTACTTGAAAAAATATAATTTGTCTTTGAGTAAAAACAGAGTGCCTTATAATGCTGGCTTTCTTTGGCTCAAAGGCCGACCGGCGTGGCGACGACTTTTTTCAAAAAGCGGACAGGTTCATCGGTATAGTGATACTTTATTATGGTTGAAAGGCGAGGTTGCTCAAGTTCCTTTTGTTGTAGATATGCAGGAATCTGATAGTCGTTGGCCTGTAAGTATTTCGTATCAAGTAGTTACTGGGTTGCTAGAAGGAAAGCCCTTTTTGTGGCATTATGGGCCGGTACGTTTGGTACCACTGTTGGAGGGATGCGGGCAACGTTATCGTCTTCGCTTTGAATTGCAATTTCAACGCAAGGCTTTCCATTTGTTGGATGATGGACAGAAGGATGAGCCATGGGTACGAGTGCAATTTCTGAATCTCAAAGTGGACGAAAGTGTTTTTGGCCGCCCGAGATCTGAGACTGGAATGATCCATCAGGATGAAGAGTCTTCGGGAACTTATTGGGTAACATGGAGGAATCTGCAGTTTCGGGCAGACGGTACGCGTTGGATGTCGCCTGTGGTCGAGCTGGAAAGGCCAATGGAGAATGAGACCTGGATTGAAGGAAGTTTGAGGCTTAGTGTGCCTGCGTTATTGTCAGGATTGGAGCGGGTAAAGTACTTCAACGCATTGGGATATCCAGTTGAAGTGCGTTTTCAAGGGAATACCCTGTTGAATGTTGATTTTCGTATGGCTTTGAGTTCGGTTCCCTGTGTGCAGACAGAACGCCGAGAGAAACATTTTACGTTTCCCGGCGAGCCAGACCGCGAGCGGTACCAAATCTTGGGTAATGCCTTGAACTGTGAGCCTCAGTCAACACCTTGTCGTTCTCGTCGTTCCTGGCAAATTACTCAGGTGTTAACTGAGCCTCCAAGAATTGCCGAAAGTGATGCTACCCGCTATCGCTGGTATTGGGATATTACGGGGCGACGTTATCAGGATACGCTACCAGTCGATTTCCACTTGGTGTTATATGGTGATGACATGGGGAAATTGGATATTACAGTTCAAGGGCAAACCTTTGACGAAGCAAGCCGTCACGCTGTTGAACGGACGTTGGATGAACTTCAGGAGATTGTTCGGGAAACTTTGTTATCCAAAGGAGGGGCCTGATGTCGGAGGAGCGCCAAGATATTCTCTATCAGATAGGACAATTTATGGCATCGGCGGTATCGGTTGTGCAACAGCAACTAAAAAAAATCATTGAGGCTTTGAGCCTTTCATCTGCGGTGCAGACGGAATCGTCTGGCAAGAATTTAATAGTGTCTGTCTCATCCGGACCTGCCATGAAGGTGTTTTGCTCTGTGTGTGGACGGGAGCATACTTTGCAGGCTGTATGCGCCAGGTGCGGTGTGGTGTTGTGTTCGCGATGTCGTAGAAACGTGTATCAAGAGGGCGTGGGACAAATTGTGCTTTGCCCCACGTGCTGGGCCAATTTATCTGAAGATGAAGGTTCAATATGAGCACGCGGTGAAGCGAGGCCCCTTTGTTGGTTGGCTTGAGAGGTGTGAAAATGCCACGTGTGAATTCCAGTTTCTCGCATTACTTTTGGGTATTAGTTATTGTTATTGAGGGGGTTGTGTTAATAGGTTGTGTGGGCGCTTCGCCCGGCGCTCAAGCTGTTTCCGATTTATCCAACGTGCCAACGGCCATTGCTGGCGATGCTTTTTCTGCTGTGGCTGTCTCTTCACCAACTGCGGTGGTTGTGCAAGCGACGCCGCGACAATCCATTTCACCTTCACCGTCGAATGTTAATCTTCGTCCAGCCCCTCATCTTCCCTCGAATGCTGTACAATCGATGCAGGTTTTCTTGGACGCGTTGAATCAAGGCGATGTGGCGGTAGCGAAGCGCTTTTTTGCTCCAAATCTGAGCGCGACGCGAGAATCAGGCGGGCTGCGGGATGCTCCTACGCCTTCCCTGGAAACAGTTGCTCAAGCCTTGGTGCGAGCGGCTTCAGGGAATGCGCGTTGCGCCGGATTTCGGGCTGATCACTTTCTGGTAGTGCTTTCTAATGCGATGAATATTCCCTCTGAAGGAAATTTTGGGAAGTTTGTGGGGATTGGATGGAAACTCAATAACGGTGCTTTTCAAATTACATGGATTCAGCCATATAATTACATGGTGCCCGAGTCTTATTGGCCATGTAACTTACTCTCACTTCAGCCCACCGCGGCGCTGCCTTCAGATGCTCCATTGGCGGTATATCCGGGAGAGCAATGGCAACAGGCCGTTGAAGATTTTTTGCGAGCGTTTTATGATAAAGATCCACAACTTTTACGGCAACGAGTGTTCTCGCATACGATCACGAGGCCATGCTGCACCGACGCCGGCCCTTTGCCAGATAACGATACTGTAAGCATCTTTCTTTCCATGGCTGATGGCGCCCCGTTTTGTGTGGGTCATAAGGAGGATTCGCCTTTCGAGTTCACCATTAGCGTGAAAGATGTTGGCGAACCGGGGGATGTGCTTATAGTCGGTTTTCTTGTGGATCGCGAGGGGCGCTATCGGGTGCGGGGATGGTTCCTGGAGCCTGGTTGGGCGCGGCAGAGTGGTGGCGCTTTTCCTCTGGTGACTGATGATAGTTCAGTGTGTCAGGCGATCAGTCAAAAGGTTGCCCCTGATGCTGGAAAAAAGAATGATGAAAACCCCGCTTGTGCTCATTCTCCCAAGCGGTTGGAGGTTGGCGGTTGGGCGAGAGTGTGTACGCGGAGTGACTCTGTAGCAATTCGCGGAGGGCCTGGGCGATGGTATCCGCGGGTCAGCGCGCTTGTGCCCGGTGCGGTTGTGAAGGTACT
>JAADDH010000077.1 GCA_013154035.1 Candidatus Iainarchaeum sp. | reverse complement strand
ACTGACCGAGGATGGCATAGGCCTGGAAGCCTTACCCGAAGAGAAATATCTTTTGTGGTATCAAGGTCATCCTGTCAAGATAGACTCAGTAACAGGCTTTACTTTGTTGCAAGAAGGAAGGCGAGGACAGCGCCACGCTCCACCGGTCATCCCGCAAAGCGGGCAAAGACCCAAACTCGTTGTGAAACATTACGTGGATTATGACACCGAGGGGCAAGCTTATATCGCGCTAAGCCGATTAGTAGCACTGGAAGCGTAGTCAGGAGGAAGAAAACATGAGTCCGAAACATAGCAATCCTACCCGCCCCCGTCGTGACAAGGGTCACGAAATATGGGCGCGTGCTCCTTATAATTTTGTGCCTTTGCCAGAGAAAATTGTGGCAGCGCGCCCATTTCTCGATCATGATGTCTACCATTCCGAGGGCTTGACGGGGTGGATTGAGTGCGAGTTGGAAACATCTTCTCCCACCTATGTACGGGGGCTGATGACTGAACAACAGTTCAGAGACATGGGACAAAAAAAGCCGGATGAATTGACGGTTGATGAAAAACTCAGTCAGGCGCCTTTTTATGGACCCTCGAGGGAAAGAGTTGATGGATATCCTGTGCCTGTGATTCCGGGAAGTACGCTGCGGGGAATGATACGCTCCTTGGTCGAGATCGTTAGTTATAGCCGTCCTCGATGGGTAGCCGCTGAACCCACGTTTACCTTTCGGGCCGTAGCCGCATCTCGCGATGACCCCTTACGCTCACCTTATGAAAATATGATAGGACGTTATGGTTCTAACGTAAAGGCGGGCTTCCTGGTAAAACGAGGAGATGTATGGTACATCGCACCAGCACTTACGCCAGCCGACATAGGCCTACGAGCGGAAAAGCGTAGTTACCTCAAAATAAAAGAGCGCTCCATCCCAGTCGACGCCATTCCCAATTTTGTGCGCCTCAACAGTCCGCACTACAGGCCGAGATATTACAAGGTTTCTTTTGATGCCCAAGAACGGCGTGGAAGGCGAGGCAGATACGTGGCCCTTACTGCGATCGGGCCACGCCAAGCGGGTTATAGATATGAAGGGGTGTTGGTATGCTCTGGCAATATGAAAGAGACTGATCCTGCGGGACGCTCGCCACGTAAAAACCACGCGCTTATCCTGACCAGGAACCCGAACGCCCCCTTACTCAAGATCCGCGAGCAAACGATTCGCGATTATCTGGCAGGGCTAACGCCTTTCCAAAAACAAAATCTCTGGGGTGGAGAACGAGGCTGCTTGAAAGATGGCGGGCCGGTGTTCTATGTTGAGCAAGATGGAGAAGTCATTGCATTCGGTCATAGTCCCTACTTCCGTGTGCCCGCTCTACTGCCTGGTACCAAACGGGCTGCCACCCCGCGTGATTTTATCCCGTCAGAGTTGAAGGATGTCACCCAGCCAGACTTGACCGACGCCATTTTTGGCTGGGTGGAGGACGATTTCAGCCCGTCAGGCCAACGAGCCGGACGTGTCTTTTTTAGCGATGCTCATTTTGTTGACGCGAAAGATTCTGTTTGGCTCAGCCCTGACCCCATTACCCCCCATGTACTGGCTGGCCCCAAGCCAACCACTTTCCAACATTATTTGGTGCAAGATCGAGATGCTGATCACGACCCAGACAGCAAGGCTTCTCTGGCTCACTATGGCACACCGCCATCGGAAACCCAGGTGCGAGGGTACAAGCTGTATTGGCATAAAGGGGAAAAGCCCGACATAGAGGCCAGCCCCAGCGAGCATCAACACGAGAGCCAATTGACGCGAGTGGTTCCTCTCGCCCCGGGTGTTCGCTTCCGATTTACGGTGCACTTTGAAAACCTGCGTCCTGAAGAACTCGGCGCGCTATTATGGGCGCTGGCCTTGCCCGGAGAGGAAGGCAAGATTTACCGCCATAAACTGGGAATGGGAAAACCTCTGGGAATGGGATCGGTTGCCATCCGAACTAAATTATGGATGACTGATCGCCGAGCGCGCTACGAGCGCCTTTTCAGCGGGAACCAATGGGAACAAGCAGATTCAGAAGCTGATGGAACTTTCTATATTCAAAAATTTGAGCAATATGTCCTAAAAGCGATAGAAAGTCATGCGCAACATTTACGTGAGGAGGAGCGCATTCAAATGCTATTGGCCATGCTGGAATGGCGTGAAGGAAACAGTGTCTGGATGGAGGCAACTCGCTACATGGAAATCGAGTACGGGCCTGACAAAATAAATGAGTACAAAGAGCGCCCTGTGCTGCCAGACCCGCTTGGCGTACTTACCGGTCCACTCATGCATGCTACCACGCCTGGCACTCGTCCCACTGTTCAAACTGGGCCAACCGGGAGCACCGAAACCGGGACCGTCAAGTGGTTCAATGACCGAAAAGGATATGGATTTATCGCTCGCGACCGGGGAGGCGATATTTTCGTGCATAAGTCGGCCATCATAGGAGGAAATACGTTGCGAGACGGTCAACGAGTACAGTTTGTGGTCAGGAAAGGCATGAAGGGGAAACCGGAAGCCCGAGAAGTCGAGCCAATTTGACGGCGTCTGAAACGTTTACGATAAGATGGTTGTTCCGCGCAGGAGTGTATGGATATGAGTGTAGAAGCTTTTCGAATGCAAAATTTCATGGCCTTCCGGGATACAGATTGGATCGAATTACGACCTATTACATTGTTATTTGGTAAGAACTCCAGTGGTAAAAGTGTGATTGGCCGCGCTCTGAGGTTGCTGAAGCAGAGCCTGGAGTCTGAGGTTGGTTCGGGTCCGTTTGTCTATGCCACTCGTCAGGGTGTAGATGTCGGGGATTTCAGAACCATTATCCATACTGACCCAGATAACCAGGATTGGCACAAGCCTTTAGTTTTCGCCTTCCGCTGTCAATTGGAGGGAAATATCCTGGACGAGGTGCTCGAGCGCACGAATCAGCAATATCAACGTGAAGGATTGCCAACGATTCCGGCTGCCAAGGCCCAGGACCAGGTAGAGATATGGTTGCAGTATGAGTGGAACGAAAAGCGTGAGCAAGCACAGTTGACAGAACTGAGAGTAAGTTATCCAACCCCTTCTACAGAACAATATCCTCCACGGACCGTTTTTGCTGCATATTTTGTCGTGGAAGAAGACTCTTGGTGGTTCGACAGCGATATTCTACATGGTCATGAAAAGGATAAGAACCCTGTTTGGGCAGACACACAGATTGAAACAACTCGGGGATTTTTACCTGTTTTGAATGCCCCGCAAAACGCTGCGAAAAGCAACGCTGCCTCTTGGAATGATCTGCAGTTGGTTGGCGCTTTATTACGCGAACTTCGGGAGATGATTGAGCAATTTTTACAGCAAATGGACTACTTGGGGCCTTTACGTCCCACACCAGAACGACTCTTTGTGTTCGATACCCAGAGGATCAGAGATTGGCAAAACAGTGGGTTGCGAGGGTATCTTGCATATTTACAAGGAGAAATAGATGAAGCGGTGACAGAAGAGACCAATCGCTGGTTGCAAAACGTTGGCTTGTGTCATCGTTCTCAACCTACCTGTTATCACAAGTATGGCGACCGGGCTTTGGTTGCCAGCATAGAGATTCGCGAGTCTGAAGAGAGTGGGTGGAGAAATTTAGCGGATGTTGGCTCCGGATTGTCGCAGGTATTGCCTGTGATTGTTCAAAGTTTAGTGGCAGACAACGGGATAACTGTGTGGATTGAGCAGCCAGAGCTTCATCTACACCCCAGTGCCCAGGCTGCTTTGGCCGATATGTTCATCGCTAGAGCGGGGCATGTCAAACAGCTCATGCGAATAAGAAAAGAACAGGGTGCTCCCCCACCATCGCCAGAAGAGATTCAATCCCTAAAAGTACGGTTTTTGTTAGAAACGCACAGTGAGCACATCTTGCTTCGGCTAAGACGTCGAATCGCTGAAACTTTTGCGGGCATGGAACCAGGTGGAGTGAAGAATGAGTCTATAGAAGTCTATCCAGACGATATAGCCATTTATTTTGTGGATCGAACAAAGGGAGAAAGCTCCATAAATTTGATAAAATTTGACTTTTTAGGAAACGTGATCGAGCAGCCAGAGCACTTCGCGGGATTCTTTGCAGACGATACACGGGACGTCTTTGAACTTACTCGAGCTGCTTTACGAGCAAAGTCCCGGAGTAAGCAGAAATGAGCATAAGTATTGCCCTTGATTTAAATGTAATTATTGTTGCACTGGAAGATTGGGCAAGCCTTGAGCTTCTTTCTTATCTTCGAAATAAAAACTCCTCTGACCCTGGTCGCGCAGCTAAGATTGCTTGTGATGAGGATGAGATAATTCGCGAGGAATATAATCGTTATCTGGAACAAAGACTACAACAAGCGACGAAAACGCTCGATGTTCAGTTTTTGCAAGACTTATTGAGCCAGTGGAGTACCTGGACAACTCCCAAACAGAATCAATTAAGCGAAGACGCCACTCGTTTTCTTGAGGAGCAAGAATGTACAACTGGGGCAGAATTTCAGCTAATTGCTTTAGCAACAAATTCTGACGTGATCCTTGGGACTGTAGCTCCAGATGTGAATCATCCTGAACTCCAACCCAGAGTGATTATACAATCTCCAGAGAAAATTCAAGAGCTTCGCCAGATTCAACCTGAGATTCAAGTGTTTAGCCCAGATAAGGTAAAAGCCCTTCTAGAGTATGACTTTCTTCCCACTTTATTTGAAGGCAAAGTTGTAAGATGGATTGAGAAGAAATATAAATATCCACACACACAACGCAATTTCTACCCACCGTACCTCCGCAAAGCATCAAGTGGCGGCGAGATAGACATCCTTGCACGTGATCATCAAAGCAATCCTCAACGCGTCTTAGTCTGCGAGTGCAAATTGCGAATGCCGGGAAATGAAAGCAATCTAATTAGTGACGAGGAAGTGCAACAAATTGTGAGCACTTGGCAAGCCGTTAAAGAACATGAGGAAAGCAAAGCTACAGAGGAAGGTTACAACGTAAAAGTATTTGCAATGTTGGTGAGTAATGCAAATGGTGCTACTGACCAAGCGATAACTTTAGCAAAGCAGCACAGGGTGGAGATTTGGCGCGTAATTTTACCGGAGAATTGGCACCGTTACTCTGAATGGTCAATACAGCGATGTGAACGAGTACATAAATAGTACAGCAACGTGATTATGGCGGCAATAATTGAAGCGACTTTTGAGGTTGCTCAAATTATACGAAGGATAACCCATGCTCATCCTCAACTTCGCCCACCCGCTCACTAACGAACACATCCAGACTGTTGAAGCCCTTACCGGCCAAAAGGTCGAGCGGGTCATCGTAGTCAACAGCCAAATCGACACGCAAAAGCCCCTGGCACCGCAGGTTGCGGCCATGGCTGATGCGGCCGGGCTTTCGCCCGAGGAGTGGCAGACCTCGCCCATCCTCATCAACCCGCCCGCGCTCAACT
>JAADDH010000078.1 GCA_013154035.1 Candidatus Iainarchaeum sp. | reverse complement strand
CATTCTAATCGCAGTATTTTTACTTAGTAGTTAACGATAAACAACCTGATGACTTTACCATTAGCTTCACGTGATTCTGAAATGAAAGACTTTCTCAACGTCTTCGTTGCTTTTTGTAATCGACTTTCAAGACGAGCTGTGTTCTATTTTACCCTGACACCTATTATTGAAGTCTTGTTCACTCTATCCTGACTACATTATTTGTAAAGATGAATTATTTATCTTTTATTTTTTTACATAATCTGATAGGGTAATCCAAAACGGTGATGCACAAATTAACGTTGCTTTTAATTTTGCAGAATCATTATGAGAAAAATACTGCGATTAGAATGATTTAACGAATGAATCAAGCTTCTATTAAATAGCGCTTGAATTTTACTGTAATCTGACCTCATCTGTTCAAACTTGACCAGAGCTGGTAAGATCACGACAGTCATGGATCCTGAAGAGAGGCCGTCGAATTCGGCCTCCAGTAAAGCGACGACTTCTACTGGCAAGAAACGACCAAGGAAAAGGCACCCAGCTGGAAAGAAACAAATATCAATATCGGGTTGGGGCCCAAAAGGCAAGAAGGATGAAAACGAACAAGGCATGTCCCCAATAGATTTGACAATTATGCAGATCGTATCTGACGAGCTGTCAAAGAAAGCAGATAAGAAGGATGCGACCAATAGAAAAAGACCCGGAAAGAAGTCTGCGTCGCGATCCGGTGAGAAGAAGACGAGCACTGAATTCGACAAGTTAGTGGTAGCCACTTTTAAAGAAGAAAAGCAAATGAGCAGAAAAACGCCAAAAGCACCGACCAAAGTGATGACTACGTATTATGGCAAAGTGGATGAGTCGGAGCTGAGGGCAATTATTGGCACATACATAAAGGACGAGTTTACTGCGATAAAGTACAGCTTTGATGGAGTCCGTGCGAGCTATGTTTTGGAATTCGACAGCAAGCGAAGTGCAAGGACGGCCGTAAACAAACTGAAGGCTGCTCAGGTGGCTGGATTTGAAGTGAAGCTGCTGACGCCTGAGGAAGCCTGCGAGAAAGAGAGAAAGCAGCAAATCGAAAGAGAGCTGCACCACATCGAGTCAGCGATACAGACGCTGCTTACAACTCAATCAGGCAAAGTGAAGGACGTCCAGAGGCAGATCGAGCAAATAACTAATGAGAAACACAGCGACCTCTCAGTCGTGGAAGAGATAAACACGCTGAAGGGCAAAATTAACGAGTTAAAAGCTCAGGAAACGGAGTTTCTGAAGGCTGCAAACTCAATATTGGCCGAGCTAAATGTCGACAGCAAGCAACCAACGTCGAGGATTCTAGAAGACAGCAGACGGCGGTTCGGTTTAGAGGCATCCAAGTTCTCGTCGGCTTTGCCAATGTATGCGAGGCGTTCAGTGATCATCGACTGCATCCGTGCGAATCAAGTGAGCGTGATCCTGGCCGAAACTGGCTCCGGAAAGAGCACACAGGTCACCCAGTACATGCTGGAGGCAGGCCTTGCCGAACGTGGACAGATCGTCTGCACCCAGCCGAGAAAGGTGGCCGCCGCCACGCTAGCCCGACGAGTGGCCGAGGAGATGTACACGACTGTCGGCCACCTTGTCGGCTACAAGGCCGGCTTCGTCGAGAAACGGTCAAAGCGGACGAAGATCATGTACGTCACCGATCACGTGCTGCTGAATGAGTGCATCGGCGATCCAGACCTGTCCAGGTACTCGTGTATCGTCATCGATGAAGCGCACGAGAGGAGCATTTACACGGATCTGCTTCTCGGCATGATCAAGAAGGCGCTGCAGAGGAGGCCAGATCTTCACGCCATCATCACCTCGGCCACGATTGACCCGGAAGTGTTCGTGAAGTTCTTCGGCGGTTGTCCGGTCTTGCGGGTGCCTGGTCGTGTATTTCCGGTTGAAGTCTTCTACCACAATGACGTTACGGCGTGCCAGCCTGTCGACAACTACGTGGCTCTTGCGCTAGACAAAGTCCAGTATATTCACGACGAGAAAGAACCTCCCGGCGATATACTCGTTTTTCTCACATCGCCGAAGGAGACGGAGAAGGCATGTGAGCTTATGGAGAAAAGGATTTCCCGGGACAAATTGGAATGCCTTCCATTACATGGTCAACAGGCACCGAGTGAGCAGCAGAAGGTTTTCGGCGGCGTCAAGAATGGGCGAAGGAAGGTCGTCTTTTCGACGAACTGTGCAGAAACGTCCATCACAATACCAGGCATTAAGTACGTGGTTGACACGGGTCTGGCGAAGGAAAAGTCCTTCGACTGCACGAAGAGCATGAGCACCCTGAAGATTTGTTACATCAGCAAGAGCTCTGCAGATCAGAGGAAAGGAAGGGCCGGAAGGATTGAGCCTGGCCGCTGCTATCGCCTGTACAGCGAGAGCGTATACGACCAAATGAAGGCCACATCGACACCGGAAATACTACGGACGCATCTCGGACTGAGTCTTCTCAAGCTGATGCTACTCGGTATTCCCGACCCACGGCAGTTCGACTTTGTCCAGACACCGCCGCTGGACTTGCTGGAGACGGCCTGGCAGTCTCTAAAAGAACTGGACGCTGTCAACTCAGAGATACTGACCGATTTGGGCAGGCAGCTGGCCCAGCTGTCGCTGGAGCCGAAACTTGGCAAGCTTGTTATCGAGGGAATCGCCAGCCAGACGGATTGGTATCGAGGTGGTCATGATTGCTGCGCTGGCCGGAGTAGGCTACAATGTCTTCTTTCGCGGAAAGACTAAAGACCAACAAGAGAAATGCGACAGGATGAAGATAAAGCTTTCGGAGAACCGTGGCGATATAATCACGGCCCTCGGCATCTTTGACGCGTGGAACAAAATACCAGAAAAGAAAAAGACGTCATGGTGCATGGAGAATTCGCTGAACGGTAAATGGCTGAGAACCACAAGAGAAAACGTAACGGAACTGCTGAGAATTCTCAACAAGGAACTACATTTCACAGTCAAATTCAACGAAGCCGACGTGGAAAAGGTGAATGAACACCTTCCTTCCATCATAGCTGCATGCTTCAGTTCGAATATTTGCTACTTTTCCGGCCACAGACGTATTGGTTACTATCCCATCAACAACGTGGACGCTAATTTTCCCATTCACCCCTCCTCTGTTGTGAGCTGCCTTCGGCATGAAGCAGACTGGATCGTGTTCGAAAGCATTCTTTACACGTCGCACCAGTTTCTCATCAACATCACCACGTTGAGCGAGGAAGAAGCCAGAAGGGTGATAGAAGAAAGGGGCTTGGCTGGGCAGCGCCAGAAAGCCGAGCGGAAGCCAGTTCGCCGGTTCAGCGTTCCAATGATTGGTCCGTCGGTAGCCAAGGAGCTGGTCAGGCGGAAGTACGGAACGATTGGGCAGATGGCGGCAGAGCTGCGCAGTGCGCTGGACGGAAGTCCGGTTGCCGTCGACTATGGCAGAGATGGCCGCTTAGTTCTGTTCACCGAAGCGCACAGACGAGACACGTTGAAGTCGTTCATCTTGAAGGAGGCCGAAACTTACAGAAACGACCTGCTGCTTTTGTCACACGAATACGAAATCATTGAAGATGGCGACGTTCGTTGTCTGCTAAAAGCCGGTGGAGTTCTGCAGACTATCCTGATGCCAAACCAATCGCGAACTGTGGAACTATTCGATGTGTCCGAGTGGAAATGGGAAGAACTGCGAGAAATCTTCTCCAAATTCGGTCATGTTGAAAGTCTTATCCAACATCGGAAGAGGGGTAACACCCAAGGACCTTCTAGTGGCAAGGTCATTTATTCGGAAACAAAGTCAGCTGTGAAAGCTTGTAAAGATATAGATTCGGTAGAGTATGGGTTCAGCGTGCGACTACTAGTGCCAGCCAAACCCGAAGAGACCTACAAAGTGAACCTGTCCTGGTGTCGAAGAGAGCCACGTGGATTTGCTTTCGTTAGTTTTGACGATCCATATTCTGCAACGGTCGTAGCGGCGTCAGCACTTAACGCAATGGAAATCAATGGCCAGTCGGTCTCAGTCCTGATCAATAAGAAGAATACTTCGCAGCTTTATTTAAAGAACGTTCCACGGGACGCAAGCCAAGACGATTTGAAACGAGCCATACAGTCCGAATACTCTGTTGTAGTGGCTGATGTAAGCCTTCCACGTGAGAAGCCGTATCCAACTTCGAAAAGCGATTTGGACATGTACAAGAGGCAACTACGCCATCGGCTGCCGGATGATATTCGATGCGACATCCATCTGTTCAATCCCAAGGAGAGCGACTGGTTTGTTCGGGGATACGCGACGTGTTCCGGCATGGAAGACGCCAATCGGATCTGTGAGAGTCACATCGTTATTTGCATGAATGGTCACACTGCCCGTGTCCAGGCGGTTATACAGTTCGAAATAAAAGAGTATATCCCTCAGGCCATCTTCCGTGCAATTCAGAGCGAGCTAGAAAGCGTCCTGCGCCAGCTAGATGGGCCTGATTCAGTCGTTAAATCGGAAACGCTAAACAATGGATGCTTTCGATTCCGAGTAACTGTTTCTGGTATTGACCGGCTCCGTTACTGCACAGCTCGAATCGATGCTGTCACCAAGCCGCTAGTGAAGGTAGTCAATGAGCCCGACCAGCGTCGATTAATTTCGTCCCCCGAAGGTAGATATTTCCTTAAGAAGCTGATGAACCGAAAGGTGAAGGTTCATGCCAGCTTCGACCAGGGGCGTTCGGCGCTGCTTGTTTATGGCAGTCGAGAGGCAGTGGATGCTGCTATGAGACAGATTGGTGATTTCTTTACACAACACAAACATCACCATCTGCGACGCCTCAGTCTTATCGGCGAGGGAAGGGTCGTTGGTGTGCTGAGAGCCCTGTTCAGAAAGTTTGACATCGACTTGGAAAAGCTGAGAAGACAGTGCCATCTGGACAGTGTGGAGGTTGACATCCTTCAGCACGAGCTCATCGTCTACGGAGAGCAAGAGGCATTGGAAAGATGCGACGCCGTCCTGCAAGAGGTGATAAATGAACTGTCTGCACACAGCCAGGACAACGGGAAGGAAGGGCAAAAGGGAGAAGGAGCAGCAGCAGCAGCAGCAGGACCAACTGAAGTATTAGAGGAAGAAGAAGAAAGAGAAGACTTTTGTCCGGTGTGCTTCGACACACCAAGCGACGATTCGTACACGACGGAATACTGCGGACATATCTACTGCCGGGACTGCATGGACGGTCTGATACACCACGGGATAAGATCGAGAAGGTTGCCGATTGAGTGTGCGGCTGAGAAGTGTGGCGCGCGCTTGGTTATCCCTGACTTCTACGCTCTGCTCGGCCAGCATCGCGAGGCGCTGCAGCCGCTGATCGCTGCCGCTCTGGATAGCTTCGTCGTCGAGCACAGCGACAAGTACTCTCACTGTCTGACGCCGGATTGCCCCGTCGTCTACAAGGTGACCAGTCGTAAGCACAGGTTCGACTGTCCAAACCCTG
>JAADDH010000022.1 GCA_013154035.1 Candidatus Iainarchaeum sp. | reverse complement strand
GTCACAAAGATTGATGCAAAGACGATAGGCCTTGTAACCCGCGGGCACATTATATCATATAGCGCAGGGGGAAATGGAGCCAAGATCAGTGCGCTGATATATATTCCGCAGGACGCATGCAGCGGAAAAGTCTGTGTGCCAAGCACATACGCCAAGATAGAGAACGGCGAAGTATCCGATGTGCATGGTACCTACGCAATCTCTGATCTTTTGGCCAGTCAAGTGTACATACCGATGTACTGCAACGGCGCATACTTTGCGAAGGCAGCATTCCCACGCGTGGATATAAACGCAAACGACATTGTTACATTCGGACCAGCCTTTGTAGGTACCGGAGACGAGATGAGTATTCCGGTAGAGGCTAACGTATCCAATAAGACTAAATTCTACGTGCAGGCAAGGGTAAACTGCGGAAATAGCAACCCACCAATAGCCGTACCTCCGAACAAAGCCAAAACGGTCACAGTGGCAAAGATCTATAAGAAGTTGAGCAGCGTTTGCAGCAAAGCAACTACCGAAACGCACTGCACTGTCACAATAAAGGGGGCAAGAGGGACCATCGCAAAGGACGGCACGATTAAATACGCCGTAACTCCGATCATGGTGCAAGACAGCGACGCCAATGTTCTGGGCTACCTATACTACGAATACAGCAAACTCTCCAACAACGGACCATACTGCAACGGAGAGGGCTGCTGGAACGGGAAGGGGCCCGCTGACATCAACAGAATCGTTGCGCTCCTGTCAGGCCCAAGTACAACAAACGAGTGGAAAGGAGTCATGGCAATAACCTGGGATGCATCGAAAGAATTCACACCGGATATGGACGTGAACGTGAGGTATGGGGGCACGCTGTTTGGGTACGTATATGCATACAAGCCAAAGAACGACGGTGGGACACCGACGGTGCTGGTTGTAAGCAACGTGCCGCTAACCGCAGGTACGCGTACAATATACTACCCTGCCGACGTAGTTGCTCTTCCAAAGAGCATCAGTGGGAGCGACTTCAACTACTGCTGGACAGAAGACGGAACGAGCGATGAAGATCACTGCGTCGGTCTCTGCTACGGGGAAGATAAGAAATACGCGAACGTGGATAAGATCATCGTGGTGGATGCAAGTGCAAGCGGAAGAGTCACAAGCAACTGGACTCCGAAGGATGTGTGGAAAGCAGTTACGAGCGAAACAGACAATACGGTGCAGCTGACGGATGGGGAGACGATCCAGATACCATACGTGGACCTAGAAAACAAGGCTCATGCACCGCAGGTAGCTCAGGGTACGTTCTTCCAATACGTCGCAGAAAGTAAAGACACTACAAACATCACGCCCATCTCTTCTGAATGCACACAGAATATGGGATTCGCAGGTGCGGATACAAACGGTGTTCTGACAAGAATGACCGGCGTGAGGATCTGGATCTACGGCACGGGAATATTCCAGCAGATGACTAGCGTGCCCTGCGGTACGATTCCGTTGATTCAGTTGAACGAAGTTCCTGGGAGGATCAGCAACACGTACATCCTGCTGGCAAACGATAACATATACGTACCCTACGCCGTCAGCGGCAACCCGTACGCCCAGCTACTGGACATCCCCAACGCGCTCAAGGACTACACGCGCAGCAGCACGAGCAACATTTGCGGTAATGCAAACGCGTACTACATCCACACAAATGAAATAATCTGCGACACAAACACGATGGTGTGCAGAATCAGCACAATCACAGATACTACGCAGGATGCGATCAAAAACAAACCGGGCTGCGCCATTGTGTCCGACGGCGCCCCAGATACTGCGGATGTGGGAACAGTGGTACTCGTAAAAATAGGTAACGGCGAATACGGCCATAATGCAGCATATAAATGCGTACAGAATGGGACTACATACACATGGAAAGAGGCACCCTAGATGGCTAAAGCCAAGTATGTGCAGATACTACATCTTTTTCTACTTCTTCCTTCCTGATTAATGCGTGAGGGGCTTTGCGCTGTTCTCCATATTCGTTGGCATCGTCATGCTAAGCATAGCAATAGCGATATCTGCAACGATGTTCTCGCAGGCGCAGTCATACAGCAACATCATCAACCAGCGGATACAGCAGTATTCCGGAGTGTTCAGCAGCACGCTCTTCTCCATGGATGCCATAACCACCTTTGCCCAGGCCCTGCGTGCAGCAATGCAGAGTTCCAGCATGACATACACCACAAACATAAGTAGCCTAGAGCAACAGGTGATCAAGAATGCTCTCAGTGACTACATATACGCATTCACGCAGGTGGGGAAGATGCCCACGAGCACGGGCTTCCTGCGCATAGGGGAACTGCCAACCACGAACGAGGAGTTACACAGGTGCACGACCGTCAAGGCGATCCCAGACAAGAACGTCATACAGGTCCGCATATACCCCGTTCCGCCACACATACCTCTTGCGGAGGCGAACATATACTACGAATTGGGGAGCGACGCCAACGTTGCAACAAGTATGACGTTCCCCCTGTTTCCAGTGGGCACCAACAGCGACATACTCGTATACTTCCCCGTCTCGGGCATACAAAACACAATACAGAACGTGACCCAAACACTCAGCAAGCTCACGATTGCCTTCGGATACGTGCGGAAGATACCCTATGCGAGCATAGGTGTGAGGGGGTACGGCAGCACAGTCATGGGAGGATATGGAAGATATGCCGGATCCTTCGCCTTCGATCAGCGGAGTAATGAGACGATTAAATCGTGCAAGGATGCGAACTTTCCATTCAGCAAATGCTACATAAAATATTCGAGTAGCGGCATTCAGCAGGACAAAATAGGTACGTACACACCCTCGAACATCGCCGACGACGTGAAGGACATCGTGAGTGCATACCTGAAAAACAATGGACTGCAGGTAACTGTAACGAACGTCACGATCAAGAAAAAGGAGCAGGGAGACAAAAAGATCCCGTTCCGCAAGTTCGTCTGCTTTGTGGGCAAATTTGCAGACGCAATGGCTGCGGACGGGCAGCACTACACAGTCTGCGTGAACATTACAGGGGATAGTGCGCTTAACAAATACTTCAAAAATCAATCAGGCGATCCGAAGCAATTGCCATACGGCTACGTGACAGAGATCCTCGTGGACTTCACGAAGAAGATGGCCAACAAATGCATACCCGGCGGGCAGATATCCCCCACGATGGAAACCACAGTGAGTTTGCATACCGACCCGCTCCCAAACGATCTGCCAGAGAACATGGAGCTGAATACATACCTGAAAATACCCCTTGCTGATGTTGCCCAAAGAAACCTGCCATTAGATTATAATCTACAATGGAACCAATACCCTTGTACGAAAGATGCGTTGAAGAACACATCATACGCAGAGTGCAATAGTATCGGCTGCAGCGATGGAAACGAATGGTGTGATGGGTGGTCAGAATGGGATTGCGACAAGCTGAACCACGACCGTGAGACGTGCTGGTACAACATACAAAAAGATGTGGAGAAATGTCTGGACTGGCTTTGGGATAAATACCTGCACGGATACGTGCCAGACGATGCGAACGTCGCATACTGTGGAGTAAGCAGCAAATGGGACATATCGTGGGGCTATAAAGACCCCTGTTATTATTGCTCGGACTACAGTTGCACTGCCAGCTGCACTACGTATGCTACGTACATCGCGGACGATCCATGGGACTGGAAAGGCTGGAATCACGCAGATTTTGTCAAGGACCGCTACTTTGAATACGACGTAAAAGCCGCAAGACAGGCAGTACAGGGCTGGATCAACACAACAGACTTCGAGGGCAACTGCCAAGCGGTGCTAGACTCTCAGATATGCAACGACATATACCATCACCTGAGCGACTACACCGCAAACAAAAACGTCTTCTTCATTCCGGGAGCACCAACGGATATCACCCAAATAGGCAAGGATTTGATCCAGAGCGGGGGAGGGATCCTGGCAATCACGGTGGTGGAAACGGACGAGGCGGGCAAACCGTGGAAGATAGAGAACGGAGACTACGGAGTGGTGTACTGCTACAACGGCACCTGCGAAAAAGCCCAATGAAAAGCGATAAAAACTACCAAAGCATTCTTTCTTCATGGACGTCGAGGAGATTAAAGAGCGTGTAACGGACTTCGTTGACGAGGTAAAGGATGCGTGGGCAAACCACGAATGGACTAACCCAAAGCTCTTGGGCAGTATTGCGGCACTCGTGCTTCTCGTCGGTGGGATCGCACTTCTGGTGCTCGCACCCGGGGGGGGCGCAGCCCCTGCGAAGGTGCAGATAACGGTGAATGGAAAGCCGCTGCCTGGAGCATACGTGACGGTGGAGCTCAGCAACGGCAAATTCGAGAAGCTAGGTCCCGCCGACAGTGAAGGATACGTAAACGTGCCCGGCGGTGCCACAATCGTGGCGATTCAAACCCCTGACGGAAAGACGCTGAGAAAAACGGCGTTCGTCAGCCCGGGCATGGTGGAACGCTTGAGTTTTGAACCCCCCTTCCAAAAATCGGTCACGTTCTACGCTGTTGGCCTTGACGGAGAAGAGGCAAAGATCAAGATCTACGTGGACGGGAATCTGAGCACGGTAGTTCAGACGGAGAACGGATTCGCAACAGTAAACTTCGGTAAGGACGTGACAGCCACGCCCAACTCCCAGATAGAGATCGTTGCAACGGCGCCGGGATACCAGAGCTGGGACATAAACACCACGGGCAGGGACCTCCAAGGCACGTATAGCATAACGTTCGTCCCGAAGGCCACGAGCGTGAAGAACGTCCAGACGGGTACAGTAAAAATGACAATCACCGAGGATGGCAACGCGTTTAACGGGCGCGTGGATGTGTACGATAGCACGGGCACGCTCGTAGAGTCCGCCCCTGTAACCGATGGAGGGGCAGAAGTGAAGGGCCTCCCAACGGGCACATACATAGTCAAGGTCTACGACGAAAACGGCGCATACATATCCCAGAAAAAGATTGTCGTGGACAAGCCAGACGTCCAGGAAAAGATAGAGATACTGTCCACGCAAGAGGCGGTAAAGAGAGGCGTCTTGAAGAAAGTAACAACGTCAGATGGGCGAACAATCTACGTGCCAACAGCGTACGGCGGTGAAGAAAACGCAAGCGGGGCAGGCCCAGCGGAGGAAGTAAACGGCAGTATCGTTAGCGTGGCACTACCGAAAAATATCAATCCAAAGAACGGAGCAGGCGCGGAAGTCGAGAGCAACGGAGTAACATACATGGTTGCGCAGACCGGCCCCACAATCCCCGTGCACGTGTATGTAGTGGACAAATCACGAATGCCCGTAATTGGAGCGACGGTGGACGTGAACTATGGATATAGAATCGATGGACAGACAACGGACAGTGCTGGATCCGTCGTGATCGGTCTCCACAGCGGGGAATGCGCACACCTGAAGGTGCTGGCACGCGGGTATAGAGATGCGAACGCGGACGTATGCGCTGGCGATGGGCAGAAGACAATCACGCTCGAAAAGGCATTCGTAACTGGCGATATAGATGTGCTGGTCAAGGATTACATGGGCAACCCCGTTGCAGACGCGAAGATCGTGCTCAAAGACGGCAGCACGCCACTCGGAAAGCCAGCGTACAGCGGAAATGACGGCAAGGCATACATACACGATGTGCAGGTTGGAAAATACTACATAGTGGCAGAAAAGGACGGAATGGTGGGAACGGCCCCCGTGGACGTTAATGAGAACCAGACAACAAACGTTGTGATCACGCTCTACCCCGGAACGGCAACCCTCAAAATAGGCGTCAAACGGGGCGGAATACTCGTTCCCGCAAAAATAAAGGTCGTTCGGCTGGATACTGGAAGTACTGTGGCGACAGCAAACACAGTTGGCGGAAAATACGCCAGCATAACAGTTCCCGCCATCATACCCATAGCATATAGCATTGAGGCAGATGGAGTGCACGTGCAGGGAAGCACACTCCGCCTCGCACCAGGAGATAGCAAGGAGATCACGGTGAGCATACCAGACTTCAAAATACCCGACACGAACATCGTGGGCATCTACGACCTGGACGGCCACCCACTAGGGAACCTACCCGTGGGAAAGAAGTTCAAGATTGTCGCAATCGTGGGCAGTGCTAGCGGGGGCAGCGTGAGCGTAACAACGGACGACATGGACGATATAAGCATAATCTCTGTGGAGCCAAGCACAGTTACAGCCAATGGATACACGACGGTAACAATACTGGGCGCCGTGACTGCGTTCCCAACCCACACCCATGCGAAGATCACAATATCTGCGCCAGACAGCCAGAAGTCCGTAACCCTGCCCATTGGGGCCATGATGCGGTGCACGGGGCAGTTCTGCTACAGTGTCGTAATGAAGGCAGATGGCAAGCCGCTGGCAGACGATTTCAAGATAAACGCGGATCAGAACGTGGAGATATCCACCCAACTCCTATACAGGGGGTCAGAGCCTGCAGGAGCATACGTCCGAATGTTGCTGAAGATGCCCGACGGGGCCACAAAATACATAACGCCCGAGCACATGTCCTGGACTCCCGGCGACGTGGTTAGCGGCAAAATAACGGTGGATGCAAAGCCGGGCATATATACAATATACCTCGAGCAGATGACTGCCAATTCGACGCAGAAAACAGAGGTAAAGCGTTTCGTGGTGGCCCCCAGGAAGCAGATGTATATACAGACGGAGCCGTCGCTGCTCATAAGAACCGATGTCTCTCAGAAACTGCAGATCGGTGTAAAGAAATCGGAGGGAAGCATGGCGTATTTCGCACCGCCCGGCCTGACATATACAATATACGGAGTTGACTACTACGGAAATGGGAAGATCATACAGCAAATCAGGGGCGCAGACTCTCCCGCCACGGTTACGATGGACGGACTGGGCAAATATGAGAAGCTTATAATAGATGCTTGGGCACCTGGATATACGGGCAGCGTAACAATTCCTCTGAAGAGAGATGTAACGGAAATAAACCCACAAAGCATCAACCTCAGCGGCACGCAAAGCACCACGATTCACATAACAAATACGTCCCCTGACTACCCAGTGACCGTGAGTGTAAGTACAAGCAAAAACAGCGCATGCAACCTCGAATTCCACGCAGAACCGACGATAGCCGTCTTAGATCCCATAAACGGGCAGAAAACTGCAGACATAAACGTCTGGTACACAGGTGGGAGCAACTGCGCATCGACGGTTGGCGGCGACGTGATCATCAAAGTCATGAACAGCAGCGGAGAAACGCTCACTACCCGAGATATACATATCTTGGCCACGCCGAGAGGCAGCTGCATCAGGATACGCATGCCGGAAAAGGTTAGCGGGCGCAGCGGAAGCATAACAGCAACGGTGGAGAACAGTTGCACGAAGCCAGTCACTGTAGAACTCTCCACCCAGACGAAAGCATACCAAGGAAGCGTCTCCGCTAGTATATATGACCCACTCATTGGGAATGTGGGCAACGAGCAAGTGAGTATTGACCCGAACGAGACTGTCTCAGTACGGATTAAATATACCCTACAGAACAAAACACTGGAACCGGTAACGTCTGGAGCAGTAACACTTGTTGCGAAGCGGGCTACCGATAACTTCACAGAGGTAGAGCAAAACAGCACAACAGTCTATACCACGGATGTCTCCAACTGCCTGCACGTGGACTTCGCAGACACGTCTGGCAAGCTGGAGTTCACGTACACAGACGGTAGATACGCGGCAATAAAGACAGTACAGATAGATGTGGGCGCATACTGTCGGCTAAACACCATCCAACTGACACTAAATGGAGATCTTAGCAAATCGGCAAATATCGATCAAGTATCCTGGCAGCAGCAGAGGATAGATCTGATGAACGCGCTTGCAAACAGGGACGTCACGAAGCCTTTCTCACAGAACATAACAATTACAATAACCGCGAAGAACGTTGCACCGCTCTACAAGTACATATTGGGCGAGCTGAACTTCGGCGCAACGGTTGCCCCCACCGCCGGGCCGGATGCCGGCAAGACGATGGGTACGAGTAGCACAATAGAGGTATACACGGTTCCGGTTCACAAACTGGGAGTAACACTGAATGGGACTGGTCACTTTGACGCGGAGCAGAACATGGTGCGCGTGCACGGTGCTAGTGTCTCAGTGAGCATAGGGGGCAAACCGTATATGGCCGCCAGCCCAGTAAAGAGCATAACGATACAGCGCGCCTGCGCAGCAGAGGAAGGCGCAAAGAGCTGCGATGGGCAGATATTGCTCCACGGGGCAGACTCAGCAAGGGTCTCGGCAGGCTACGCAGACATCAACGTAGGTTACGACCCTGCGACAGACCTGCAGCAGATCCTGAAGACAAAGTACATCGTGGTAGAGGGCAAGGCAACGCTCAACGATGGCAACACGCTGAGCCTCACGGGCTACATCAGCATAAAATACAATGGGACAACCAAAGTAACGAACGAGGGAGACGGATGCATACAGATCGTGAGCATTCCTGACTACGCAACGGAGGTAAACGTGGTCGCAGGAGATCACGCGGCGATTGTAAATAATGGAAAAACGGCAAAGAGCGCAACGGTAAAACCGGGTGCCACCGTCTGCATCGCCGCGAACTTAACTGGAGGGTGCGACAAGGTACCTGAAAGTCCCCCTGGCAGCGAGTATGGAAGCGAGAAATACCTCGTTACCTACGCCATACTGCCCCTCGCATACGGAACCGCAGTGGAAGAAGAAAAGACCGAGAGCATCAAGACGCCAAAAACGATCACCACAAAATCCGTGGCGCTCTCTCCGGAGGTCAACCCGTTTGACGGAAGTGCATGGGCCGGACAATTGGAAAGCGCTTGGACTAGCCCGTCAGTGATATGTCTGCTACAAAACGGGGCAATATATCCATCAACGCTGGCGAAGAACATCCAGAAGGGTATGCACACAAACCAAGGGCGCTGGCCGGAAGATGTGAACATTCCCGTGTATTACAACGGGCTCAGCGCGGCTGGCAGCGTTGGGAAGGATTACAACTACGGATACTGCACGATAACGGCATCTGGAATCGCGTGCAAGAACATGAGCAACGTTGCAGGGAAATACGCAAGTGCGTGGGCTGCACTAGGGAAATACGTAAAGGACAACAAAATTACTGTGAGTGAGCTCGCGAAGACTATTAAAAAGGGTGCAACCACTTTTGTGGCTGGCTATGAATGGGTTGCGCCAACAGATACAGTCCCCGTACTTTGGAATAGCTACGGTACGACATACTTCGAGCCAAAATGGTACTTGTTCAGGCTAAAAGTGCCGAAAAACGTAAAGTGCACTGCTAAAAACAACAATGTAATCATATCCAACGCCAACGTGCTAAACCAAAATTACAAAAGCGCAGACATAGACATTCCCGGAATCAGTCAGGGCGGTACGTGTGAAGTGATGGGCAAAACGTTAATCATAGCAGCTCCCGCGGTCGTAAACGCAATAAACATCGGCGACCTGATATCTTGCTACTGGGAAAACATGCCCGGCAAGATCAATGCGCTACCAAGTGAGATCTCAGATGAAACAATCGAACAATTCGAAACAGAAATTCCCGGTTCAGATGTAGTACAAAAATATGAATATAACGGTCAAATACACGCAATTCTGGCAAAAATAAATGCAAGCATGGTGCCCTTGCTAGACACAACCCAGTACTTCAGCAAAGGGGTGTGCTTCAGGTTTGGTCCGGATAAAACGGCGGAAAAAGAAAATATATACCTCGTGATTAACCTCGACGCCGGTAACGTAAACGCATACATCGGAGTGGCACCGAATGGAATGGTGTGCAAAGACGTGAATAGCAGTACAGAACAGGAGTTTATCACTACGATTACAAGGATCCCTGCGACAAAACACATCCATCTTACATACAATACTTCAGGAACACACTATGTATACCTCAACAGAAATGAAATAGTAATAGCAAAACCGGACTCGTGCTACAATAAATCAGTAAACATCTGCGGAAAGAAAGAAGCCATAGCAACAGCGCCCCCGATGAGCCAGTGTGCCCAAGCAGTATATTCAACATGCTACGCCCCCAAAGAGCAAACTACCGGAGAATACTGCAAGGAAACCTTGGGGGGCAAGCCACAGTATATCGTAGTGGGCATATACGCCGACAAAAACATAGTAACAACTGGAAAGGATTGGTCCTGTGGCTGGGATACCTATATAATCCCAGTAAACAAAGTAACAGGATAACAAGCACCCACACTATTTTTTACCCTTTTTCTTTACATTACACACATGGAGTCGGTTGTTCCCACGATTGGAATGCACTACGTTGTGGAGGCCGCAGGCTGCAGGGAGGAGATCCTTACAGACGCGCGGAAACTCGAGGAGATCTTTAAGGAAGCGGCCAAAGCTGCCAAGATGACCATAAAGGCGTCGCACTTCTTCCGTTTCAGTCCAAAGGGAATATCTGGTACGGTCATAGTGGCAGAGTCCCACATATCCATACACACCTGGCCGGAAAAGGGATACGCAGCAATAGATGTGTACACCTGTGGCGATAGCGACCCGGAGAGGGCTGTAGACTACATACTGGAAAAAATCGGGGCAAAGTATGCACACGTCTCGGAGCTGAAGCGGGGAATACCCGAGGATGACGGCACATACACGCACACAATCGTCACGTGGGAGGAGCAGCCGGGGGAATGATCCCCCATAATTAAATACTTCCAACGCGTTTTACACACATGCCAGAACTCGCACGAAGGGTACGCAGGGCAAAGGAACTTGTAGCCCCAATGGCAAAGAAATGGGCTACGTTCGTAAGGGAAGGGGCAGCCCCGAAGACGAGAGAGATTGGCGTGAAGACCTGGGCGCTATTGAGAGATACTGGATTTCCCGTAGCTCATAGACTATATGAAAAAACAACAATCGCAGCGGCAAAGGCAACAAAAAAGACAGAATGGAAAAAAGACATTACAGAATTATCCATAAGGACGGGCACGAGTCAGGAAAAGCTTGAATATATTATGAACGCCATGACACAAGCAGGGGCATCTCTGGAAGATACAAAAAAATCTCTAAGATGGATGCTAGAAAGATACGGGAATGAGAACGCAAGATTTGCATATGAGCACATACACGAAGAATTACGAAAGGGGATAGATCCGATCGTAGCACATAATGCTATGATCAAAACCTTGGAAATAATACGTAGAAATCCACAACACGGCGAGAGAGCCGAAGATATATATCGCCTGGCACGGAAAATAGAAGCTCTAAAGAGAGCAAACCAAACACGAAAGAGGACGTAGAAAAGCCCCGCAGATATTGCGGGTCATGTATACCACCAGGAACAATTATTTAAACTCCCATTCTTTGTTACTAGCATGGCACGGAATATCGAAATCAGGTACTCGGAAAGGGATGCACGAAGGATTCTCGAACTGGCAGGAGAGATCAACCCGCTGGTACTCGGTGCAGAACCAAGAGTCAAGCGCGTGATCAAATTCGAGGACTACGAGAAAGGCCACATGCTTCAACCGGGCGACGTTTTGGTCGTGGAAAGGCATCCGCACGACAGGCGTACCCACGTAGAGATCACAGATCAGAAAGGCAAAGAGGCCCCCACAGTAATAGAAATGCCGGGAATGTTGATGCACATGCAAATGCCCCAGCTACCCATCCGAATCAACCACGGGGGTGAAGAATTCGAGCTCCCAGTACTGCCGCCAAGCGCAGCAGTACTCTCCAGAAACGGACACGTCCTCGTGGTGGGTAAGGAGAACGCATACGTAACGGATCCCCATATCGGAAGGGGCGACGCCGAGAAACCAAAGATAGGACTCCTGGGGAAGGAAGACCACATCATCGCAACGCACGAGGGACACAGGGTTCTGATTCACAACGTGGGCAAGCGCCCGGTCAGGGTGCGGATTCGGGAGTAGCGGAGATAGACGTGGTGCTCGAAAAATTTCGGCGGCGAAAGGTAATCTTAATTCCCGACGATCATTCAGAGTGGAAAGACCTTGCTATGCAGCTGCAAACGGTACAGAAACACAAACCAGACATAGTTCTCCACGAGGCACTGAACAAAGGAGAGGATATCTCCCCGGAAACGAAAGAGCTCATCGAGAAAATGCAGCGATTCGAGGAAAACGTGGAGTTCATCAACAGAAAAATCGGAAATAAATACATCACAATAATGCGGCTCGAGGACCTAAAAGGCACAGAGGGGGGAGATAGAGAAATAGAGCAGGCGCTGGCAAAGATCAAAAGACTCCACCAACTTACAAGCGCAGAGATAAAGAATCTAGAGAGAATGATGCAAAATAAGGGAAGAGTCACGAGATGGGTACAGGAAAAGTATCAGGAACGCCTGGAAATGAGATCAAGACTCCTTGAAATCCAAGAAGTTCTTTCAGCACTCAAGGATCCGAGCAGGGCAGGCATCACAAAATTTGCAGCAATCATGGCAACGGCACAGAAGCACAATATACCCGTAGATGGGTTAGAGGAAGGAAAAGCAGTCAGAAAGCACGTGAAAGCACTAAAACAAGGAAACGGCCTCGCAGCGATTGAGGCAATGCGCGAGAGAGAAATGGAAATGATTAAAACAATACTCGAGCACGTAAACAAAGGGGAAAAAGTAGTTGTAGTGTCTGGGGCCCTTCACACAGTAAAGCTGTACGCGGAGCTCAGAGAACGGAGAATCCCTGTGGAAATTATAAATACTGGGATTTCACCGAAGGATACGCGAGAAGAACTGCGGAAAAGAGCAAGGGGTTGGACATACAGCGCGTACGTCACAGGAGGAAGTGAGTAAGCAGTACGTATATACCCAAAAGACCACGATAATAACATAGAGAGCGAATACATAACGTAGGCAGAGAGCCCCTCGTACTTGAACGGGTCAGATGACCACAACCTTTATATTCTCCTTTTCTCCGATGGTAGGGATGAGGAGGGATCGGCAAACAGAACTTTGCTGATTATTCTTCGCGCATAGCCAGCCGGTCCCGTGGAATTGTGCTCCAACAGAACGGAGGTGTTAGTGTTGAGAATGGTGTTTTTGCACAGTGATTGGATAGAGTTTGAGCCGCTGGAAAAGGCAGTGAAGGCGGCGGAGGATGTAGAGAAGGAAAAAAAGAGGATTGAGGAAGCACTCGTCGTTCTTGTAAGCGTAGAGCAGGGTGACGAGGCAGTAATTGAGGAGAGTATCGCGCAGATAGAAGACGTGGCAGGACAGGTAAAAGCGCGACGTGTCGTCCTATACCCATGGGCGCACCTCTCGTCCAACCTAGAGAAGCCCGAGAAAGCACTAGAAATTATGAAGAAGATGGAGGAGATGCTCAGGGCGAGGGGCTACGAAGTATACCGCGCACCCTTCGGCTGGTACAAGCGCTTCTCCATCAGCGTGAAGGGCCACCCGCTCTCCGAGCTGTCGAGAGAAGTTAAGAAAGCATTTGACGCGCAGGATAAAGCAGAAGAAGGCGAAGAAGAGGAAGAGGACAGCCACTACAAGATCGTGGACCACTTCATCGTGCTCCCCGATGGCAAGATCGACAAAGTGAAGGATGAGTACAAGAAGAAATACGTGGGTGTCTCCGCGGTGCTCAAGGACGAGCTGGGCGGCGAGTTCAGCGACGAACCCCCTGCACACGTTGAACTCATGAAGCGTCTGGGCATCGCCGGACGGGAGCCCGTGGCGGACGCCGGATGTCTGAGATGGCTGCCCAACGGTGCGTTCATGTTTGAGCTGGTCCGCAGGAGAGCGTACAGCGAGATAGTGGAGAAGCATGACTACGTTTATCCCATTGTAAGCCCCACAATCATTGACAAGGCGGACGAAGGTGTCAGATGGCTGGTGGACCACTTCCCGGAGCGTCACTACAAGGTGATACCCGGCGGAAAGGTGCCCAAGGAGAAAAACCTCTTCCTGAAGACGGCGGGCGACTACGGCGTGTTTTCATTGCACAGGGACACCACGTACTCATACAAGGACCTGCCCGTCTGTTTCGCAGAGCTCGAGGTTGACTACAGGTATGAACAGCGTGGAGAGCTCCGAGGAATGCACAGGATAAGGGAATTCCACATGCAGAACATGCACACCGTGTGCAAGGATCTTGAACAGGGCTGGGAAGTGTTCGAGGATATGTGGAAGAGCATAGCGAACATCTTTGAGGACATGGGCTTCGGAGCAGACATCTTCGTGGTTTACAGCGAGAGAGACATCTGGGAGAAGAGGAAGGACGACATCCTCCGCTGGGCCAAGGAATACAACAAACCGATCATCGTCTTCATCGTGGAGGCAAAGGGCGTATACATGGCCGCGTGGATCGACCTGATCATCGTGGACAGCAAGGGCAGGCCCATTGAGGCGGGAACGGCACAGCTGGACACGAGGAGCGCCAAGCCGTGGAAAATGTACTACGTGGATGAGAATGGCCAGAAGAGGGAAGCGATCGTGGTCCACGCCGGCTTCGGCATGGAGCGCGCATTTGCAGCGATGCTGGAGAAGTTCGCCCGTGAGGGCAGGGCATACTACGAGGACTGGCTCGCACCGATCCAGGCACGCGTGATCCCTGTCAGCAGAGAGTACCTGGACTACGCGGAGGACGTGGCGAAGAAATTGAATAAAATGGGCGTCCGTGCGGACCTGGATGACAGCGACGAAACGCTGGGCAAGAAGGTGCGCCGCGCACACACCGAGTGGATCAGATATATCGTCGTGGTCGGCGCGCAGGAGAAGGAAAAGGGCGTGATCAGCGTAACGGACAGGGCGGACGGCAGCAAGAAGGAGATGAAGGTGGAAGAGCTGGCAGAGAAGATCAGGAAGAACTGCGAGGGTAAACCGTTTGTCCGCCGCGTCGGTCCGCTCTACGTGAGCAGGAAGCCTGTCTTCGGGATGTGATTTTTATACCACATCCCTTCTCTTCTTCTCATGGGCACGCTATACATTGAAGATGTGTGGAACGTTTTCGTGGACAACTGGAAGACGGTTGCCGCGGTTTCTGGAATTCTCGCCGCAATCATCGGAGTAATATACTTCTCCGTATGGGGCATGGCCAAGGCGGGAGCGAGCGAAGTAGAGATCCTAGAAGCGCTAATCTCGCTGGTCACGATATACACACTGGCATACTTCTTGGCACAAATCTACGTATACAGACGCGCAGATGGACAAGATCCCTGCTTTGGTAAAACACTCGCAGCGGCAGTGAATGCGATCATCGCACAAATAATCGTGAGTGTCGTAATCCTGCTGGTGATCCTTGGGCTGATCGTAATCACGGCTGGAGCGGCAGCGATCAACGTGGCACTCGGCGTAATCGTGGGGATCCTCGCATTCGTGGCGGGGATCGTGATAGTTACCATAATAATTCTGAAGATGATTTACATATCCGTTCTAGCAGCACAGGGACTGTCTATAGGAGAAATCCTGCGAAAGGCATACTCCGCACGGCTCGGGCCGGCAGGGAAGGCAATAGTAGGCGCATTCATCGTTCAACTGCTGGTGGGAGCAATAAACAACACGATACAGGCCCCGATAATCACGAAAATAGCAGAATACTTCATGAGCACCCATGGCGCAGGTATTGAGGCTGCAATCGCAGCGATTCCTGCAAGCGATATAGTTCTAGCGATCATTGTTGCGTGGATCACCCTGATTCTGGGAGCAATAATCTGGTTCTTCCCATACGTGTCTGTGAAGGACGCCATCCCCGAAAAGGCATAGTTTATATAGCCCCATTTCCATTTTTTCGCATGGCTTACCTATCCAAAGCATGGGATGCATACCGGCAAAATATCGGGAAAATCGCCGCACTAGGCATACTGGCGGTGCTTATCGGGCTTGGAGCGGCAGCGACTCGGCTCGGAATCGTGGGAACGTATTTCGTCCTGCTGGTACAAATTGCAGTATATAAAATCATAGAAAACAAGCACGTTCAAAGGGAGATCGCAGTTCAGGCGCTATGGGCATGGGTTGCCCAAATAATCGTGGCGATTATCTTGGGGCTGACGGCTATAGCCCTCGCAATAATTGCCCTTGCAATGATGGCTGCCGGAGGCGCCGCTGCGATTGCAGCCGCCGTCATCCTCGGTATTGCGCTCGTGATCGTGGCACTTAGATTCGTGTTCATTCCATACTTTGCGCACAAGGGAGATGGCCCAATTGCAGCACTGGAAAAGTCCTGGAAATTGGGATGGGGTCGCGCAATACGTGTGGGGATAGAGGCGCTCGTGGTCGCAGTCGTATCGCTGGGGCTGGCAGGGATTATCGTGTATCCAGTCATAAAGTCCATGATTATGGCGATGAACCAAGCATTCGCCGCTGGCCATTACACAGCAATGAACACGGTTCTCGCCCAAGCAGTCCGTGGAACGAATCTCGCGCTAACCGCCATCGCAGTCATCATCCTCGGACTAGCGCAGCCACTGTACTGGCTAATAGCATACTACGGAGCAAAAGAAAAAGAGGGATAACATGAGACGGGCGTGGAATCGGCTAAAGAGGGATTGGCCTATACTCGTAGGCCTCTCGGCAGTAGGGCTTGCTACGGGTGCGGGGCTGGCAGTACTCTCCAGCCTAGCCCTATATCCATATGATACATTCGTATTTAGCTACCTCACATTTCTGGGAATATCCCTGGCGCGCAGTCTCGTTCTAAAAAGACTGTCCGGTGCGAAAGGGGCGTGGCCTGTAGTCCGCCGCGTTGGTATCGATGCGATCGTGGGACTGGTTCTCGGAATCTACGTATACCTAACGCCCCTCCTCACGCATCTTGCGGTAACTGTGGGCTCGGGAGACCTATACATAATCGGCCAGGTATACGGCTGGCTCTCCGCAGTAATCGCAATATATCTAATAATCGTTTGGTTCTGGGCAGGGGCAGAAGCGATGCAAAAACCCATCTGGAAAGCCGTTGGCGACGGATACGAGTATTTCCTCCGCAGAAAGAAGAAAACGCTGGGCACGCTGGCTGTATACCTGTCTATCTACGCACCATATTTCCTGCTAAACGTAGCATCAACGAAATACGCATCAGCGGGCTGGATCGCATACGTGAACATAGCCCTGCTCGTCGCCGTGCTCATCCCCCTCGGCGAGGCGTATTACTGGACAGAAGCCGAAAGCCGCGCATAATTTAAAGCATTTCCCATATGTTTAGAAGTGCCGAATGGCCTGCCAGGTGGTGGGGGCGTAGCTCAACCTGGCAGAGCGTCGGGCTCCAGAGCCCCAGACCGTAGCTCTGGAGCGCAGAGGGCAACCGATGAAGAACTTTGGGTCTGTGTGAGCGGAGAGACCCGAAGGTTCGGGGTTCGAATCCCCGCGCCCCCACTTCCCTCGTTCTGAGGGAATGTTCACGTAACCAAAGAGGGATGTTGAGATAGACGTGCAGTGTCAGCCGGGACGGCGGCTGTGCGAGGGCCCGTGGCGTAGCCTGGATAGCGCGTCGGGTTGCGGACCCGAAGGTCGGGGGTTCGAATCCCCCCGGGCCCACTACACCAGCTGCTCCATCGCAAGTTCTGCTTGTGTGCGCTCGTTACTGCTCCTCAAACGAGTAGCTGAGCGTTAGCGAATGCTGCCCATCACAGTTTTTATGGAAGTTGTCAGAATTCTATACATGCCCGCAGGAACGCTTGGAATCTCCACAAAAAAGGCGGAGAACTTCTCAGACTGGTACGTCGAGGTCGTGCGCAAAGGCGAATTCATGGATCAGCGGACGCCCGTACGCGGCTGTGACGTGTTCATGCCGTGGGGTTACGCGATTTGGGAGCAGATCATGCATTATGCAGACGCACTTTTCAAAGAACACGGCGTGCAGAACGCCTATTTCCCCACACTCATCCCCGAATCGCTGCTTACAAAAGAGGCTGAGCATTTTGAGGGATTCACGCCAGAGGTAGCATGGGTCACAGAAGCGGGGGACGAAAAGCTGGCAGAGCGGCTGGCGCTACGTCCAACAAGCGAAACGATCATGTATTACATGTATTCCCAGTGGATTCGCTCATACAGGGATCTACCTCTGCGCATAAACCAGTGGGCAAACGTGTTCCGCTGGGAGACAAAAGCCACGCGCCCGTTTTTGCGCTCCCGCGAGTTCCTCTGGCAGGAGGGGCATACAGTTCATGCAACACTGGACGAGGCAAACCAGGAAGTTCTAGACATGCTCGAAATATACAGAAAGGTCGCGGAGGAGCTCCTCGCCCTGCCAGTCATCATACTCCGCCGCACCGAGAGCGATAAATTCGCAGGAGCATACTACACGGTGGCGTTGGAGGCATTCGCGGCAGAGGCTGGACGTGTGATACAAGTAGGAACGGTCCACAACCTGGGTCAGAACTTCTCACGCGCGTTTGATATCAAATTCCTAGACAAAGACGGAGATGAGAAATACGCATGGCAGACGAGCTGGGGATTCTCAACGCGGTTCATAGGAGCAGTGCTCGCAGTGCATGGAGATGACAGGGGAGCAGTATTGCCACCACGTGTCGCCCCTGTCCAAGTAATCGTGATACCCATCATATTCAAGGGCAAGGAGGAACCCGTTCTGAAAGCAGCACGGGAGATACGGGACAAGTTGCGCCGAGCAGGTATCCGTGCGGAAATGGACGATCGCGATGACTACACTGCTGGGTGGAAGTTCAACCACTGGGAGCTGAAGGGCGTGCCGCTGAGAATAGAAGTAGGTCCAAGGGATTTGGAGAAGAATGGAGTTACAGTAGCGCGCAGGGACACCGGCGGGAAGAAGTTCGTAGAGATGGGGAAGATAGTGGAGCACACAAAAGAAATCCTTGGGGAAATACAGGCGAACCTCTACGAAAGAGCGAAGAAAAAACTGGACGAGAGCATCATAACAGTGAGGACAATGGATGAAGCAAAGAATGCCGTGGAAAACAAGAAGATCGTAAGAGCATTCTGGTGCGGCGACCCCGAATGTGAACGAAAGGTGAAAGAGATCACAGGAGGAGCCGAGATTCGCGGGACGAAGTTCCTAGAGGTAGAAAGCGCTGATGGTGAAAATTGCCTTGTATGCGGAAAGGAAGCAACGCACGTGGTATACATCGCAAAGAGCTACTGACGGAACACCTCATACCTCACCCTTTTATTCTCCACAGCGTCCCTAATTCTCCGTTCGTTGGCATTTAACCCTGCCTTCCCGCTCTTGACCTCTACAAAGACGATATCAACATTCCGTCCCGCACTCAATCCATCAAAAACAATAAAATCAACAGGTGCGCCGATGAATCGCACGTCCTTCGGATCATAGGGGAAACTTTGGAGATATGGGGCCAGTTGTTCAACAAACTGACCGCGACGAACGTTGTAGGACTGCCTAAGTGATCGGAGCTCCCTACTGTGCCAAAGCGAAAGCAAGATATACATAATAGCAGCACCTATTATGGCGCCAGCAACAAACCAGAGCAACTGCATGGTATAAGAAAACGGGCGCGCAGTTAAAAGCATGGACACCATGAACGACCTTCGCATCCAGTGGCTGGAAAGACTCTTCGGACGAGTGCAGAAGCACTGCAAGAGCGGCACAATTAAGGACAAGGGCAAGATCTGCGATCAGATAGAGAGCAAGATCAAAGAACTAAAATACTCATACGTCGATGAGCAGGGAGTTCTCGAATATATAAACTGGATTTTAGAGCGCCTACGAGACTTACAAAACGCTCCCACGAATTCAGAGGAGGCACGACGCTGGCTGGAGTATATGATCTCAGAACTCAAGGATTATCCGAGGAAACTGAAGATAAACGCGACGGAACCATTCCAGATCTTCCGATACAAGTTTGTTGAGATTGTTTCGGTGGTAAAACATCCCTCGCTGGACAATCTACGCATAACGAAGGTGCGCGATGAAGATGGTGCTGAGTACACAGTCATAACGAACATTAAAGAGGTAAAAGAGGGACAGCGCGCCGCAATCGTCTTTTTACCGCCTCGTGAGTTCGGAGGAGTATGGAGTGAGGCGATGTTCGTCGCGATGAACGTGAGTAAGCCAGATGAGATCGATGTAGGAAAATTGAAGGAACTAAATCAATATTTCTTCTCCGTCTAACCCTTTTTCAGCACCATCATCTCGTGGTCCTTCTCGTAGGGCTCGATGTTGACCTCCTCGACCACACGCAGACCCTTGGACTCAAAGAAGCGGCGAAACTCGTCAAAGATCTCCCGTGGATCTCGGGTAACGTCAACAGAACGGGACTTGATGGCAATGTACGCGTATCCCCCTTTCTTCAAGAAGCGATTAACGTTCTTCCAGAGGATTTCCGCCTGGTTCGGCGCCGCAACATCCTGATAAACGATGTCCACACCCCCAACCTCGTCAATAAACTGGCGGACCTCCTCAGGATACTCATCGGGCTTGGACGCGTCCGCGAGGATGGGTAGAATGTTCCCCCGCTCCTCAGCAACGGCTATGATCTTGGGCATAACGCGTGGGGCAACGTCTACGCCGATGATCGCAGAATCGTCGCCCAGAATATCCGAAATGTGCGACGCGGTTGTCCCCTCTGCAATGCCGAGGTAGAGAACGTTAACTCCAGGGTGAAACGCCCAAGTTTTCAGCCCGTTTTTGATCGCCGCGGCAAGCTTGGAACGATATGGATTCCAGACACGATATTCAACGCCATCGATCTTTATCAACTGCTCCCCATAAACCTTTTTGCCGGGAACGCGGTTCTTCGTGAGTATTTTGCCCTCATACTCCCAGACGCATGGGAATACTTCCTTCAGCTTGGCCATGAGAAAAATAGGAGGAAGGGTTCTTTATCGCTTGCCCCTCTTGCCGCTCTTGCCCTTTTTCTTGCCCTTGAATTTCTTGAACTTCTTTGCCTTCTTTGCAGGCTTACTGGGCTTGCGCTTAGGGGGGTTGGGGTACTTCTCCTTAATCTCTTCCACCCGCTCCTCAATCTCCTTCAGCAGGCGCTCGGAAATGTCCTTGCCACCAAAATAATCCTCACGAGCAGCAATTGCCAGTTTCGCAGCGATCGTTCGGGCGATCTTACCGCGCTGCCAGCGCTTGGCGCTGCGCACCAGTGGGTGCTGGAAGAGGATGCCGTGCTTCGGAGGGGGAGTGCCCTTTGCGAGGTGCTTGAACAAGGCTTTCTCCGCACCGAGAACCTGAATAGTGGACGCAGGGAACATTGCAAGCTTCTTCAGCCCTCCAGCCTTGGAAATAAGGCGTGCACCGAGTAGCGGCCCGGCCACAGCGGCAACGTTGGGAGCTATTGCCTTCATCTGCTCGCGAATGTAGTCTGCAAGGCGCTCGCGCATCTCTTTAAGCTCGCGGATCCTAGATGCATAGTCCTGGATCATCTTTAGATCGTCACCCTCGAGGTCCGTTCCCATAGACTGAGGGGCGACCTCTGCGACGCGCTCCACCAATTTCTCGCCGAGCACCTCGTTCAAGCGATCCTCGGCCATTGCAGATCGCGCGCCAACCTCCGAAACAAGGGCAACAAACTTGTCGTGATCCTTAATAAGCCGGTTGGCCTCTGGGAAGTGAAGACCATACCACTCGCGCAGGCGCTCGACGAGGAGGTTATACGCCGCGTCCAGATCGTCCAAAGCCTCTATGGCCTGGATTATGTAACGATCCTTCTCAGTGTATGCCTCCTCCACCCGCTTTTTCGTTTTCTCCACGATCTTTTTCCTCAGCTCCATCAGACTCGTCATTGGTGTCACCTGCAGATAATATGGTGGGAAGGGATTTAATGCCAGGTGGTTCCCAAATGCCGTGGATTCTATGCCCACAGTGCGGGCAGCGGCCATTTTCCGTTCTATCCTCCGTGTAGTAGCCGTGACGAACAATTACAGGGGCGCCGCAGTTCGGGCAGTACGTAGTCTCGTAGCGCGGATCCCCGAGGTTGCCCACGTAGACGTATGGCAGTTCTTCACGCGCGAACTCGTAGAAGCGCGTTAACGTTTCCACGGGCGTCGGCGGAACGTCCTTCATCCTGTAGTGGGGGAAGAAACGGCTTATGTGCAGGGGAATATTCGGATCGATGTCCTTGATGAACTCAACCACCTCGCTCCTGAACCAGTCTTCCTTGTCGTTCCAGCCGGGAACCACGAGGACGGTGACCTCCACGTGGAAGCCGTATTTCTTCGCAAGGCGTATGTTCCGTCGGACAACTTCGACGTCCGTCCCGCCAGTCACCTTTTTGTAGAACTCCGCGTCGCCCTTGAGGTCAATGTTCATGGCGTCCAACCATGAGCGCATATCTCTGAGGACATCCTCGGTAAAGTAGCCGTTGGTGACGAAAACGTTGCTCATACCGTGCTTCTTGGCGAGGATGCCGATGTCCCTTGCATACTCGTAGAAGATCGTCGGTTCTACGTATGTATAGGCGATGGA
>JAADDH010000031.1 GCA_013154035.1 Candidatus Iainarchaeum sp. | reverse complement strand
GTGCTGTCAGAGAAGTTACCCCGGGGGTAACAGAGTGGTCGCGGGCGAGAGCCCACATCGACCCCGCGGTTTGCTGCTCCGATGTCGGCTCGCGGTATCCTGGCCGTGCACAAGCGGCCAAGGGTAGGGTTGTACACCCGTTAAAACCGCACGTGAGCTGGGTTAAGTACGGCGCGAGCCAGTATGGTTACTATCTGTCGGGCGTGTTGGCCGCCTGAGGGGAAGGACCGCCAAGTACGAAAGGAACGGCGGGACGCGGCCTCTGGTGGACCGGTTGTCCGACAGGGCACTGCCGGGTAGCTACGCCGTAGTGGATAACCGCTGAAGGCATCTAAGCGGGAAGCCACCCCCGAATAAGAGGCGGCCGTTCCGGGCTTCCTTCGGGAGGCTCGGACGAGGGCTCCGGAAGAACACCGGGTTGATAGGCGCCGGGTGTAAGCGGGAAGGGCAACCGACCCGTTCAGCCCAGGCGTACTAATCGCCCGAGCTGCGTTTCCGGTCCAGACCTATCCCTGTGCGCGGCGTTGCCGTTTGTCTTTCTCCAAATTTTCAATGCTCTTACAGAGCTGGCCGATAGGCCCCCTGTGCGCGGCGATTATATTTCAGGAGATCCAATTATTGGTATGGGAAGATCGATTATCCTCACAGACGGAGAGGTTGCACTTGCCGTTCCGGAAAAAGAAGATTTCCAACTAGACGTGATTAACGATCCCTTTGTTCTATCGTGGGCCAGCAACCCTTCGTTCTTCTACACGGATCCAGAGGAGGCGTTCAAGGAAGTACAGCATAACGGCCCGGAGAAGACATTCTCCATACTATACCGGGGGGAGTTCGTGGGGCTCTGCGGATGGAAGTGGAAAGAAGCGCCGATTCCGCAGATCTGGTTCGGACTGTATAGAAACAGGTTCAAGGGAATCGGAGCGAGGGCAATAAAGCTAATGCTTCTGTTTTTATTCCTCTTCGAGAACCAAGACGCCGCATTTGCCATAACACGGGCGAGAAACGTGGCAGCGCAGAGGGCAATGGAGAAGGCTGGAATGAAAGTATTCGGAAAGACGCGAAAATCCTTCAGAACGAGGAGAAAGAAGGAAGGAGCAGTCTGGATGGTGGCATATGCGGACCACTGGCTGAAAGAAAACCAAGAGTATGTGGCGAATGTGCTAAAAAGATCGGGATATCCAACAGAACTCTTCATATAAGGTGATACTATGGGAGATCTTGACAAATACGCCTGGCACGTATATCACGCTGAGAAAAGGGCAGCGCTGGACGCGGCGTACATCCACGGACTAATTACGTGGGTGCGCTTCCAAACAAACCAAGATTACAAAACAATCCTAGACGTGCCCTGCGGAAACGGGAGACTGCACCCGTGGCTAAAGAAACTGGGCTACGAGGTGGAAGGACTGGATCTTTCCGAGGAAATGGTGGCCGAGGCAAAGAAAAACGGCAGAAACTGTCGGATGGGAGACATGGCGAATCCAGAAGCGTACCCGAACAGAAAATACGACGTCATACTGAACTGGTTCACGTCCTTCGGCTACCTCAGCGAGGAGGAAAACGAAAGAACGTTGCAGATATGGAGCGAGCATATAAGACCCGGCGGACTGCTCATAATGGATTTAGCCACACCGCACAAAGACCCATTCAGCGGATTCGCGAGGTACGATAACAACATCGTGGAGATAATGGAGGAAGGATCAGAAGGAAACGTGAGACACCTCCACATCAAGCTTTACCGCGACGAGGGGGACAAACTGATAAAACTGAGGGAAAACAACGTGGATCTGCGCATGTACAGCCCAGAGGAGATAAAAACACTCCTAGAACGGAACGGGTTCCAGCTGCTGAAGATGTTTGGGCGCTACGAATTCCACAGTCCGAGAAAAGATGCAAATGCGATAGTCTACATGGCAATACGGCAAAAATAAGCTAGAACTCGAACTCGCGGCGGTGGACAAACACCAAAACTGCGGCAAGGAGGTTTAACGACGCGGAAAGCAAGAAAAGGGACGAAAACGACATGACAGTAATCAAAATACCGCCAAAGGCCGCACCAAGACCATTAGCAATGGACCATCCACCCTCATAATACCCCCAGTCCACAGTTGCGTGCCTGCGATCGACAAACAGAGAATAAAAAGAATCCCATACTGGCGCCAAGAGGGCCCACGAGAATCCTCTCAGCCCCTGGACAAAATATAGCGTAATAGGCACAGTCACAAACGCAAAGAGCGCAGTAGCAAGAGCGGAGAGCAAATATCCCGTAATGAGCATGCCGACCTTATGCTTATACTTTGCGCCGGCTCGCGATAGAACCAGTGCAAGAATACCATAAACAATCAAATTCATTGACCAGCTCGTGCCCGCGGCAGCCAGCCCGCCGCCAATATGTTCGACATATGCAGCATACAGTGGAGTATATATGCCCTCTGAAAAATTGGCCAATAGAGCAGCCACAAGAAGAATCACGAGGGCCCTGCGCATGAGATTAGATATAGACTCGCTTAATAAAAACCAAGCACCAGATCATCTCGCGATGATGAGCACGCACCACTCTGAATGTGGCGTGCATGATGACACTGACCTACTCTGAGCAATACATTAAGTCTTTATACATAATCGCCCACGTATTATCGGGTAGCGACCGGGTGGCTCCCCAGAGGGAGGAAGGTCCGCCCACCCATAGCACAAAGGGGTACGCCCCCGTCCCGAGAGGGACGCCGGGGGAGCAGAAACGACACTTTCCCCGTGGAGCGGATGACCGCACGAGAGCTGAGAAGCGGGGAAAGGTGAAACGTGCCTCCGGACGGGTGCAAGGCGAAAGCCGCTCAGTCCAATGCCACCAAGAACAGAAGGCGGCCTATGGGTCGCTGCCCTCCAACTATTATAAAACCTCCGCTGCATTACGAATATTGCCCGTGAATTTGAGGCGCCGGTAGTCTAGCCTGGTAGGACGTCGCCCTGCCACGGCGACGACCCGGGTTCGAATCCCGGCCGGCGCATAACCGCCACATCGGTTAACGCTGCGCACCGACTACGTCGGGCGCACCGGGATGTAATCCCGGAGGCGCGGGGCCAGCACTCGCTTCGTTCGGCTGACCACACATTCTTCTTTGCTTCATGCGTTCTTATAGCTGGCCATTACTTGATTTGCCAATTCTCTCAACTGGCACCAGCAACAAAAAGGGAACGGTGCAGATAATTACGTGAAGCTAAAGGAGTGGGGGATGCCAGACTGGGGAGAAAAACCGGGAGCGATCCGCGTAGCACACGTGTATCCCGGAACGTACAAGGAAGCGATGGCATCCCTGGGCTACATGACGATATTCAGCAAGCTCAACGAGGCAGAGGACATTGTAGCGCATAGATTCGTTCTAGACTCGCCGTTCTCTCTTGAAGAAGGGCTCCCACTCAGAGCATACGGCCTCATCGTTGTATCCATACACTTTGACCTGCAAATCCCCCTCATACTCAAATATCTCGCCTCGCAGAAAATCCCGCTAAGGAAAGAGGAGCGAGAGATCCCAATCATCGTCGGCGGCCCAGCAACGTGGAACCCACTCCCCCTGGTACCCATTGTGGACGCAGTATCCATCGGCGAGGGGGAAGATCACATAGCAGACGCCGTGCGAGGGATCCTGGAGCACCGCAAGGAGTGGACGCATAGGAGCGTGGTGAATACATGGGTGAAAAACCGCGCAGAGTTCGCACGGCACGATCTTAGCTATAGACCACCCGCAGTGGTTTCAGAAACAACTGCGTACGGACGAAGAGCGGTGTATGTAGAGCCGTCTCGCGGTTGCAACTTCGGGTGTCGCTTTTGCCTCATCGGCTGGACGAAACGCCCAAGACGAGACAGAAGACTCTCGCAAATACTTGACTGGATCGCAGACGGCCTGGAAAACAATGGAGAAAAGATCTACTTCTTCGCATCGGACATCCTGGGCCACCCACACATGGAAAAAGTGCTTGAAACGCTGGGAGAAATGAACGTTCCATTCTCACTCTCATCCATGCGATACGACAGGCTCACCGACGAAATGCTGGACGTGCTGCGAAGGGGCGGACTAAAAAGCATAACAGTAGCGCCAGAAACAGCCAGCAGAGAGCTGAAAGCACGGATAAACAAGAATATACCCAACGATGGAATTGTGGACCTGGCAAAACGGGCAAAGAGAAAGGGTTTCAGATCACTGAAACTATACCTGCTCTTCGGAATCCCGGGTGAAACGGAGGGAGACATAACGGAAATAATCAAACTCGTCAAGGATGTGCAGAAAACAGGTATAAACGTGCGCGCATCCGTGAATCCAATCATACCAAAACCCCACACACCCATGCAGTGGGCTGCCTTTCCAGGTATTGACTACATAAAAAGCGTGAACAAACGCATGGAACGGGAGATACGGGCAAATACGATGAACCCCAAGCGCGCATTCATTCAGACGATCATATCCATGGGAGACGAACAGGTAGGCGAACTGTTACTCCATGCATACCGCGATCTGAACTACGCTCACTGGATTTCCGCGGCGCAGGAGCTCGGACTTGACCTCAGCAGATATCTGAGGGAAAGTAGAGAAACACCGTGGAGAGAAATCGCTGATACCGGCGTTACTGATGAATTCCTGCACAAAGAGTGGGAGAAAATACAGATGGGAGAATTCACACCACCCTGTCACGAAAGATGCTCTCTGTGTGGAGTGTGCTTCCCATGATCGCCGCCGTTGTGTACCGCCCGGGAAAAATAGCGGATCCGCTGATAAATTCCGTTAGAGAACTCTTTGGCACTGAGCAGATACATGTCAGAGGGCTAGGGCTCGTGGACAGATACGAAACGGCATACACGAGCATATACTTTATCCCAACACGCGAATCATACGAGATTCACGCAAAACGAATGGAAAAGCAGATCACAGAAGCAATTGGGCAGCCAAACGTCGTCGTATCCATCAATCCACACCTTGCAGACATGAGAGAAGGAATATTCATACACAGCGCGGGAAACATCACGGGAAAGGACGTGCTAGCAGCAAACTATGCGCCACGAAGTGTTTCCCCCACATCCCCAAGTGCGATAGGGCTCATCGTGCGGGCGATGCACGAATTTGCGGAGGAACTGGGGACAGATCCACGAATACACATTGAAGCAACCCACGACTTCCCAGTAGATGCCACGATCCCGTATCTATCCTACGAGATGCGCGGAAATGTAAACTATGACCTTGCAGCACTTGCCCTCGTCGCGGGAATCGGAAAACAGGTACGGTTCAAGCCATACTTGACAATAGGCCTGTCTTACTACGCCAACGAGTTCATACCAATCATACTGAGGCGGAAAAAAGTGCCGGCATACCACGTTCCATTCTATTTGGCCCACAACCTCACGGCAGACACCATACGCGGACTCCTCAGAAAGGGATACATTGCGGGCGTCGCATTTGGAAGGGGTGTGCCCCGAGAAAAGCTACCGTTTTAGCCAATGGGGGCGGCGGAGCAAAACGGACGAAAGCCAACGGGCGAAGTCCCTGTTCCGAACGTAGAAGTCAATGATTCCCCTGCCCTTCTGTATCTCATACCCCTTGTCCAGAGCTGCAAGAATGTGCTTGCGCAGGGAACCATGTTTGCGCATCTCGCCAAGGATCTCAAAGAGCGCAAGTTCAGGAGTAGTCGCGGGGCGGAGAACATCCACATACCACCGGTCTTCCCGAATATACGGGCCGAAAAACGCATCCTTGTGCTTCTGCAAGAATCGCTCACTGTTCTCGCGGTCAAACACGCTTGGCCCTCTGCGCGTCTCCACAAACGCATCATACCCACCGGCAATCTCAAAGTACCAGACGATATGCGCCAGCTCATCCGTCCACACGTCTGCGTGCAAAACGTAATAGCCACGAGCCTCAAGCTTTTTCACAATCATGCGAAGAACGCGCTTGATTTCACCCCACACAATATCAGGGGAAACGCCAGGGGGATATCCCGCAATAATGAAGATGGGCCGCGTCCGCCGCTGGAGGAATATGCGCTTCACATCATCTGGAGAGAGCACAACAGGCTCGGGAAAGAAGAAATCAATACTCGGGTGTGATAGAAACTCACGGGCTGCGGCGGAGAAAATGGCAAGGGATTGAATGGAAACAGGAGCAGCCACGTTACGGTAAGGATCTGCGGGATCTATAACCACGAGGGGATCGTCAAAGGCCTGGGCTGCGTGTCCCTCCAGATCAATAAATATTGGGGGCTTCCACTCCGCGGCGGCACGAAGGAGAGCGAGCGCCCCACCGTAGTGGAGAACGAGTAGTTCTACAAGATATCCAGAGAACCCGTGAACGCGAATCTCCGCACCATAAACCCCAATTCCCTTGAGAAAAGCCTTTATCACGCGGACATCGTCCTTCAACTCTTGCGGGAAATGCGTTTCAAGATACTTCTGGTGCAGTGGAGTGCGATCCGTGGCGCTCTGTATTCTCTGGCCAGGCTGCATCTCATAGGCAGGGACTATATCTACCTCCACCCCGTTCCTCCATATTGTAACGTAAGGATGCTCGGCATAACGGATCTCAAACCGTGTGGAAAGCTGCTTACCAATTCCGAGAACCTCTGCCTCCATCACGTTGCGGGGAACGTCACGGGGATAGATAACGAAAATGTCAACGTCGGAGGAGCCCCTCAAGTTCGTGCCCCTCGCCGCGGATCCCGCCATGATCACGTCCTTAAATGATCCCCCCATGCGGCGAATGTCAGCAATTACGGATTCGCCAACGGAAAGAATATGCTGTTGCTCCTCCGGGCTGGGACGAACCCGCGCGAGAACCTCATCAAATACGCGCTCATACTCTGGCACGTTTAAAATGTGGTAATTCCTGATTTAAATGATGGCCGAGGAGCCAAGAACCATTGCAGAATCCAAGTATGCAGAAATCGTAGCCGGATGGCCATACCCCGAATACATCGTCAAGCATCGCATGCTCACGCCAGAGGAAGACGAACTCGTCAGAACGATCATTGATGTCCTTGAAAAGAAGAATTCAATCGTTTACGTATCTTTCAAGCACCTAAGCAAAGAGTACGAAGAGCTATTCAAGAACACGTTCCGCGACGAGGTGCTCCTGAAGATTCCACCACAGGCATTCAGTAAATTACCAAAGGAGGAAGAAAAAAAGCAGATCGTTGGAATTCTGGGAGAATACATATCCAAATTCCCCGTCCGAGATGTGAAATGGGTTGCTGAGCACATCGCAAACGAAGTCTTCGGGATGGGACCGCTCGAAGACATTCTAGAGGACGACGACCTGGAAGAGATCATGGTCAATGGCGAGAACCTCCCGATATTCGTCTATCATCGCAGGGTGGGCATGTGCAAAACGAACATAATCCTTTCCCGCGAGAAAATCATGGAAACGATCAAGAAGGTAGCAACATGGGCAAATCGCAAGATCTCAGAGAAAAATCCGCTCCTGGATGCTCACCTGCCAAACGGCGACCGTTTTAATGCAACTATACCCCCAGTATCCGTCAGGGGACCCACAATCACGATCCGCAAGTTCCGCCAGAAGCCATTCACGCTCGTGGACATCATACGCAACGGAACGCTCCCCGAGAACGTGGCTGCATTTCTCTGGGTGGCGGTGGAAGGGTTTGACGTAGCCCCAAGAAATATGCTCATCGCAGGGGGCGCGGGCGCAGGAAAGACCACGACGCTAAACGCTCTCCTAGACTTCATCCCAATGGATCAGAGGATCATTACCGTAGAGGATACAAAGGAACTGGATCTCCCACATCACGAAAACTGGATCCCACTTATAACACGCCCGCCAACGCAGGATTCTCCCGCCGTAACAATGGATGATCTCCTGAAGAATGCCCTACGTATGCGTCCCGACCGCATAATCGTCGGAGAGGTGCGCGGTGCAGAGGCAGAAACGCTCTTCGTGGCCATGGATGTGGGCCACCAAGGAACAATGGGAACACTCCACGCAAACAGCGCGCGCGAAGTCCTCATACGCCTGCGAACTGCGCCCATGAACGTCCCAAATGATCTACTTCCTCTGATGAATCTCATTGTCGTCCAGCACAGAATAAGAACGCCACAGGGAATGGTGCGTAGAGTTATGGAGGTGGCAGAGGTCGGGAGAATGGATGATCAGGTGCTCCTCTCAGACATATTCAAATGGGACCCACGCGCGGGCAAGATCGTCAGAACAGACGTCCCCGCTCATACGATAGACGAATTGGCTGAAATAACCGGGCTCACAAAAAAGGAAATAAGCGATGAGATTGTCCGCAGGGAGGCAGTGCTCAGGTGGGCTGCGAAGCACGTGAATAGCAGGCAAGAACTAATAAAGCTCATAAGCGCATATTATAGCGATCCGGAGGGCGTCTATAATGCAATCTCTTAACGTCACGATCGTCTGCAATGTGCTGCCCACGGAGAGCCCAGAGAAGATTAAGAACGCCATCCGCAAAGTCTTCGGGGATGTTGCATTTACAGATGATGAGCGGCGGATCATCGCAGAGGGAGACAAGCAGGCAGTAGAATCGCTAATCAACGTCATCGCAAGGGAAAGAATTGCCGCAAGGGCATATTTCCTATTCAAAGCAAGGAAGAAGGGAGATTCAATCATATTCCCGCTGGAGAGAGACCCGCTCACGGTTGGAAAAATATCCTTCGGCGAGGATAGCGCTGTACCGCCAATATGGGTTGAAATAAGGGGGAATGTAGATGAGGTATTGGAGCGTCTTCGTAGCATTGCTGACAACGCTTAGCGCCGCATTTGCGGTGCAGATGTACTACCCCGTGGCTCACGTGTTTGCCAACGGCGAAAGCTATAGCATTGGAACAATCGCGCCGGGGCACACGCTCAGCATAATCATAGACCGCGGGAACCCACAGGACCCTTGGATCGGAGTAAAACTGGATAAGAACTGGAATTACAGATACGACATCTCCGGGAACAACATGTACATATACATAACCATTCCGAAAAACGTGAAGAACGGCCCCAGCCAGGTATGTATAACAGCATACGGCCAGAACTCTGCCGAAACGTTCTGTCCATCATTCCTCATAGCAAATGGGCTAATATCTGCAGAAATCGGCAGGAAGACAGTCATTGCCCCGGCAGGTGAGCAGGCAAAGATTCCCGTCCTGATACAGAGCAAATCCATTGGCGAAACGGACGTATCCATAAATTGCAGCATGGGAAAGCCATACTGTGCGGAGAGCACCACGCACATAGGTACAGAGAAGGCAAAGATTGTGAACTACAGCGCATCATATCCATTCCCTGGCACGTATCCCACAACGCTGACGATAACGGATATGGGCAGCGGCGACGAGATACAGAAGACTGTGACGCTTGTGTTCACGCCGAGCATACGGAACGACATGGGTGCGCTACACTGGGGACTTCCCATTTCTGCACCGATTCTCCAGCCAATCATGAACCTTCTGGCGCTGGTGACAGGCAAATGAGCATGGAAGAGTTCGTACTGGATAATCCGTGGGCTGCAGATATCCCCAAATCCAAAATCCTCATGGCGCTCGTCCAGTACTTGACAGAGCCCAGAACGGTGGAAGACATCCACAAGCAATTCCCAAAACTGACTGAGGATGACGTTGCCTACGCCCTCTATGTCCTAAAATCACTCGGGGTCGTTGATGGAGATGGGGAAAAGGTGTATCTATCCGAGCTCGGCGCCAAATTCCTGAAAGAATATGAAGAGACATTCTAACGGTAGCGGAGAATCGCCACCATGCCTCCCATTTTTTCCACAGTGGTTCCGGGGCTGTAGCTGCGGGGAATGATAAAGATTTTGCCTCCCCCGTTGCGAACGGCTGTTAGAATCTCCCTAGCGCGCTCACGGTTGGCCAGAAGAAAGTTCTCGTGAATGAGAAGTACATCCACCGCGCCCGCCTGCGCGTATTGCTCCACTTCGTCGCCCACAGCAACGGGATCGCCCTTAGCCAGCCTGCGGAGAAACTCGTCAAGGTATTGCGAGATCTGAGAAAGATGGTGCTCCTGGATCACAGAATTAAGGCGGTCGGCAACAATCTCATGTATTCCCTTTGTGCCTGCCATGGCCGTGCGCACGCCAATATAACGCTTCTTTGAACCCTTTGCCTGCGCAAAGCGAATAAAATCCTCGTAGAAAAAGCCAGGGCCACCAACTATGACAATCTCCGGCTCAGAATCATCCACCACACGGAGCACCTGGCCATAAAATTCGGAAAAATCGCCGGAGCCCATGCGCTTCCCTCTGTGAGGATTTCGGACAATTGCAAGGCGACGCAGGGACTGCGAGAGGGTAAAAACAGTGGCAGATTCATCGTCAATGGAAACAAGGAGTACTTTTGGCTTCTTAGACTCATTAACAGCCTCGCGAATCTGATCAATGGCATACTCGGACCAAACAGCCTTGCGAACGGTTATAGAACGCCCCTGCCTGACCTCCAGCGTCTGGTGTTTGCCTTTTCCAACAACATCCTCCGGACGAGCCTCAATAACGATACCGCCGACTCGCAAGGCGCCAGAATACTCGTGAAAATCCACAGACTCAACGCGTATGCGCACAAACACCTTCCGCAGCTGGCCGGACCCTCGCTCGTCTTCTCGCTTTACTCGACGGATAACAGTGCCCTCGACCTCATCTCCCGGCTCTATAACCTTCTCCAACAGCCAGAGGTCCTCCAAGGTCTCAGGAATGACGGCAAAGCTCTTCGTTTTGCGGTCAACAAAGACCAACTGCATGTTTAAAACAAAATCGGAAACATATTTTAGTATGCAAGTAGATCGCGACGGTATAATTACCATACTCATCGGCCTCATATTCTTCGGCGCAGCATGGGCGCTGGAAGCGTACATCGGCGGAGGAACGCTCTGGACATCGCTGCTGCACACAATAAAGGATATGATCATCGGAGGCATTGCAGGGATCGGTCTGCTGCTCGTAATCGTCGGAATTCTCTTCATAACGGCCTGGTAACATGCGAGTAGCAGTCATCAATTACGACAAGTGCAAGCCAGAGAAGTGTGGCTACGTCTGCGCAAACGTCTGTCCAGTGAATCGTAGTGGCGGAGATCCTGCCATAAGCATAGATGACGTTACCGGGAAGCCAAGAATAAGCGAAACCCTCTGCATAGGCTGTGGAATCTGCGTGAAAAAATGCCCCTTCGGCGCAATAACCATTGTAAACCTCCCCGAAGAGGTGGGTACTCCCGTCCACCAGTACGGCCCAAACATGTTCCGCATATATGGCCTTCCATATCCGAGAGAGGGCAAAGTAATCGGCATTCTGGGGAGAAACGGAACGGGAAAGTCCACGGCGATAAAGATCCTATCTGGGCAGATCATACCAAACTTTGGAGAATTTCAGGAAGAACCCACGTGGGACAAAGTCATAGAGCGGTTTAAGGGCACGGAGCTCCAAGCATACTTCCAGAAAATACGTGATAAGGGCGTGCGCATATCGTATAAACCCCAGGAGATAGAACCGATACCAAAGATCTTCAAGGGGACAGTACGGGAACTTCTAACGCGCGTGAGCGAAGAGAAGCTTGAAGAAGCAATAAAGCTCTTCGGACTGGAGAAAATCATTGACAGAGACATATCAGCACTTTCAGGCGGGGAGCTGCAGCTCGTAGCGATGGCTGCCGCATACATGAAGGATGCAGACATGTATTTCTTTGACGAGCCAACATCATACCTGGACATATATCAGCGCCTGAAGATAGCAAAGATTATCCGCTCCGTAGCAGAGCGGGCCGACGTAATGACTGTAGAGCACGATTTAGCCGTTCTAGACTACATATCCGACGGCGTGTTCATCGTGTACGGCAAACCAGGCGCATACGGTATATTTTCCGGCTACAAGGGCGTGCGAGAGGGCATAAACCAGTTTTTGGACGGCGTGCTAAAGGAGGAAAATATGAAGATACGAGATGAACCCATACGCTTTGAGGTGCGACCGCCCGGAGAGTGGGCAGGAAAGACATATCTCACATATCCGAGCCTGGAAAAGCAGCTGGGAGACTTCAGAATGAGTGCAGAGCCGGGCGAGATCAGAGAGGGAGAGATAATTGGCATTCTGGGGAGAAACGGAACGGGAAAGACAACGTTCGTCCGTATGCTGGCAGGCGAGATAAAGCCCGATAACACGGAGCTCGCACACAGCCTGAAAATATCATACAAGCCCCAGTACATAAACTTCGGAGACACAGTAGTCCGAGACCTCTTCACGGGAAAGGACATAGACCAAGAACTTCTCCGCAGCGAGCTGCGCAGGGCGTTTGAACTTGATGAACTCTGGGACAGCAAGGCATCAGAACTGTCTGGTGGAGAGCGCCAGCGCGTGGCGATAGCACTAACGCTGGCAAGAGATGCAGACATATATCTATTAGACGAGCCATCAGCATTCTTGGACGTTGACCAGCGCCTCTCCGCAACGAAGACCATAAAGCGAGTCATAGCAGCCAAGAAACGCGCCGCATTCGTAGTGGAGCATGACATAGCAATGATTGACTACCTCGCAGACCGTCTCATCGTATTCTCGGGAGAGCCGAGCGTGGAGGGGCACGCAACAAGCCCATTGTCAATGGAAGAAGGTATGAACACATTCCTGAAAGAACTGGGCATAACGTTCCGCAGGGATCCGAACACGGGGAGACCACGCGTAAACAAGCCCGGATCGCAGAAGGACCAAGAGCAGAAAAAGAAGGGACAGTACTACTACATGGGCGCGTAAATGAGCAGCGTCGGAACCATGAGAAAGCCCATGAGAACGCTCTGATTCACACCGAGTTCTCTTGCAAATAATGACAAGAACGCCCCGGCCAGAAGGGCGAGCGCATCAGCCACTCCAAAGAATACCAGAACGAACAGAACAACAATCGCGGCGGCAAACAATCGGATCGGACGGTGCGAATACAGACGAACAAGAAGTGGAAACAGTAGAAACGCAGACAAGACACCAAGGACGGACGCGATAAGAGCAACCGGTGCGATGGTTTGGACATTCTGCGGAAGCTGAGCAGCAAGGGCCGTGCGCACGAGCCCGTACTTACGTGCAAATACTGAGAACATAAGGGATGCAGAAGCGGTGGCACCAGTTGCAGCCACAACATCCTCAGACTCAAGCCGTATAACCCGATGTAAGAACAGAGCAGCGACGGCAGGAGACATCGCCGGAAAATATGCCACGAGAATCGCTGCAAGAACGCCGAAGAAGATGCCAGCAAGTGGGATTGAAAAATCGTGGAGGGGCTTGAGAGCAATCCTGGACGAGGCTCGAAGGGAGGACAAAAGCACACCAAGCCCAAAAATTCCAGAAACGCCCGCCTGCAATGGGTGCGAAACGGGGTTGAGTGATGCCAGAAGATACACTCCGAAAAGACCGGAAAGTAGAAAAACAAAAACGGAGGCGAGGCGCCGAGAGCTGGCAAGGATCACGGAAACCGCTGCGGCAAGAACCACAATAAATACAACCCAATCGGGAAGGCGAAGAGAAAAGATTGAAGAAATCGGCCAATACACCAAAGCAATAAGAATCCCTGCAAGGAAACCAACAGAGTAGAGATACACTGCACGCAGACCGTTTCCGCGCGAGATAAGCTGATGAGCGGCAAGGCGAGAGTATAAAACAGTGGCGGAGTAAGCACCAATAAGAAAGGATGCTGGCCCAGAGAGTGCATAGTAAAGGAAATACGAGAACACGGCAAATTCCCAGCGCGAGAAGGATAAGAGTATCGGATGGTAGGCAGGTATAACGGCCAGCAACCCCGCAATCGCCGCCTCAGCCAAGGAGTGGACGGAAAACACGGTTATCACCAGAGGGACGCGCAGTCACGCAGAGGAATGAAACACGCTGGCAGGAACGATAGAGGTCAAATACGCGATAAATGTGCTGATCAGCAAGAAGGGTGTAAACACAGCCGTGGTAGGCTTGTTTAAATGCAAGGACGGGTCCGCAGAGGTGCACAAACGTTCCCGACGCAATGGAATCTGAAGAAAGACTAGATACAACAGCGAGAAGGAGAAAGAGGGTAAAATAAAGTGTTGCGCGGAAAGCGTTCACCTAAATATACATCATTGCCAGAATAAAAACGTAGCCCGCCAAGACGAAGGGAACAAAGGGCAGCGAATATCTCACGCGAAGCTTCTCAACGCCGATGCGCCTCAACCAATCAATATCCTCCGGATAAATGCCCGCTGCGCGCAGCGGCGTCAAGCGCACTCGTGGATCGCGAGACAGGTGTAGCGCAGTGGACCAGGAAAATGGGACGACCGTACCGTCGTCAAGAACGAAATCTGCAGGAATATCTCCGTCCTTCAGTGCGGAAACAGGCTTCTCAGACACGAATGCAGACGTGCGGAATGCTAGAATGACAAAAACGAGGGATACTGCGAATACAGACAGAAAAGTTTGGATTACAGTGGCGAAAGGCACGTAAAAGAGCATGGCGACCGCTGCAAACACATCGAGAGGATATGGAAGAAATGTCACGAGTAAGGAAAAAACACCGAAAACAGGCGAAAACGCAGATAGGACGAACGATTTGCGCGCAGCTAGAAGAACGCCACGTGCCAAACGGGCGCGGAGATCCGAATCCGTAAAAACGCGGTAGAGTAGAACCGCCCCAGTAAAGAGCAGCCCAACAACCATGGCGGCTAGGAAAATAGAAAGAACAAAAGGCATAGAGTATCCAAGAATCGTCACATTATGAGGATAAACCGCAGCGATGGCCGTAAAGAGCTTCACGTCGCCACCGGCCCACACACCCAGTAAGTACAGAAGGTACGCTGCTGCAAACGTGGCGAGGGGGTAAAGAAGAGTAACAGGACCGTAGAAATATGCGTTAATCGGCGCAAAAAGGAGGATCGTGCCGATAGTGAGCCAATCGGGAATTATTCGTCGCTTGATATCAGTATATGTGGCGATGGCCAAAACAACACCAACCGCGAGGAGAAATAGAACAAGCATAAAAGAAAGAGAGGAGTTGTATTGTTATATCTTGTTTCAGATCGCCAAGTATTCTTACTTCATATATCGTTGATATCTTGGATATAGTTGATATAGTTTTGAGCCTTGTTCGTAAGCGCACCAGTAGCATTGCTGACGGTGCGATTAACATCCCTAGCGCTGCTCCTAACACTAGAGGTCAGCATGTAGATCACTAGCACGCCGAGAACGACTACACCGCCTACAAGCAAGAGGTACTCAAACGTGGTCTGACCGCGATTATCCATAATACCACCTCCAAACGTCAGTATAACGAAAGGGGAGTATATAAAGGTATGCGTCAGCCGGATAGCAGGCCCTGAACGAAACCCGCGGATCCTGTAAGCACAAGATATGCGACTATTAGGAAAACGGGCAAATACTTTGTGGCTGCAGTGGTTGTATCTCCTCGGATCGCAGCAAGCATGTATGCCGCTAGGCCAGCCTGGAACAGCACGTAGAACGTCAAAAGGCTGTGGAGCAAGCGTATTCCACTGACCATATCCTTGAAATCGGAGGGCGTAATCATGCCATTGGCCAAGAACTGTTTTCCAAGGGCCGTGAAAAACGACGTAATGCCCATGGCTGCACCCACGATGAACGGAGCCAGGAGCACGGACGCGGTGACAATAAACATCGCCTGCATGGTTGTCTTCGTGCGACGCTCAATGAGGAGGCGGTTGGACTCCGCAGCATCATCGGCCACGTCAGATAGCACCTTGGCAAGACCGCCACCAGCGCGGACGGCATCCGAGATAATTGTGACAGTGCGTTCAAGTAGCGGGGATGGCACGCGCCGAGCCAGCTTGTAAAGGGCTGCGTCCACGGTAGCGCCACTCTGAAGATCATCCAAAACATATCTGAACTGCTTGGAGAGTGCACCGTAATCCGACGAAACCACTTCTCTCACAGCCATTTCAAAGGTTCCGCCAGATTGCAGGGTGGTGGCCATCTGCTTGAGCGCGTCGGGAAGATTCTGCTCAACGCTACGAAGTATGGACTCGCCGCGGCTGTATGGATATACGATGATGATATCCGCCACAAGGAGCCCGATGAGAAGCGGCCAAAGGCTGAAGAACGCCGCGGAAAGTATGACAGATGCGATAACTACTGCGGCTGCCGAGCCGAAGAGCAGTATGGGCTCAGTATAAATGCCAGCAAGGCGGAGCACCTTCCGATAATGTTCAAGAAATGCCACAAAATCACCTCATCGGGTCCGACATGCGGACAAACATATAAAATAGCAGTAGTATGCCCGGAAATCCTATAAGGAACGCCACCATAAGAAGTGCTGGTGGAAAACGGAACGCTGCAAGAAGTTTACCGGAAGTGGGGGCGTATCCAATCGTGGTAAGCATGGCAAGCATTACGGGAAAAACTACGCCCACAAACATGAAGAGCACGCCAAAGAAGTTTAATTTCTCGGAGTACGCGGCAACCTTCTGGCGCTGCTCAAAGGACACGTCCTTTGCAATGTTCATGATCGTATCGGATAGGTTTCCGCCGATGCGGACAGCGCGGAGGATGGACGCAACCGCTCTGCGCATACCACGACTCTTAGAACGGGCAGCAAGATTCGAAAGTGCTACCTCCATGGGCTTACCTTCGTCAATCTCCCTGAGCGTGCGCTTAAACTCTTCGGACAATTCTCCGTAATTCGCAGCAGCGACAGCGCGCATTGCCTGATAGAGTCCCATTCCTGCACGGATCTCAACAGCAAGATGTCTCAGTGCAAATGGTAGGTATCGCTCTGCGGCGCGCGAACGATTTGCAGCAATGGTAGCCGGATGCATGCGCGCAAAGACATAAACGAGCACGAACGTCAAAAACGCCACGGTTATCGGACCAATTGCGGCCAGCACGGGGTTGCCCTTCGTAAGGAAAAGTGGAACAGATGCTATAAATGCGATCAATGCTAGAACAGTAGCGCTGACCAGGGTGAGTATGAGATACTGCGAACCGGTAAAGGGTAGGCCAGCAGCATAGAGATCCCAATCAAGCTTCTTTAGATAATCACTATTGGCGAAGGATCCGGCAAGTTTGTCAAAGAATCCTTTAAATTTCAAATACAGCTTACCTGCGAAGCGAACAAAGCCGCTATCCGACTCCGCAAGGTCGGATGGGTTGCCAGAAACGGTGATCTCAGGGGATAGAACCTTATTAATGTCAATTTCGGGCTCCGCATTCTCACGACGGATATATGCGCCCTCCTCCTTATACTTCTCCTCGATCCGCTGAACGATCTCGTCAACACTCTCTATTGTCTTCTTCTCCGCGGCACGTGAGGGAGCGGGTGACTTGGACTTGCCCTCAGAATCGCCCACAATGGCCTTCTTCAGCTCATCGAGATCTACATCTTTTTCCATCTCTTCTCAGCCCCCTCATAATACTCCTGAACCGCCGCCTTCACAGCCTTAATACCCTTAACACCACTCTTATTCAGGCGAGTGAGGTAATCGGTGCGCCGCCTCCACTCATCGCGAAGATCATCCACGCTCAGACCCGTAAAATCAGAAAGAGTCTTCAAATAGCGAATATCCTCGTCCACGAGCACTTGCTTATCCTGCGCCGCATCCCAGGAGAAAATGGTGAACGTTTGAGGATCGCCGTCCACCTCGCGGACCTCCGCAAACTCAACAATGCGACGGATAGTACCCTTCCTACGGTCGTGTATGCGATTCTGCACAAGAACAAAGTCCAGCGCGCTGGCCATCACCTTTGGAACATCCATGGGTGGCGACATAATGCGCACCATAGTTTCCTCGGCGCTGTTCGCGTGAATGGTACCCATACAACCATCGTGACCCGTGTTCATTGCAGTAAACAGCGTGGATGCCTCCTTGTGGCGAACTTCACCGACGATTATTCTGTCTGGACGCATGCGCAGGGCGTTCTTGACAAGAACATCCATGGATATCTCGCCAGTACCTTCTATACTAGGCGGACGCGCTTCAAGGCGAACCCAGTGCTCGAGGGGGAGATTCAACTCCGCAGTATCCTCTATGGTGATAATGCGCTCGTGTGCCGGAATATAAGTGGCAAGCACGTTCAGCGTCGTGGTCTTTCCGGAACCTGTGCCACCAGATACGAGAATGTTTGCAGGTTTGGCGCCCATGCCATCTACGGCAAGCCAAAGAAATGCTGCAAGCTCAGGAGACATCGTTCCGAAGTTTATGAGGTCTAGAACGGTGTACGGATCCTTGCGGAACTTGCGGATGGTGATTGTAGATCCGTCAACGGATGCCGGGGGAATTGTGGCATTCACACGTGAGCCGTCTGGCAAACGAGCATCTAGGAGTGGATTCATGGCATCAATATGCCTGTTAACATCACGGGCTATCTTCTCGATGATTGCTTGGATCTCCTTATCCTCGTAGAACTCCACGTTGGTCTTCATCATACCATACTTGCGGTGGAAGACGTAAACGGGGCGCTTGGGGCCGATAACCATAATCTCCTCCAAGAGCTCGTCGTTAACAAGGGGATCTAGAATACCGTAACCGACCATCTCGCGGACAACAACATCGGCATAAAACTCGCGCTTGGTCTTGGGGATACCCAGTTCAGGGACCGAGTCTATAATCTCAAGAACTTTCTGACGGTAAACGTTCTTTTTTGCCTCGGGGTCGCGGATTTGCGACGTGGTAAGGGACACTATACGCGTAGTGGCCTCTTTCAGCAGGTTAATGATCTTGCGCTCCCCGCTGGTCGGACGGGGAACTGGAACGACATACCAGAGAAGTGGATCCCCCTTGACACGATAGATCTTCACATCGCCATAGGAATCCACGAGCACCTTTTCCTTCCCTGCGAGGCCGGATGGCTCAGAAGAGGAGATGGTAGCATCGTTTTTCTGCTGCGTGGTCCGATTCTCCTTCTTCTCACTGGCCTCCTTCTTGTCCTCCCCTTTAGCCTCCGCAAGCAAGTCCTTCAGGTAGCCCACGGAGAGATAAATGCGCTGGCGTATTTAATACTAACCCTCGCCAACATATTGCGTGGTGCGGATCATAGACCCGAAGCTCTGCGTACGCTGCAAGGGCCGACTCTGGTGTGGGTTGCCAAAGTGCCCAATACTAGAGCAGAAGCGAGTAATGGAAACCTCGACACCAAATACCACAGATATAAGCGCACCGACGCCGCCAGCGGTATTCATAAGCTGGAAAAATTACCCAAGGGTAGAAGCAGCGCCGATGGAAACAACCCAATTCGTTAGCATAGCGGACAATCCAAAAGCATGGCGAGATCTGGAAATAGACGAGATTGTGAGCATACGCTCCTCTCTAATTCGCCCGACAATCCGCGCTGACGTATACAGCGCGGCAAACCCCACAGATGCGATACTTACAATACAAGAACTCGCCATGAGCAAGCGCCCCGTTGCCGTGGAAGCAGTACTCGAGAAAATACCAAAACCGAAGCTAGAGTTCGGCCAGTTTGTCGCCCCGATGGGCCCAAAGGCCCCTGCCAAAAAGATCGCACCACAGGAGAACCCACGCGTGGATCGGCGTGTTGAGAAGTACTATTATGATGAAGTCAAAGCAGAGGACGCAATAATTAGCCTATTTGAACGAGGATATGACGTATATCAGCTCAGCAGAGTACTATCAGCAGGAGTGCTCGGAATTCCACGGAATAGAAAGCTAGTACCAACAAGGTGGGCAATTACCGCCACGGATGACATAATATACAGGAAGGAAATTGCAAAGATCAAGCAACAGGAGCCAATAAGCGAGTTCCGGATCTACGAGGGGCACCGCTTCGACAACCATTTCTACATAATGTTCATGCCTGACGTCTGGGGCTTTGAACTGATGGAAGCATGGGCGCCGGGGTCTGTGTGGTACTCGGGGAATGAGCCATACCTTCTAAACGACTGGGAGGGGTACGAGGGGAGAAGAGGGTACGCGGACAACGTGGGCGGGTCATACTATGCGGCAAGGATTGCAGTCATTGAACATCTGCTACGGGAACGAAGACAAGCGCGCGTCGTGATCTTCCGCGAAGTGCACGAGGGTTACTACATTCCATTGGGCGTGTGGCAAGTACGCGAAAATGTAAGAGCGGCGCTGGAAAGCAAACCGGAGAAGTTCGAATCCCTGAACGATGCATTCGACTACATACGGCCCAAGCTGAGAATCCCACTGGAGCGCTGGACGAGCAAGAGCGAGCTGATAAAAGAAAGGCAGAATCAGAAAAGGCTTACCGAGTGGTTCTAATGCAGGAATCAACCGTCCTCTTTACGGGGGGAGGCAACTCGCCGCAGCTAGCGACAATAAACACATAGCACCTGTTCAGACTGCAGAGCCCATATGCTTTAATAACGGGGCTCTGTGCATGCATGGTCACATCGTATAGGACGTCACCGCCAGAACAGCGATGCACAGTTGTAGGATACTTGCTCACAAGGTTCTTGAAAACTATCGGACCAACAGGGGTGTTATCTGCAGTATTTGCTTCATACACGACTAGATAGTACTCCCAGTTAGCGCCAGAAAAGAACTTCGCACCAGGATATCGATCAGCGTTCCAGTCTGGAAGGGTGCAGTGAGATACGCCCCCAAAAGATCTATTTCCCGCATGCACAATAACAAAGAGTAGAGCGCATGCCAACATAGCGACGACAACCCATATAACTATGCGATCATTCATACGACCACCTACTTCAAATCAAGGAGCCACGGGGGAACGGGTCTCGGGGGGATGGGTTTCGGGGGGATAGGAGGCGTGGGCCCAATGCTGGAGCGCAGCACCAAATACGTAACTTTACTCGTCGTCACATGCCCAGCAACATCTTGTGCAGTGCAATTAAATTTATAGACACCTGCAGGGAACGTGTGAGCTATCTGGCAGTTCGCAGAGGTGCCAGACACCGGACACACCCTTAACGTGTTGGAACCGCTCGTAATAGTAATCCGCGAGAGGCCAACGTCATCAGACCCGCTACATGAAATAATAACTTGATCGTAATCACGCGCAAGCCCGGGCGGAGAAACCGAGATAGTCACACGGGGTGGCTGATCTGCAACAACAGTAATTGTCCTTGAAGCCCTAGCAACAGCCCCATCATCATCAGCAACTGCCAAAGTAACCGTATAAGAACCCGGAGCCGTAAATATATGTGACACGGTCCTTCCCGAGCCAGTTTTTCCGTCGTTAAAGTCCCAGGAGTATGAGACGATAGAACCGTCAGGATCGTAGGAGGAGGATGCATTAAAGTCAACAGGAACAGATACTACAGGATTAGAAGGGCGGTACGTGAAGGATGCGGTTGGTGGCTTGTTAGGAGAGGAGATAGAGACTTTCTGGCTGGCAGTGGCAGTCTTGCCCGCAGGGTCTGAAACAGTGAGGGTGATTTTATACGTGCCAGCAGATGCGTAGGGATGAGACCAGATTTTTGGGTTTGTGTCAGTGGCAGGATTGAATGAAATCGGAGATGACGATCCATCATCGAAACTAATACTACCGTTAAGAATATCGCCGTCGGGATCGCCGAGATTGGCTGAGCACGTCACAGTGAGGCCCGAAGCACTGCAGGTGAAATTAGTGATTGTGGGGGGATTATCCGGGGCAGTAACAGTAACGGTCTTCGTAGCAGTGGCCGTAGCCCCATGATTATCTGTTACAGTTAGCCTAACTGTATAAGAACACTTTCCCGAAGTACAGGAATACGTGTGTGCAACAGTTCTCCCAGACTTAGTACTGCCATCGTTAAAGTCCCACGAATAAGATACTATGGATCCATCTGGGTCGTAGGAAGAAGATGCGTTAAAGTCCACAGTGGTCCCAGAGACTGTATATGTGAAGGCTGCGTGGGGTGATTTGTTCAGTGTGCCAGGAGTTATTGTAAAGGTATTAGAATCTGAAACCGTGTGGCCGGCAGTATCTTTAACAGTCGCTGAGAACGTATACGATCCAGGGGAAAGACTTTGGACCACAGTGCCGGTAAGGGTGAGAGAGCATGATGTCTTACCCGTGCAGGTTTTTGGCGTGACGGTGCCAGGGGGAGGAGTTATAATAATGGATGAAATGCCGTGATCGTCGCTCGCCTGAACGTAAAGAGTTATAGATACAGGACTACCCTGTGCGACAGACGCGGGGCTGGCATAAATCTTCAGAATTTTTGGCGGTGAATCAGATACAGGCGGGGTGACAACTGTGCTCCCCCCGCCAGCCGCGGCATTAAGCTCATGAAAAGCCGACGTCGCCGAACTCACACCATAATATCCGGCAACGACCGCCACGAGAAGAACACCGCCCGTGAGCAAAAGATACTCTGCGCTGGTCTGGCCACGACGCTGCATGCAGATATAAATCCTCCGCAGTTTATATATGTGGCGGCAAAACAGGGGCCCGTGGCGTAGCCTCTGGCACCGAGTGCTTCGGTGGGGCGCAAGCGGGTCCGACACTCGCGTCCGCTCGGTCGGACGCACAACCGATGGGACGTGGGGCTGGAGCGAAGCGGAATGCCCCACTCACCGCAGCCGGGATTACATCCCGGTGCACCCGACGGAGTCGGAGTGTCACGCCAGCAGGGACGGCGGCTGGGCCCGTGGCGTAGCCTGGACAGCGCGTCGGGTTTCGGACCCGAAGGTCGGGGGTTCGAATCCCCCCGGGCCCGCTACGGCCGATACGCGGCTGCCGAGCCGCGAGGCCGGTTGCTCCGCAACCGACCACACAATTCATGTGCTGCTTACGTCAGATCCGCAGTGGCTGGGTTCCGCGCGAACCCTCTGTTGTGCTGGCTGACATGGCAGCCGCTGGTGG
>JAADDH010000027.1 GCA_013154035.1 Candidatus Iainarchaeum sp. | reverse complement strand
CCAGTGTGTCTGGGAAGCCTGGGGATGTGCTGGAGTACTGCATCCGGTATGTGAACATTGGGGTGGAGGCGGTGCGCGATGTGCGTGTGAGTGACCCTATCCCGTTTTTTGCTGAAGCTAAGGCGGGATCTTATCACTGCGATGCTGTTGTGGGGGATATTTATTGGGTGGATTCTGATGGCAATGCACACTGCTTGACGTATGCAGAGGATACCGATGAGGGGCGTTTGGATGCTGGAATTGTTTATGTAAGTGCAGAGTTGGAACTTGACCCAGGAAAAGATGGTCTTGTATGCTATCGAGCAAGGATTCGGTGAGTTACCCCCCACTCCTGCCCTCCCGCATATAGCCCGCATGTGGGAGGGTCCTCATGCGGGAGGCTCCCCCTTATGTAGGGGAGCTTTCGTATGAGATGGTTGCAGGAAAGCTGAACTTTGCTTTTGTTCGCCTTGGTTTCGAGACCCGAACTTGGAAAGGGGATACCCCCAATTGCGGGTCGCGGCGAGCTTTGGTTTTGGCTAGAGTGGGGGTTGAGAGTTAGTTTCTTGTTCGATGGAGGGATGATGGGTCGTAAAAGCTGGATTTGGGCATTGCTAGTGACCCTCATCTTTCCTTTATCTACTGCTTTGGCGTGGCATTTAGAGGTAGGGTCTTTCGAAACAATTAATACATATAATAACCCTGAGTTTACATCGGTTGATTTCACCAGTAGTTTCCCTGACACCGTTGAGCCTTTGGTATTCGTGCTGATGACCACAGAGGGAGGTGAGCCCTCCGATTTAAGGATCAATAACGTCACCAGGTCGGGTTTTGAGGTCTCCCCAGTAGAACCTCACAAAAACGACGGTCCCCATGTGGCGGTTTTGACGTACTATATTGCCGTCGAACCCGGATTGCATTGGCTTCCGGGAGGAAAGCCGGTCATCGCGGGATCCGTAAACATTGATAACCAGCAGTGCCACTTTAATTGTGACGACTCTTGGTTTGATCTGAAAGGGCACGTTGAAAGCACGTACGGAGTTCGGCTTCAAGATCTTTACGGGGATAATTTGCCGGTCGTGATTGTCGAGATTCAAACGATGATCAATGAACCCCGTAAAGATGACGACGGTTGTTCAGGAGATGGGGAACCCCCTGAATGTTCCTCGGTTCCATGGATGACTTCGATTGTTGACGTCGTTGAAGTCGATGACGAGTTGAAAATTGATTTGGCGCTTGAACGTTCGGAATCCTGGTATCCCAGTGAGAGTTATCCGTTTGAGAAAGAGAAAGTCGCGTTTCTCATACTCCCTCCAGGGGCTTATGGCTCTTTTTTTGCAGATCAAGACGGCGACGGTTTGCCCGACGATTCCATCGCTTATGAATTTAGGCGCGGTGATGGCATTAAAGGTTGGGGAACAGGGGGTACGGTCGAGTTTCAGTCGGGGCTGTTTGAAGACCCTCCTTTAGTGGTCGCCAGTAAAAATACACGACGTGGTTCCGATGGTGGTTGGTTGCGTAGGGGCAGCTTGTCTTCGGACTCGGTGTATCTATCGGTTGACGAGGATTTAGATAGCGATAACGAGCGCGGCCACGTGGCTGAGGCAGTAGGGCTTGCCGCTTTCTCCGCGCCCTTCCACGCGAACTTTATTGAAATCTCCGGGAAGATCTATGAAGACGTTGCGGGGGATGGTGACATTTCAGGAGATCCTGCCGTTGCGGGCGTCGAGGTTGCGCTTTACCTGGATTCCAATGACAACGGCCAACCTGATGATGACGACCTTTTGATTGCCACCACAACGACTTCTGAGGACGGAACCTACTCCTTTCACGCCGCGGCGTGCGACAGTTGCACGTATTGGGTCGCGGTTAATTCGAAGACCGTTGCTCCCGATGCGGGGTTGCGGGATGGATATAGCCAGGAGGACGTCTGGGCTGAACAGACCTATGGCCCTGCCGGGGCCCTTTGCGCTGATCCAGATGATGCGTACGGCTCTACAACTGATAATGCCGGCACCACCTACGATGATCCCTATCTTCGCACGGAGCCTGGTCCCTGCTATGGGGGTAAACGTGGTGCAATTTCCGACAATGCTTCGTCTTTTTCTACGGCCGAGCACGTAGCTAAGGTCACGGTGACCGATCAAGATGTCACCGACCTCGACTTCGGCTTCTCCTTCAACGTGGTGACGAACGTCAACGACCAAGACGATGACGATGCCGCTGACCGCACCTGCCAAGGCTGCCTGCGGCAGTTTATCCAAAACGCCAACGCCATCGCGGGTACCAACACAATGCGCTTCGTGCCTGCAGTGCTAATGAACGCGGATAGCTGGTGGAACGTGACCATTTCCCTCCAGGACGACGCCGGCAACTATGTGCCCTTACCGGCTATCACCGACGTCGCCACCATAGACGGCACCGCTTACCGCTATGACGACCCTGGCCAGGTGCGAGATGAGAACACCGCTGACCCGTCCCCGGCCTGCTCGGAGGTGGGGACTGATGGTCTTGCCTTTAATGGCATACCCGCGCCGGAGCTTGAAGTCAGCGCTGAGCATCGCGTGGCATGGGTTTTTAGGGTGGAAAACAGTCAAAACATAACCAGTGAACGCATCGTGATTCAAAACATTGCTGTTTATGGTTCCGATTATGAGTGTACGGACTGCGTGCTCCGTTTTACTGGAGACGTTCTCGTTCGCCAAGACGAAAACCATACCGGCCCATTAATTCGAAATGTCTACGTGGGTCTCCGTGCTGATGGCACGGATCCTGGCGTGGATCATCGCACTAAAGGTTATGGCATCAACTTTAATAGTGGCATTCCAGGTGAAGACGAATTTAAACCCGTTGCAAGTGGCTGGGAAGTCAAGAATAACCGAATTGGTTATGTCGGCTTTAGCGGAATCATTACGCAAGGTAAAGGTGAAGATGACGGCCAGATCATGGGCACCGGCCTGATTGAGTTCAACGAAGTTTTTCATTCCGCATGGTATGGGTTTGATGACCCAGACGGTATAACCATTGAAAAAGGCACTGGCGGTAACACCATTAGAGCCAACTGCGTTCACGACAACAACGCGAGCGGCCTGGACTCCTGGGAAGCCTCGGGTGGCAATACCTGGGAGAACAACACCGTTTTCAATAACGGTGTCAACATTGACGACAATCCTCATGGAATCACCGAAACCTACGGCGCCCGCATCATGGGCGACGGCAATACCTTTACTAAAAACGTTGTCCACGACAACGCCGGCGTGGGCGTAACCGTTACCTGTCGTACTGATTATGCCGATACATATGGCTTTACTACGGTTACTTCACAGCAGAACCTGATCACCCAAAATAGCTTTTACCAAAACGGTTCCATTGCGATCGATCTTGACCAAACCCACGGCGAATGCGGGGACGAAACGAACCCTGTCGGCGATGGAGTAACCCCGAACGACGGAAGCCTGAATAATGGCGAGCAAAACAAAGGAATGGACTACCCCATCCTCACCTCGGCGAGGATCGAGGGGACGACGTTGGTTCTGGATGGCTACGTGGGTACGGGGAGTTCAGGGGATTACGATGGAAAAACGGTAGATATCGAGGTTTATAAAGCGGACGACGACGACGACAACAACGCTGGCGAGGTCATCGAGGGCGACGAAGAGAGCGTGCCCCATGGCGAGGGGCATTGGTACTTGGGGGCCTGCAGCGGCGTAAACCTGGGGACCGGGGGGACCTTCCACTGTGAGGTGACGATTCCAGAGGACGTCCCGCTTGCGCCAGGGGATAAAGTAACGGCCACCGCGACTTTAGTTGAAGACGACAACGGCGCGGCGCTTTACAACACCTCGGAGTTTGGCCCCAATCGCGTGGTGCACGAGCTTTCACCGTACGCGCATAAGATTGTAATTAACGAAATTCTTTACAACCAATCCGCGGGCAGATCTGCTGACGCGAACGATGAGTTCGTAGAGCTTTATAACGCAGGTTCTAGCACGATAAATATCGCCGGATGGCATATTTCTGATGATGATTGGTATGCAGATCGGGAGTGTTTAAAGAAGACCCTGGACCCGACGCTATATGAGTACATGGGACGGTGGGATTTGCGTCCTGGCGACTATGCGGTGATTTGGTTGGGAAACTCGTCCACCGAGGAGGGGTTCAAGTTCGCGGAGTACGCGGCTTTGCAGGTTTGGTTGGGGGGAAGCGTTTGCTTGAACGATCCCGGAGACGACGTACAGCTCTATGACGACGCGGGTCGGATCGTCGACTACGTGGCGTACGATGATGGATCCACTGATCAGGTCGACCCCCCGCCCATCTCCGGGATTTGGAGCGGTGCAGTCAGGTTTGATGTTGAAGAGGGTCAAAGTATCAGTCTGACTCCGAACGGCCAGGATCAAGATAGCGCTTTGTGCTGGGAGGAGACCGCAACTGGCACGGCCTCAAGCCGCTGTGACTCTGCTCCGCCCACCATTAATTCAGATACGTATGACAGCCGCATCACTAGCATGGGTTTAAATAACAACGGGTATTTGATTCAAGGCAGTGTTTACGAAGATCGCTCCGTGAACGGATCTAAAGATGGAGGGGAGGATTGGAGCCAGGGGGAAACTGTATACATAAAGCTTATTCAAAACGGTTCAATCCAGGAAGTTTATGAGGTGGTAGCGGGTACTGGGTTTTACAAATTTGCTGGACTTATTCCGGGTGATTATGAAGTGATTGTCGACGACAACGCGAGCGATGCGGACTCGTCTCCTACTCCTCCGGTGGAGTGGATTTTTGTGCGCCCCGAAGATGGACGCCGTTCTATATCACTTTCCAATCAGAGTGTAGGGCATCAGGACTTCGGTCTTTACCACGGCTTCCGAATCACCGGGACCGTGTTTGATGATACGGGATATGACATAGACCCGGATGCAGCGAACGAGGGTGTAGCGAACGATGCGGTTCAGAATGGGGATGAGCCCGGGGTCGCGGACGTCGAGGTTAGCGCGAGTGATGGTAGCCATACCCACAGCACACAGACCGACGCGAGCGGTAGATATACACTTTATGTTCCCTACGACTGGGATGAGGTGACCCTGTTCCACGACCGACGTCCAGCGAGCGGATATAACCATCCGACGGATACCGAGACAGAGATTGTAAGACCTGAGGACTTCGACGAGGCTGCGGCTAATGATTCGCCTGGGGCGAACGTGTTGCTGGGATCTGCGGACACTCTTGCGGGTAAGACACTGGTTTACAACTTCGGCGTGGTCTATGGTTCCGAATTCCGCCCGGATCAGACGGGGTCTGCCACCACCCCAGGCGCCATTACTTATAGCCATACATACAAACCGGGGACCCAGGGGACGGTGACCCTCTCCCGCGAGGGCGGGGAATATACCTACCAGGTGCGAGTGGACGAAGACTGTAGCGGCGACTTTGAGGATGACGAATCCTGGCGGACCGTTTCCGGGAGCGATACCGCGAGCTTCGAAGTGGGCGACGACTGGCCCCGCAACCCCGACGGCACCTTCAAGGCCTGCGCGGTGGAGGTGCGGGTGCTGGTGCCGGATGGGGAACCGGAGGGGGCGGTGGATATCGCCACCGTAAAAGCTGGCCTGCAATGGGCTAACAATACAAACGTTACGGACCCCACCCAGGTGATCGATACCACTACGGTACGAATCCTTGGGAACCTGCGACTGGAGAAACTGGGGTGCAACGTGAATACGTCTACCTGCGAACCGACGGGGTATCCGAGCGGGTATGCGGCCAGTGTGTCTGGGAAGCCTGGGGATGTGCTGGAGTACTGCATCCGGTATGTGAACATTGGGGTGGAGGCGGTGCGCGATGTGCGTGTGAG
>JAADDH010000071.1 GCA_013154035.1 Candidatus Iainarchaeum sp. | reverse complement strand
CAGGGAGAAGCACAAGAACGTCATCTATTGTGCCCTTTACGAGCCCTTCGGAGAGTTCAGAACATATGGAGCATCCGCCGTCAGCGGAATCACCCCTACGAGGTGCGTGAAAAACACGGCCAGGAAACTCCACGAAGATCTGTTCAAGCATGGAAAAAATGGGGAGAAAGTGTTTAAGAGCGCTTAAGGAAACCGTAAGCCTCCTTGTATATCGGGTGCTCAACGATCTCGTCCACGTGCTTGCGGAACTCTGCAACACGCAGTGCCTGCTTGCGCTCAAACTCCATCCAGCGCTTCTCCTCCTCGGGATCCTGGATGCGGTGCGACTTCAGCAGGGCATCGCGATACTTGTCTGCGTAGACGTTAAATGTGCAGAACGGATACACGCCCTCTGGCATGCCGTAGTGGATATCACAGCGCTGCACGCGGTTGAAATCATAGTTGTAGTAGTCCATGAAGTGCATCATACCCAGGAAGAGCGCACCGTCGTGGAAGGCACCGAGAGCATCGTATGATCCTTCCACTAGGGCTTTACCCACGATCTCCTTGAGGGAATGCCCGTTAGGGAGACGGTCTTTCTTTATGAAGTCGTCCAAGCGCTCGAGAGCGAGTTCCTTTGGATCCTTACCCTGCGCCTTCGCGATCGCTACCTTCACACCGAAGTATACCTTCTTCAGCCAGCTCTTGTAGAGATCCTCCACCTCCGCAAGGAAGCCATCCACGTCTATAAACTCGGTGATTGGGCGCAGACGTTCACCATCAACAAAGGCATAGGTCGCCAAACCGCACTTCTCGTTGTTGTAGAAGTGTACGAAGTGCTTCTGGCCAGAAATCAGATCGGCAAGGTACTGAACAGAGGGGATTGGGAACCACATATCCATCTCGCCCAGCCCCAGCTCGCCGAGAACCTCCACAACGTCCGATTGTGTCACACGAAGGGCCTTGCGCTTCTCCTCATCGAGTTTGTCCAGAATAGAGAGCGGCTGGAAGTTAACGCCCTTGATGCCCCATTTGTAGTTGTGGACTGCGAAGCGGACAACATCGGGCATCTGGTCAAGATTCTGGCCAGTAACAGTAGGTACGAGGACAACGGAGCGCAGCCCTCCGTCGTAGTAGTCCCTGAGTGCGAAAGGTATCTCGTAGTGATTCTTAAAGTTAGTCTTGGGGTCCAAGCCGTCGAAGGACGTGTAGATTGTGTTAAGCCCCGCATCCACGAACTCACGGATCTTCTTGGGCGCATTCTGGGGGTCCTCGTAGTATTCGATACCGAAAATGACCGAGTTTGTGTTCAGCTGCACGTGTGGAGCGCCCTTCTCCTTCGCCAGGCGAATCATATCGGCGAGATCGTCACGGAGGGACGGTTCGCCACCGGTAATCTGAACAGGGGGCATATACCCATCGATCTGGATTGCCCTGTCATAAATCTGCTCAATCTCCTTTATGCTAGGCAGATAGACATAACCAGCAATTGCAGAGTAGAAGAAGCAGTACCAGCAGCGCAGATTGCACATATTCGTAGCGATCACATTCATCAACGCGGTGCTGTTCTTATGCTGGGTGCACAGACCGCAAGACAGACCATAACCCTCAAACTTACGGACAGGCTCGGGAATGTCTGCAGTGAGGACGCCACGATACTTCATTATACGATCCCAGTAATCCTTCGTCCCCACACGCGCTACCGTACCGTTTTCCTTCTCAAGATATACGATGCCCGTTTCCTCGTCAAGAACGTACTTCGCAGGCACGGGCACAATGACGTGCTGCTCCAAGTACTTCTTATCGTCCACGGACACTGTCCTCTCGAGCTCCTGTCTACCCATGTAAAAACCATCGTTGAAAAACGTATAAATATATGATGTTTGACGAACGTCGTTGCAGGGTGTGGACGGCTGACGAGGGACAAACACTAAAGGATTGTCCAAAAAGCATACAAAGTGCTCATCAAGTACTGAAACTAAATAAAGCGAGTAAAAACTACGAGAACGACAAAACAGCAGAACACACCAGCAGATTCGATTACAGAACACATCTTTAAGGATAATGTACACAAAAATACTATGTGACAGTTATGTCACAGCATACAGAATGCGAGTGTGTACTCTTCTGAAAAGCTAAGTATGGAGACGGTGCAAAATGAATTGACGATACCTGGGATTTGGGATTTTTGTAATTAGTATGTTGGCGTTATCTGCGATAGATGCATGGATGATACTTGCCTCAAAAACGGAACTTGCAGGAATCTTAACAGGATATATTCTTGGGACACTATCACTATTTGTGACATTCGAAACGCAGCAGAGCAAAAACAGCATAAATTTAGACAATATAGAAGCTCGCCCAGATCCAATACGAGTAGAAATACACGTGGACATAGCAAAGATGTATATCCGAGGTTCACAGGAACGTCAGATAATAAAGAAATCTGATGCAGAAAAGTAGCTGGTGTAGTGGACCCGCCGGGATTTGAACCCGGGGCCTCCCGCATGCCAACCCACCCAAAAACGCCCAGAATACGTCAGAATAACAGATACAGACATAGATATGTTCGTAAATTACCTAACAACCTTGGGATACACTGAAAAGACGATAGAACACCACAGACTGAACCTTTTGAAGATCAAGAAGTACACCCGCGGATATCCCACACAGCAAAAACTACTGCAATTGGTGGCCAGCTATAGGAAGAGGTACAGCACAAGCCACGTAAACAACATGATTAAAACAATCCGACGCTTTTTCGGCGAGTACCTGGGCAGAAAAGACATGATATCGCTTATCAGATATCCCCGCCATAGCAGCACACTTCCTAAATACACGCCTCTACCAACTGTGGAGGACTTACGTAAAGTGTTTAACTACCTTCAGAGCCCACTAGATCGCGCGCTTTTCCTGTTCTATGCAACAACAGGGCTGAGAAGGTCGGAGGTGCTGAAACTGAAGAAATCCGACATACTATGGAAAGATCGCGCAGTAATTCCCGCGCAGTACCGCATCACGAAAAAGACGGGCATCACGTTCTTCAACCACGAAACAGAAGCATGGCTCCGATACTACCTGTCAGGTAGTGATGACAGCGAGCTACTCTTCAACGTCACGGGCAAGCACTTCCAGAAGCTCTGGAGACGCATCAAGAGGGATACGGGTGTGGAAGTCACACCGCAGGTGCTCCGCAAGTGGTTCGCCGTAGAGATGCGAAAGAGGGGCGTCCCCGACTCTTTCATAGACATATTCCAGGGCCGTATGCCCCGCAGCGTCTTGGCCCAATACTACACGCCAATCGGGGTCAGAGAGCTGAAGGAGGTTTACGACAAAGCAGGGCTGGAGATCGGCGTACCATTGCCTGATATAAACGCCCACGCACCGTATACTATTGGTGGGCAAAATGCCGAGGACAAGGCGCAAGGGCAAACCGATGACGAAAACGATCAGGGTAAGCGACTACGTGTACCGTGAGCTAAAGAGACTCGCAGATAAAGAAAGTGAGCGCAAGGGGCGCTTTGTAACGATGAGTGAGATTATTGAAACGCTACTCAAGCAGGCGGGCGGCAAGCAAAAGTAGCGCCAGACTTCTTCCCTTTCCTCCCATCTTGTAACGTATAGACCCCATCGGGCAGTTTTTCCAGCAGTGGGCTCTCGTACACCACATACCGTCTGCCAAAAGCATCGGTCAGAACGCGAACAGATGCGTCTGTAGTCAGAACAGGCTGCCCCTTGAGGTACACTGTTATACGCTCAGATCCCGCACCACGCCTCTCCAAGTAAGCAGATAACACAAAATTGCCGTTTTTGTACAGTAGAAAGCCAGCAAACTTCCCTCCTACCCTGGCCCTGAGTGTTCTCCTCTTCTGGAGCATGTCTTTCAGCAACAGTGCCAACCTGGAGTTCAGCGGCCTGACGATGTACCAACCGCGGCCCCGCTCCAAGACTGCCGCATAAAACCCTTTCCCGAGTTCGGACAGCTCAATACGGACACGGTGAGACTGCCTCTTCATCGGATCACCACGCCAAACCGAGGCGCAAACTCCAAAAAGAGGATTATTGCCACTAGTATGGCTATTGCGATCCTGACCACCCAGTAGCTCTTGTCATCAATCACCACATCGTAGACCTCGCGGAGCACGGCCATACTATCCCTCCGAAAGGATCCTTTCAAGCGCTGCGTGGAGACGGACAAGTACGTAGCGTGGTAGATCCAGCCTGCCAGCCTCTGCATCCCTGAGAATAGCTTCTAGTAGCTCAGCGGTCATATCATTTCCTGCAGCTATGCTATCCCTGACCAGTACTGCCTGCTCATCGCGGAATGCCTTGTATAGTACGTCTTTAACGGCGCGGTACTTATAGCCATCCTTTTCCACCCAACCAGCAGCGTACAAGCGCTGCAGGTTCCTGCTGACCGTCGGTTTTGGGATTCCAGACAGCTCCGAAAGTTCGTATAGGCGTAACTGTTTCCCTGCCCTGACAAGGTGGTAATACGTGGCCAGCACATCCGTCCCCAAGAGGTCTCGCAATTCTTTCATGTGCTTGTCCATCTAACCCCTCCCCTTCTGCAAGTAGAGCGGCGGAAAGATCTTCAGGCGTACGCCGTCCACATGTGGGTCGTCCGATTCAATGATGAACTGTCCTGTCCGCGGTCTTGCTATCCAGCCGCTCCCCCTGCTCTCCGACAGAAGAATGTCCATATACTTCGTGAGCTCAACCCTCTGGAGCCGCTGCATCTTCTCCACGTCGGCCCCGAGGTAGCCCCATATCCTCGTGACGAGGTTTCCGAGGCGCCTCCCCTCCTTTACGAGAAGCTGGAACGGCGACTGCGTGGCTATCCACGTGGAGTAGCCGTAGTTCCTGCCTTCTCTCCACAGGCGGAGTATGAACGAACGGAAGAGTGTGGCATAATACCCTTCCCGTCGGTCACGTATGAAGACTGACCCTTTCAGCTCCGAATCGTCCAAGATATCGTTGTACTCGTCCAGCATGAGCAGGAAGTTCAGCGTGCCCATCCGCCTCGTCTTCCTCGCCCCCGAGTAGTATGCCATGGCCAGCGAGTAGTGGAATAGCCAGCGGTCTGGCGATCGGGAGCCATCGGAGACAGTAATCCTACGATCCAGCTCCACCCTTCGGAACACATCACCATACTCGCGAATGAAGCTGTTCAGCGTGTCTATCACGGAGATTGTGGCTGCACTCCTGTTGTGCCGCAGGTCTTCCAGGAACGCATCTACGGAAAAATACCTGTTCAGGAAGCCCTTGCTATCCAGGTATGCTGAGAGGATGTCAAAGAGGATGTCCCGCGTGGACTCGGTGATATTCGCGCCGAGGCCAACGAGGAACGCCAGGAAATCAGACACCGTCTGGTACCTGAAAGATAAGTAATGTGGCTCTTGGCCCTGGAGGGGATCTTTGACAGCAAACTGGCGCACCTGCCCCCTTCCTATCTGTTCTAGCTCGTCAACTGTGCCGAGATGGCTGTAATACTCCTTCCACCAGCGCTTCCACACAACTAGCCCTACGTGCAGGAAGTTCCCGAGGTTATCCACAACTACTGCTGCTGGGTCAACACCAGCGGCAGCCTTCTCAAGCACCCAGGAAGAGAGCAGGCTGAGCTGGAAGAACGTCTTTCCCGCACCAGTGACGCCAAAGAGTCCGACGTGCCTAGTGAGCGTTTCCCACGGTATGACAGCATAGTCCATGGCGTCGTAGTCCACGCCGAGGAGCAGACCCTTCTTTGCTATCCTCTTCAGCTCGTCCCAGTCGGGGTAGTCTATCTTCTGGGCAAGCTCCCCGAAGTCTGGGAGGTCTGCCACCGTCAGCGGCCGTTCCTGGCGCGTATACTCAATCTCTCGTAGGCGAATCACGTGGCACACCTCTGGGGAACGGGTACGCCCCGAGTATCTGGTCAAGCTTCTTCAGGAAGAGTATTGGGTCCAAAGCGCCGAGGTTCAAGATCTGCTCTGCCTGCTCCCTGGCGTAGGAGAGCTTCCCTTCGGCCATCATCTTCTGGAGCTTTGCCTCAACGACCGCGGCGGCAGTCTCCACGGTGTACATCACGTCGTGAGCATAATAGTCGCCCGACAGCGACTTCGGGGCCACAGTCAGGTACAGGTAGTGCTCTACCTTGTCCTTCTCCACGACAGCGTGCTCCATGAAGACACGCACGTCCGCGACGACAGAGGAGCGGGTAAACACATAGGAGGCGATCTCGTTCAGGGCGTCCTGCATGCGCTCCTGTATGATATCTACCGTCGGCGTGTAGCCCAGTACCGCATCCCGTGCCAGCTCAGGGGAGACGCCAGCAAGGTCTAGCGCAGTCTTGGAGACCTTCAGGTAGTCTGCAGACAGCGATAGTTTCCACGCGAGCACGAACGTCCCGAGGACTTCTCCGCGAACCCGTCCCAGGACACGGTCAGTAGGGCCTGCATGCAGATCCAAGTAAAAAACACCTATTGCACTGCCAGATGGCATCTGATACAAGCCAACAAGTTGGGGAATGCCTGCACCGACATAGAGGAACGGGTAGAAGCGCGAGTAGCGGGTAGAGAGGAGGAGCGACACCGAACGAACGAAATCGGAAGCCTTCACCCTGAACATCTTGCCAGCAGATGATGGCACCTGAGGGGCGATGAACTGGAGGTTCTCCTCTGGCGTCGGCTCGTGCACTTCAAAGTCCTCTTTTACGAGGTTCAGAAATTCGGTGTGCTTCACCGAGGCCCTCTGGACGAACCGTCTGAAGCGTTCCTCGTAGAGATGCGTGTACGGGAGCTTTCTGTGAGTCATAGCGGCCACGTTGTAGAAGAGTGCGTACCCTTGTTTGAGGGGATAGATGACGCTGAACACGTTCACGGGCGAGAGGGACGTCCTGAGGAGCGAGCGGAGGAGGGCTAGCATCTGGACGTAGTCTGGCTCCTTCCCGTAAACGTAGAGATACTTGTAGATGTCTAGGTTGAAGTAGTTACCGACGTCAGAGACCGCCGCGTGGTAGCCGTAGGGTGTGAAGTAGTCTACGATCAGCCGCTTCTGGCCGCCCAGCTCCTGCACGTACATGGTAGGCTGACCGAGCACGCGAGCAAGCTCCACGTGGGGATCAGTTACTTCAGCCCGTTTTGCAGCCCCGCCCCACAGCTCACTGAGGGCCGTCCTTATCCGATACGCGAGGCTCATACGACGTAACCTCCTCAACTCTGCGCTTCTTTCGGGTTATCCAGTAAACAAACCCGAGGACCGCGATCACACCAATAAGGACCAGACCTACCAGCTCCTTTCTCACATTCACTGGGTGGCTGTTCTGAATAGCATAATACTTGGACGGCGCTGGGCCCTGATACGTCTTACTCCCGAGCAAGTAGGTCTTTCCGCCCTTTGCAAGGTATAGCGAGTACGTAATTCCGATCGGCGCCGTTGGCAAGTACCTACCCGCCCTAAAGACGAAAGTTTTAGTCACGCACTGCTTCGGGGCAAGCTGCACGGTCACGGTGTTGGACAGTGCCGTCGCCACAAGGTCGTTCGGCGTGCTCGCGACCATCTTTATTGTGATCGGGTCGGACGAGCGTGAGCAGACGGTAATATACTGGTAGAAGTTTTCATTCTCGGCAACCACTGGCTTCTGCGTGTCGTTATTGTAATACTGGTTTGCAAACGTCTGGACAGAAGTGATGGCTGCCGCAACGGGCACAATCTCAACAGGGTATGTCGCGACGGATACAAACCCCTCTGAATCACGATAAACTGCCACTACCTGCGCGCTCTGGAACCGAACTCCCGAAACTGGCAGCGTGAATACTGCAGTCCTGTCAACGTTGACCTCGCGAGCTGCAGACAGGATCTTCATCACTCCCCCATCGTAGACAGGGGGCACGTCCACCCCTGCTGGTGCAAGACCTACCATTGCATTGCCCTGGCTCTCTGTATACAGAGTGCATGTAACCTTCGGGTCCTCAGGCGTTATGGTATTCCTGTCGCACTGGAGATGGACGTCCTCCCTTGCGCTTCCAAGGTCTGCAGTCTGGCTGATGTCTCCGCCGCTCCACTGAAGAGTTGCGGAGACCTTAATGCTCCGCGGATCCACGAACGCTGGAGGCGCCCACGAGGAGTCAACGCACTGCACACGGTTGGACATCGTGACGCGCATCGGGCCGTCCAGCGAGAGGACGCCCTGCTTTCCGTAGTACTTGAAGACTACCGTCCCCTGGAGCGGCTTAAGCGCCTCTGTGGAGTAGCACGCTGATGCATGCACCTTGCCGTCTTTCATGTATGCACGGATGAAAAACGTGACGAAGTCTGACGGGATCTGGACCTTGAACTGTTTTTCATCTGTCCACTCGCCGCCCTGCGTCCACGCCCTGCAGGAGATGCTATACGTGCCAGACTGCCAGTCAGACGGGACGGTAAACTGGTACTCGGTGCTCGTGACCTCTTTCGGCTGGAGTGTTATGTCTGCTGGTACCGACGGTACCACAAGAAGAGGGATGCCGTCGGGGCCGTAAACGCGGCACTGGAAGTGGTATGTGTACGTCTTAGTGCTCTGGTGGCGGAAGTTCGCTACGAAGCGGAACACCTTGTCCACAGCAACGGAGTCGGGCGTGCGGATGGAGAGTGCAAGAGATGGAACGTCGGAAGCAGCGGTAATCACGCGCTGGGCATCCGTGGAGTACGTCTGGCCGTCCACTGTAAAGCTGACGTGGGCAAGGAACGTGTATGGGCCAGGAGGGTAGTCTGCACCGAGACTAACGGAGAACACAATACTCCGTGTACCTCCCGCAGCCACATCCACGCTTTGTTGCTTCGTGTAGACCTGCGAGCCGTCGGGGCCGTAAACAGACAGCGCAACAGTATAGTGCCGATCAACAGGCCCGTTCTGGATGTTCACCGTAGCGACTACATCAGAGGGCAACGTTAGCTCCGTCGGGCTGACCGATAGTGAGACATCTGGGCGGGCTACGGATACCTGGACTGTAGACGTCTGCTGGGCAACAGTCAGGCCGTGTTCCTCAGCCGTAACACGCACCGTATACGTGCCAGCGTGCTGGGGGACAAAGGAGAAGTACTTTGTGATACTTTGGCCAGCGGGAAGTTCCACTTCGTACGAATCTGTGTAAACTGTGGTGTTGCCGTCGGATACCTCTACCGAGACGTCCAGCGAGTCCTCAGTGTTATCGTTCGTCAGCGTCAGCCGCATACGCACGGGCTCGTCCTCAGAAGGCTGCGAAGTAAGTGGGACAATGGCAAGGCTGGCGAGAGAAAGGCGCACGGGCGTGATGTTCTGGTCCAGCAATGTGCTAGATGCGCCCACCACCTGCAGCTCAAAGGGATTGCTAGGGACGCCGAGCAAATAGTTGCCGTCTGCAGTCACCGTCTTGACTAGAGAATCGTTGACAAGGACATTCAGCTCCCCGTTCAGGTCAGAAACGGAGAGAAGGACGAAGGGGGAGCCAACATAGTACAGGGCGCCGTCAGTTAGCGACGACGTCTGGGTACTGGTGAGCGTAACACTTACGGCGTATGCGTTGTACAACTGCAAAACGATCAACGCAAAAAACAATATATGGCGCCTGAAAGAAGCCCGAAGAGGCCGTTTTTCGCAGGGTAGTTGCAGACCCGAAACGGGATCACGATCTTCAAGTTGCATGGTGTAAACCTCCTAGTGGTTGACGTCATGTCTACTAATAGTATACGATATTATGAGCACACCCTGTATTTAAACATCCCTGTGCCTGTGTTCGGCGGAGTAGCGTTATTTTACTACATCGCTTATAAACCACAAATTCGCGCTACTACTGATGAGCTAGGAAAAGGAGGTGATAAAGTGGAGCTTTGGAGAAAGATTGACAAGAGACGGCTCGCAGACGCCTGTAGGCGCATGAACGGAAGATTTGATGAATATCACGCGGTTTGCTGGGTGGAGAATCTAGAGGAAGCCAAAGTTGTGGCAGAGGATGGCTGCCTAATTGGCCGCCCAAAATACTACAAATCCAAGAGCTTGAACCACAGGTATGGAGCGTCATGCGAGATAGATTGGGAAAAGCAGCTGCCCACCGCAGCAACCAAGTTATTTAATGCAATTACGGGAGTCCCAGCACACTGAGCACCAGCAACCCCAGCACTAGCCAGATCAGCACGTCCGCCGCCTTCCCGACTGCCTTTGCGATAAACAGGACTACCAGGATTACCAACAGCGCTGCAGGGTCGTGGACAAGAGCGAGCAGGTAGTGTTCAATCCCGTCAAGCGTCGGTAGGTTCAGCTGCAGCTGAGGCAACGATACCAGCGAGCTCAGAGAGATCTCCATCCCTTACAACCTCCTTTATTCCTCCAAACTGGAACGTTATAACCACTTTGATCCGCTCAAACAGAGAGTCCACGTCAAACGCGAGCCGCCCGTACGGGTCAAACAGGCCCGTCTTTCGCACGAGTTCTAGGTCATCCAGCGCCCTCTGCGTCTTCGCCTCCACATTCTTCAGGATACGTAAAAAATGAGAGTAGCGGAAGAGGTACCCGTGCTCACTCCCAAGACGGTTTAGCACCTCCAGGTATGCCTCTACGAGCTCCTGTTCATTTCTGGGCCGCCTCTCCGCTAGTACCTCCATTACTTTGCGCTCAACCTCGCTCAGCAACGCGGTTCAACCTCCTTAATATCCTCGGCAGATCCGAAGCTAGCTGAGACCGCCGACCCTTGTAGCGCTTGAGGATTACAAGCCCTGTGGAGACTACCCTCTTCGCGCGGCGCAGCTTTGCACCCTTGAAGCTAGGGTCACGGGGCAAAATTATGTTCTTCAACGCCTGTAACCGCTGGCTGGCAAGCCTGTACGTCATCTGGATCTGGCGCCCGCTGTGGTTCCGAGTAGTGCCGAGTGCGTAGTCCTTCAAAATGGAAAAAACAATGCCAACCACCTCCGAGGTGCTTGAGAGCCCACGCTTACCTACATCGGGCACACCCCCTTCTACAGCACCCACGCCCCTGGTCTCCAGATATATGTTCCGCCTCATGCGATCACCAACCTGACACCCGCTTTAGCAAGCCTTTCCTTCATCCGTTTGACCCGCTGGAGGATCTTCCGCTGGGTGGATGGCGGGACAGCCACCACCTGGCCGCTGCGCAGCGTGTACAGGTACAGTGTGCTATACTTGCCCCGCAGCTTTGTGCCGAGAATGGTTCTGGTTCCCATGTAACGGCCCGCCAGAGTAGTCAGGTATATGGTACGGCCCACCTTGGAACGAATCCCGCTGTAAAAGCTCACACGCACCCTGCGACCGTCTGGAAGTGTCATGAGCACGTCCTTCTGCAAGATTTTGGGCATGCTCCTCTCAATCCCGAGCAGTTCGTCCACCGATATCACGCGATCTCCCACACACCTCACCTCCGTGCCAGTAGAAGCATGAGCCTACGCTCAAACTGGTTCTGCTTCCAGATTATGTATCCAAGAGCTCCCGCCAGCACAAGGAACGCTACCCCAAACAGTATCACGAGCGTGTTAATCTCCTGCTGTATGGCATACGTGGTGGCCGTAAGACCCGCCATTCCAGCAGCTACGCGTGCAAGGACTTTCTTCTGCTGCTGAAGATCGGCGTACATTTTCTGCTGGTTTTCATACGTCTGCTTAAACCTGTATGAATGTCCTGGTCTATCACCAGCTGGTTACCGCCTAGTGTCTGGAGCGAGGGAATGAGCGCCTGGATGTCTCCACTATTGCCCTTGGAACTGTTGCTAAACTCTGCCGTGGTGAGATCAGGGGGATCGTCCTTGCCCTTTGGCCCAGTTGTCTTGTTAGTCACGGGTATTTGCTTGCTGCCAGCATTCACCACAACGCCGCCGTTCATCCCGACATCCACGGCAAGGTTTTTCTTACCGATCATAGGTGTGAGGGGATCGTGGTTCGGGTCCACGACAACCTTTACCTGGTCAAGCGGGTTGTATGGATCACTAGGATCGCCAAAAACCAGCACGTGGCCACCATACTTCGCACTGGAAAAACCCTCTACGAACTGCTTCCGCCCAGGCGTGGCGAAAGGCCCGACATCCACCTTAGTGATATACTTTCCGAGATCTTCGTCTGACATGCGTATCTCCCTCCTTCGCAGATTTCCACATCAGATATCCGAGCAGGAGCGCAGCGCCCGCGATAAGAGCTATGCCAAGCCACAAATTTCCACCAATGGCGCTTCCAAACCCTCCAATAAGCATCACTGTACCAGCACCGTACGTAGCAGCCTGCTTCATGGTGGTATTCCCGTACTTTGGCGCGACGTTGGGCTTATCTGTGAGGCCGAAGAGCCATTTCTGGTTGTCCTCCGAGACGTCTCCAGCAAACTGCAGCGCCTGCACGTAGGACTTTGGGACGCCGTTCTTCTCCATCTCTTGCTGCAGCTGTTTGTCCTTGGCAGCGTTAGACACAATCTTTCCGTAGAACTCCGCGGCGTTAGTGTTTCGGATGTCTTCCTTCGGGAGGTCCTCATTAACCTCGTTCCTGAACTTGCCGTCCACAAGAGTCGTCTCATAGGGCGACGTGGCAATCCACCAATAAACGTCTGATTTGCCGACAGAGGACTGTTTGGCGATGTTCTTCAAGGCGTTGTACAAGTCGTCACCGATCTTGTCCACTTTCTGCTTGGAGGCATACTTCAGGAGTGCTTCAGGGCCTTGCTTTTGCAGGATCTGCTTTGCTTGGCCATCAAGTGGAACTGGCACAAGATCTGTCTGCACAGTACCGTGCGCACCACCGCCTCCGAAGCCATTGCCAGCACCAAAACCCCCATCTCCCCCTGGCACTTGCACCTTGAGAACAGCTACATTCCCATCAACAGTGTAATCCAATATCCTTGCCCCATTAAGCGCGTATTTCACGTATTTGTTTTGCAGGTCCTGCGCGAGCTGTCGTTTCCCTGCATCTGAGCTCGTGAACGGTAGAATGTCAAGGAGTGTGCGCCAGAATGCATTCTCCTTCGTCATGTCGCCGCTCTTGTAGTCGTGCTGCACAATATCCCAAGAAAACACCAGCTGGGGCTTCCCCGATTTAACTTCAAGATCTGGCATGAGCGAGGCTGCTGCAACAGTTAGAGGATTCGGCATTCGCTTGAGAGGGTTGGTAATGTAAAAGTCATCGGGCTCCTGATTCTTCTGGAGCGCTGCAGCCCCCGCCTTGTCGTAAGCCAGCTCACCGAACAGACCAGTCAGAGCTGGCCGATCCTTCATCAGTTTGTCCTTATACGGCTGCATGCATTCACCTCCTACACGTACGACAGATAGCTCAACAGCTTCCCGTAATAGTCGCCCGCCCAGAACGCAGTCGTGTAGTACGTCCCCATAAAGACGAGTATGGCAGACTGCAGAGCGGCGAACACTGAGAGGACAATCCTAAGGCTGTTAGGCGTGGACTTCTGGAACTCCAGGATCAGCGTCAGTACTGCATCAATGAAGGACACTGCGCCGATCGCCAGGAGCATCGCTGGGGAAACCGTCAGCAGGTTGAGGTTCCAGTTAAGCACATTGACGAGTACTGCGAAAAACGGGAACGTCAGGATGATTGCGTTCTGCATGAGCTCCCACATTATGCCAACGCCCTGCACAACGTTCTGGGAGCGGACAATCACACCCACGAATGCCCACATAACCCATGCGAGCACTACTGCGTCCATGAGCCCTCTGACCTGCTGTGCTAGCGAGTAGGACACAAACCCTAGCTCATAGAGCCCAAAGATCAGCACGAATGCAAGGACTACTGCGAGTATCTTCTGCCCAAAGAAGAGTGAGCTGTCCTCCTGAGCATCTGCTGCAAATACTGCCACCGCATCGTCCAATATGTTCATTTCAGCATCCCCCTAACCTTGCTAATGATTTTATCCACGTGTGGGTGTGATCCGCTCCAGACATTCTTGTTGCCCCCTCGCACACTCTTCACGGCCTTTGTCCAGTACTTGCGGGAATACCTGCGAACGGCCCTGTTCGTGATCAGCGCCCTGGCTACCAGGTACGCGAGCACAAGAGCGACGGCCACAGCTATTCCTCCAACGGCCCCATAGGCAACTATTGCGCCTGCGATCTGGTTGACAACGTATACCGCACCCTCCAGGATGCTGGTGAAAACTGCGCTGCCGATTGCGGGAAGGAGTGCTGACCCGACAATGCCCAAGAACAGGACAAATAGCGGTAGCTGGAGCTTCTCAAGGTCAGTTGGCAGGACGTACATTATGGCCGCAACGAGCAATGCCAGTAGTGCAGCACTGATTCCGCCGTAAACTGCCGTAGCACCGACTAAGAAAAGGAGAAAAAGAGCTCCAGCATCGTTCACTGGCCGTTCACCTCCAAGTTGTTCTTCCAGTGGTCGTACAGTTTCCAGAGCAGGTCATTGGAGTGGTTCGGGTCGTAGAAAACTGGCAAGTTCGCTTCCGCAGTGTTGGAACCCCAAGCTAACTTCACGGGGACGGTGTTCACCGTGTTCGATACGAGAGTTACCTGGGAAGGTAGTTGGAAACTAGCAATATTACCGTCTTCCTGGCGCGCCAGAGTGTACGTAGAGTTTCCTTCAACGTAGGATATCTGTGCAGAGGCATAAGAGTAACAGAAGACGGCAGCAAGCTTGACATAGGCAGTCTTATACATACCATTGCTCTTAGAACAGCCCCACGTGGATTGTTGTACTTTTATTGCTCGTGGAGTCTTCGTGAATAGCGTTACAGTCTGACCACCCACTACCTCCGACTTAAGCAAGATCCAGCCTGAGCCGTAATCCGCATAAATGTTGTACTTTGCGCCGCTAGGAGCTGACGGAAGTACTATGTTGAATTCCACATACGGGTAGCTTGAAAACTGTGCTGGAACTGTATAGGTATAGTACTTTGGGGATGAGTTTACCCTAATGCAGCTATCGAACAATGGTATCTCTATGAGAGTCGTGTTTGGGGTAACAGATATTTCCCCAGGATCATAGAACTCAAGTGATTCCGTCGCTGTTGGCAACGTAGGATACGGCCAGATCTGCTCAAAGCTGTCCACGACGGAGTAGAGCTTAAAGGGGATCGTAGCGATGTTCTGATCTTCTTCGCCATACACCTCAACCTTGATCGTGTCGTTTAGCTCGTCAAGCGCCTCGTAGGCGTTCTGATATCGGATCTTCACCTCCTTCGTAGAGTTAGCTGGCAAGAAGAGCACGATTCGGTGGTATGTCTGGCCAGTGTTTTCGTCCTTAAACGTGCTCTGGGCAACGACGAAGCGTGGGTCGTCGGTCAGGAGCTGGGAAGGATCAGGGTACACTAGTTTCAGCGTCCGCGGCACGTCCTTCTTGTTCTGTATCTTGAGTACAAGGTCTATGAACGGTGTACGGTCTGGAGAGACTATCGCAAGGGCTGGATTATACGATATTACCAAGTTCTGATCTGGAATCGCCTTCGTGACTACGAAGTCTGGGTAGTTGGACGCGGAGATCTTGGGCTTCTGCGGGGGGTCAAGCAGCTTGCCAAAATAGCCCGTTTGGAGCTCAAAGATGACCAAAAGCGATATGATGAACCCGACGAACAGTAGTTTATCTCCAAGAGTCTCAAACATGGCTGGTCACCTCCAAAGATTAATTGAATGTGGGGAGATCACCCCACATTCTCAATCGTGCTAAATACAGAGTCGTACTCGTCTGCCAGAGTCTGCGGGCCACCGTAGACAAACACCGCGGGCATAGTTACAGTCTCCACAGTGTTACCGTCATAGCCGATGCTCACAGTGTAGTTCAGGTCGTAGAGCTTGTTCTTCAGCGCAGAGTCCTTGACGTGGTAGTTTACGACGATCTTCTGGTACTTGTTGGAGTTTAGAGTCGTCTCGGCATAGGTAACGCGGGTTACCGTAATTGGAGCTGTGTCTGGCGCAGTTACATTGATGTCCTGGACGGTGGCGTCGTCGTTCACGTCCGCGTATATGATAAAGCTGTCAGACTGGCTGTCTGCAATGATGAACTTCTGCCCGACCACCGTGTCGTTCTTGTCGGTTTTCTCGGTGACCTTCGGCGCAGTACCGATCACGATGTAGACTGGCACGTCCGCCACGTTGTTGTCGCTGGAGTTACGGGATACAGCTATATCCTTCGTTACGAGCTTGGGAGCGTCCGCAGAGATGTTGTCAAAGCGGACAACCATCTTCTCAGTCTTACCCGCAGCGACGTCCAGTGTCTCATTAGTGTTCTGGTCAGACGGCTTGACGAGGTACGTGGCGTCGTCGTTGCCAAGGTTCTGCACCTGCAGAGTTACAGCAACTGTGCGCGTCTTTCCGTCTGCAGGGAAGTAGGACACCACAGGGTACGCCTTGAGCTTTGTATCGTTGGTCGTAACGCTGAAGTATGGCCCGCCAACCTCGGCAGCGAAGAGCCAGACCGCTACCAGTGCCACAGCCAAGAGTACAATTACGCCGATCCAGATATTTCCTCGCACCTCATTTCACCTCCCAATAATCACCTTCATGAGGAAGTACGTCAGTGCGAGCGCGGGCCACATCCACAGGTTGCCCACGAGGACAGCAGAGCTGATCATGCCCAGCTTCACGAGGATTACACCAACAATCGGCCCGAGAAACGCGCCGAACACGACCTCTGCAATATCGTGATCCTTGGCAAACTTCGCGTCGGTAGCGAGATCAAAGACCGTCGCAAATGCCAGACCGACAGCTGCAAACCCCGCAACGTACTGCAGGAACCCGTCAAAGGTCATGTCAGTCAGTGCTGTCGGCAATATGCCACCAAATAGCAAACTAGCAACGGGCACTACAAGCAACGCCGCAAAAAGAGACACAGCCATCGCAATCAGAGTCAAAAGAGCAGCGTCTGGGAGAGAGTATGCCTTCCTACTTGTAAGCCGCGTAACGACGACTTGCACTGCATCACCTCCGTAATAGTTGACGTATCGTATACAATACGTCAACTACTATAAAAGCGGTATCAGTCGGTAAAAGATTTTTTACCAGCTGTTCCTGCCCCGAAAATCCGCAGAACCGTTAGCGTGTTATGTAAATAACAGGTACGAACTCTACAATTCTCCTCTGGCTGACTGTAAGAATTCTGGCAAACTTCCTACTCTCTGCGAGCAATCCCACAACCTCTGGGTAGCGCAAGGCCTCCTCCACTACAAACACGTATTTCTCTGGCCAGCGTCTTGCCAAAATCTGGTTTACGTAGAGCGGAAATATCCCTTTTGCAGCTGCGGGCTGCGGCGGAAGGACAATCCTCGTACTCTCTGAGAAGTCGCCCGAAACAGAGTCCACGCGGGGAAGGAAGTCGTACTCATCATGAGCATCAAAGACGATGTATGTGTGCTCGGAGTCGTTCCTGATGAGCTCCTGGACGGTGTACGTCTTCCCACTGCCAACATTGCCCACCACCTGCAGGGACGGGGACGAGAACAGCATCTCCTTCAGCGCCTTCCAGTCCCCAGATTGTATTTTATCCCCACTACCCTGACCGAGGAGCGCGCGCAGTGCATCATTCAGCGTCCGTTTGCCCGTTTTGCGGAGCAGCTCTTCCACCAAGCCCTCGTCCACGCGTGGTCGGATCACTTTACCACCTCGCAGAGCGTCCTGACCGTGGCCGCCAGCGTGCTAGATATGGTGTAGTACCACGACCCGCCTTCGCCGACTTTGCCCTCCCTGCGTTTCTCCAGAATGCCGATGTCCACAAGCCGCTTGAACCATCGCTGCAGGGTACGGGCTGATACTCCGTAGTCGCCTGCCCTCTCGTGGTATGTCCTTGCATACGCCCTACCCTCCGAGATCACGTCGTACAAAACATCGCGGACAAAGTTCCGCCACTGGGGGAACCGCCAGGAGAGCATGATCGTGAGGTGCTCCACCGAAGGCGCCACTTTAGTGGTTGCGGGACGGGACATGTGGACCACCTGCAACTACTCCCTTGGTGCCACGTATGTGGCGTCGTCTAAGGAGTTTAATGGGGATTCTGCAGGCCCGAGATCCGAAGATGCCGAAGGCGTCACCATAATGACAAGTATACGAAAAGTATACTTAAAACATGTAGACATAAAATAGATTTCCTTTCCAAAAATTATTCAAGATGCCACGGGCGGAACACGGGCTCAGACGCGCTGTCGAGGAGGGTATCGGAGGCTTCGTGCTGAGCACCATGATAAACCAGTTTCACGCAGCTGGCCTTATCTCAGATGCCCTGTATTTTGAGATCCTACTTCTCATGAACCTCGCGAACATAGCCACGGTCGCTGCGATGAGGTTCTGGGGGAACGGATATATTGTCGGATGGATGCTGGGCGGTCTGATTCTCCTACAAGCGCCTAACGTGGTGGGACCGCTCGAGATAATTACGTACATCGTAATACCGATACTCATAATCCTCTGGCGTATCTGGAAAAGAACCTCAGGATATCATCACTGGGGAGGAGTGTACTGACCTCTCGTACTTTCTGAGCAGCCTCGCGATCGCCTCGTCGTAGGAAACCCTCCTCCCCAGCTCCTTGGAAAGCTCTTCCCTATAACGTTTGAGGAGGATGTAGGCATCCTCCGACAGCCTGACCTTCTTCACGCCGTCACCCCCTCTGCAGCAGATATACCAGCATCAGAGAGCCCGAACAACACAGTCCTGCCAGCGCGCAGTCGGACGAGCTGCCCCTCCTGCGCGAGGCGGCGGATCGCTCTTTCTACAGAGTGCCAGTCAAAGCTGTGGTCCGCGAAGTTCTTGTAGTAGTGGATCCTAAGGTCGCGGTAAGTAAAAACGGAGCGGCCCGTCTGGGCCATGTAGCTCTTGATCACCGCCATCGTGAAAGACTTTACGCTCCCGTGCTCCCACCAGGTCACGCGACCACCCCCGTCTTCTCTCGGAAATAGAGCAGGTCCCCGCTGGGGAAGTATTCGGGGACCTTCTCCTGCCACAGGTAATCCTTCCAGACGAAGTGGATGCCGTTCTCAGAGACTGCCTTGAAGCGGACGCGCTTCCACTTCATGCTGCGACACCCCCACTCAGGTCGTATTCTTCAACGAAGACGTGGGACTTGGCGGCGTCCTGCGCCACCTTCTTCAAGTAGTCCTCCCTACGCTGCGTAAGGTGGGAGACCCTTGCGCCGCGGAGCTTGGACGAGATCCCCTCCAGCGTGTGAATGAGGTCGTGGACTTCCATGGCGTTCAGGCGGATCGTCACAGCTGCAGAGCCCTTTCTGAGGGAGAAAAATATCCCGTCCTCTCCATCCTGGTAAGAGACGCGCAGGGTCGTAGTGTCGCCCTGCTTCGGCTTGTGGATGTACTCCTGGAGCACGTATTCCTTCTTCTTCAAGCGAACACCTCCCGTAGATCGTAAATGACACCCTTCAAGGGGTCTGGGTGCGCGGTAAAAGCAACAATGCCGCGGCGAGAGTCAATTATCGCTTCTATGTCTTCCCGCTCCTGGGCCAGCCAAGCGGCTGGGACCATGGAGATCGGGGCCATGCAGGGGAAAAACTTTCCTTTTGCCATGATACCACCTCCTTGGAGCGTTACACATTGATACCCATTTCATTTCGGGCGTACGAGGTCAGGAGATCCATGAACTCCTTGGGCTGCAGGCCCAAATCCTCGGCGAGCTTCTGGTACCTGTGCCAGCGGGCCGTTGCTACGCGGTCCCGCCAGCCAGAAGCGCGGGCCTTCAGCCAGGTGTTCACAATGTCTGGGAGCTTCTCCTCCAATACCTGGACGGACTGCGTGGGGCTCACCTCCTCTGCAGGGTTTTGCTCCTGCGCGGTGAGGGCGTAGGAGTACTTGGACACGAGCTGGAGCGCCCATGCTGGCGGGCGGACCTGTAGCTTCTCAAAGACGAGGGCGAGGAACTCTCGGAAGGGATCGGTGGGGACGTAGGCGGTGAGCTTGGCGAAGTTCTTGTCGCCAGCGAGAGGGGACCAGGACGGCATGCCCTTGCGCTGGAGGTAGACTGCTCGGAGGACGGGGTGGCGGTATTTCTCTTGCTTAGAGAGTTTGCGAATGAAGCCGAAGGAGAGGAAGCGGCGAGTGAGCTCATAGAACTGCTGTGGTTTAATTCCTTCACCCTTTAGCCAGACCAGCTTTTTGTAGACGAATCCAAACCTATACAGGATGAATAAAAGGCCGACTACATTCTCGTCGCGTCTTTCCACGATGCCCTCCATTGTTGTAAGAACCTGACGTAGGGAGGTCAGTCTTGTCCTGACCCCCTCAGGAGATGAAGAATGAATGTAATGAATAAGGGAGGGAAGGAAGTCAGTGACTGACTTACCCCCCTTGATCAGATCATATACATCATTCATCGGAAGGAGGTCAGTGGAATTCTGACCCCCTTCTGGTCCCTCTGTGAGAGAGTGGAAAGGCAAGAAATCTGTGTCTTCCCTGATTTCATCACGCTTCTGCACTTGCGACCACCTGCGCAGCTGGAGAACTACCGTCAGGGCCGTTGTCGTGGGGATCATACAATAAAGAAGTCCAGAACCAGACCTGCACGCCGTAGCGCTTGCCGAATTCCTTTGCTAGCTGGAGCGCTTCCATGCCTGTGATATCGTAGGCGCGCACACGCACCCAATCCTTGTCTATCTCGCTTACAGACGCTTTCACGCCGATCATCTCTGCGAAAGATTTTAATTGCTCGGCTACCCTCTTACTACGGGTAGCAAACCCGTGCAGTGTGATGTGCACTGCATCAGGCTGTGGCGACGGCGACTGTGCTGTTGCCATGGCCCTCCCCCACTACGGCTTCTCGGCGGACAACCTCCAATCCTCGGGTTATAAGATACTCAAGCCAAGCGGAGCGGTTGTCGTACCCCCGCTCCTTGCGAAGACGCTCTGCGTCTTGCAGCACGGGATCCGATATCGTAATGGTAACTTTCACAGCAGTCATGCTACCACCCGTAGATATGTGTTTGTCTTATCTACGTATGGTAGAAGTAATATTTAAATCTTACTTCCATATTGAACAAAAAATACTCCCAAACACTGCCAATGTGTAACTATTCCGTTATCAATATCAACCGCTGGTAGATATTAGTGCCGAGATACGAGTACATTGCAAACTTTGACGGCAAGCAATTCACGCGAAACACGCTCAAGCTACTCAAAACAATGCTAGAGAATGCAAATTTGGGGCCCAGAAAGCTTGCAGAAGAGGTAGGCGTATCACACCCAACGATTACGTACATGATCAAAGAGAAAATAGAACCACTCGGCGGCAAGTACGTCTACTTCATCCACCCGAAGAAGCTCGGGTTCTCAACCGCGCTTGTCCGAGTCAAACCAGACCCGCAAAAGCTGGAAGACGCTGCAGCATACCTCACGCTCAGCCCGCTCGTCAGGATGGTAGGACTGAACCCGAACCGAGACGAACTCTGGCTCTTCATCGTGGGAGAGGACTGGAGGATCCAGCAGTTCAAGCACCGCCTTAGGACCACCCCTGCGGTCCGTGACTATGAGATCATCCCGCTGGACGTCAGGAAGTTTGAGCAGCCAATCCCTCCCGAGCTGCTTGAAGACATGATTAAGGGGGCGCAGGAGGAATGAGCCTGGTCGCAGTCCATGTACAAACGGTATGCCCGCGCTGTGAACGTCCCGTCGCGTACTCCATTGGCCACGACCCCATGCACGGCTGGTACCTCGTCCCAGAGGGGCGGGCGGAAACGGAGTACGGCTACGTCTGGCTCGCCTACAGGAACGACTTGCGGGAGCTCGTCCAGGAGGCGTTCATCCACCTAGCGCGGACGTTTCCAGAGGGGGCAACGAAGGAAGAGATGATACGCGAAATTTCCATGCGTTTTGACCTCATCCCCACACACGCTGAGACGGTCCTCATGCTGCTCCACGACGAAGGGCTGTTATACATAACACGGATTGAAGAGTCCGAAAAAGTACGGTGGACATAAATGACGATCGTGATACTTGCTCGGGCAAAAAATGGTGTTGTGCTTGCTGCAGACACGCAAGCGACAGGCAATTCAATAATCGGGCCTAAAAAAGTAGTGTCCAAGATCCTTGACCTAATCTGGCCACAAAACGGCGAAGACGCGAGTATTTTGCTGTCAATGGGCTTCGCAGGAAATGGGGCCGTGATTTCCAAATTGATGACCGACATATATACGTATGTCCTTGGCGATGATACTCGTCCCGCCGATGCACAACAGTTCATATCCCTCGTAGAAAGGCTGTTTTTCACGTACTACAAGATGCTAAACGGAGATATCCCTCGAAACATGGGCCTTCTCCAGCCGCCCGTTCCTTTTGATGTCTCCGCCGTTCTTGCAGGCATTTACAACGGGGTACCAGTTGTTGGCAAAATCTTGCCAGAGCCACCCATGTTCGTTCCCGTATCCAGAGAAAACTACGTGATAATTGGCAGCGGGCGGTATTATGGAGATTTGCTAATGCGGATGCTATACAGGCCAGATGAAAGCGTTGAGGATGTTGCGGCCACAGCATCATACATTATATCAGAGGTAGCGCAAATAGACCCGAACGTGGGCATGCCCGCGACAATAAGAACGATCACGCAAATGGATGACGGCTCAATACGCATAAAGCAGTATGTTAAAGACCTTACGAGCGTACAACCGCTAGTAAAACACCATGTCCAAAGCGAATTCATTAAAAAGCTCAAGGAGATATTGGATAAAGAAAGAGATATCTATGGTGAGTTCACTTGAACCCAACATTTCGTTCATATTTTGAGTTGTCTGCTAGTGAAAAGGCGAAAATTCAGAAAATAGTGGACTCAATAACCAAAAACAGCGTCCTAGACCCTGCAGTTATAGAATACATCAGACGAATTGAGAGTATGGACTTGAGCAAGGTCAAAGCACGCATAAAGCCAGGCATGCGGCTGTAGAGCAAACGTACACTTTCAGTATTCTAAAAGCCAAAACATGGAAAAACAACAAAAACAGAGAAATGATCATGCAGATCAAAACCAAAAAGGTTGAATTCTACTTTGGACGCGGAGTGGGGATGGTTCTTGAGAGCCTGCTAGCAAAGGCAAAAAAGCGGGTCTGGATCGTATCGCCGTGGATCTCCGAGAAGTACGCCCGCGCACTCAACAAGCTGGCAGACAAAGGCGTAGATGTGAAGGTGGTCACGTCCGACGACACTGGAAACCATGCGCATAGGCGCGCGCTTAGGGAGCTCATCGGATTAAACGTTATGGAAGAAACCGAAGAGATCTACAAAAAGTACGACGATCTGCTTCTTGTGGTGGCAATTCTGGGATTGCTTGGCCTGATTATGCTCTACTCAAATTGGCTCGTGGGTGTGCTTCTACTCATAGCAGCGGCTGGCGTGTATTTCCTATACTTGGGTTTTGGTCGCATAGAGTACAAAACATCACAGCAGCTGGTCCCCGACCCCAAGATCCATCTGCAGATATACAACTGGGGAGGGGGTGACGAGCAGCTGCACAGCAAGATTTACATAATTGACAACG